>JAWLCP010000004.1:60760-65265 GCA_041687115.1 Anaerolineae bacterium
TGCAGCTTCTCGGCGGCGTACTGCCGCAAGAGCTCGTGCACGTGGTAGCGCCCATCAGACGCCCGCACCAGGAGCGACTTGCCGACCAGAGCGGACAGCGTGGGCACGGATGCTCCCACCACCGCCTCCGCCGCCCGGGCGCGGAATCCACCCCGGAACACAGAGAGCTTCTTGAAGACCGCGCGCTCCTGGTCCGAGAGTAGATTCCACGAGTGCTCGAAGGTCGCCCGGATGCTCCGCTGGCGGTCGGGCACGTTCCGCAGAGAGGTGGTGAGGACGTCAATATTGCGCTCGATCTGGCGCTCGATCTGGTCGCAGGACCGCGAGGCAGCTGACGCTGCGGCCAGCTCGATGGCCAGGGGCATCCCCTCCACCAGCCGACAGATGCGTCCCACTGGAGCCACGTTGGCGTCCGACAGCGAGAAATGGCGATCGACCTGCTCCGCCCGCCGCTGGAATAGCTCGACCGCGTCATACGACTTGACGCTCCACGTCTTGCCGCCTGACGGGGCTTCGTCTGTGGTGGCCTCCGGATACGTCAGTCCACCGACGGCGTAGACCCATTCCTCGCGCAGACTGAGCCGCTCCCTGGACGTGACGAGCATGACGACCCGGGGCGCGCACCGGAGCAGGTCGATCAGCCAGTCTACGCCGTCCAGGAGATGTTCCATCGTATCCAGGACCAGCAGCAGAGATTTCTCGCGCACGTAGTCCAGCAGCTGACGGGCCGGGTCCTCGCGTCCGTGGAAGGAGAAGCCCAGGGCATCCGCCACCGCCAGCACCAGCGTGTCGGGCGAATCGACGGCAGCGAGGTAAACGAATGCCACCCCGTCCTCGAAGGCGCCGACGTGCTCGGCCGCCGCCTCCAGCGCGAGGCGGGTCTTACCGATCCCTCCTGGGCCAACCAGGGTCAGGAGCCGGCACTCGGGATCAGCCAGCCGGGTGGCGAGGTCGCTCAACTCCTCCTCGCGTCCGACGAAAGGGGTCGGGGGCGGCGGCAGGTTACTGAAGGGTGCCTTCGGATGCAGCGCCGCGCCCGCCTGAATCCGATCGTGTAGGGCCACCGTCTTGGGGCTCGGCTCGACAGCCAGCTCCTCGGCCAACACCTGCCTGACGACCTTGTACTGGGCCAGCGCCGCGCTGCATTGCCCATCCAGTGCCAGCAGACGCATGAGCTGGCGGTGCGCTCTCTCGTGCCAGGGCTCCAAGTCCACCAGGCGCTGGGCGTACTGGCGCGCCTCGGCGTACTCCGTACGCCTTTCGTGATAGCGGGAGAGGTGGAATAGCGCCTCCGCGGCGTGGCGGTGGAACCACTCCCGGTGGAGGGAGGCCCACTCCTCAAAGGCAGTGCTGTCGCTCAGGAAGAACTGGGCCAGGAACTCCCCCTGGTAGAGCTTGGCCATCTGAGCCATCCGCCGCATGCACGGCACGCAGGCATCCGGGCGGCGGTGGCCATGGCGCCGGGACGTCTCCGCCAACTCTGCAAACGCGGCGACGTCCAACCAATGATCGCTATCGGCGTCGAACTGAATCGTCAGACGGTCCACGCGGAGGAACGGGGAGTCTGACCGGTCATCGCCGATGGCCTGGCGCAGGTAGGAGAGGGTCTGCCGCAGGTTGTGACGAGCCTTGCGCTGGGGTTGCTCCGGCCACAACAGGCCCGCCAACTCGTCCCGTCGATGGGATTCGTGCGCTTCGACGGCCAGGTAAACCAGCAGGGCGCGGGCCTTGTCGGTGGCAAAATCGGTGATCGGCGCGCGGTCCAGGGTTACCTGCAGAGCGCCGAACAGAGAAATCGTCAATCGCGGCATATTTGGCAGTCTTATCCTGTAAACGAGAGGGTCGAGCGGATTATACCCCAGGTGGCGGGGAAAGGCGAATGCCCCCCCTGGGCAGGGCAATCGCCTTTCACGAGCTCGCTCCTGCCTCTTCCCAGGTGGCCGACCAACCCCTCTGACGGTTTTATGACGATCGGATGATAGACTGACGTGGCGATGGACAAAGGCTACCGCTCCTACCTCTTGCGCCTTTGGCAGACCAGTGACGACGGGGAACTGATCTGGCGAGCCCTGCTGGAGACCCCAGGGACACGGAAACGGTACGGATTTGCCAACCTGAAAGACCTATTCGACTTCTTGGAGGCTCAGACCGCACCGCCGCTCTCGAAGGACGGTCAGGCTCAGTCCCCCGGCGGCCAACAGGGAAGGAGGTGATCGACCGCATTTGTCTCGACGCAGCGCTCTCATGGATGCGCAATCGCCGCCCGCAGGAATGTGGCGGTGTTTAGACTCTCGAATCTCAGGAGGTACGAAGATGAAGAGGCGATGGACGTCTATCAGTATGTTAGCTGTGGGACTGCTGCTGGCCCTGGCGGTGGGTATGACCCAGGCGCAGGGGTCCGATTCCGGGGCGGAACCGCGCGCGGAGAGTCTCTCGATAGCGGCCACGGTGGGGCAGAAGATCTCCTACCAGGGCACGCTGACGGACGACGGCACGCCCGTCGACGGCGTGCGCGAGATGGTCTTCAAGCTCTACTCCGACGACGGCTGCTCCACCGTAGTGGACACCATCGACGCCGGCAGCGTCCAGGTGAACGACGGTGTGTTCGACGTGGTGCTGACCGTGAACCAGGACGACTTCAACGGTCAGGGGTTGTGGCTGGAGGTGGAGGTCGGCGGCACAGGCGTGGGATGTGAGGAGCTGCTGCCGGTCCCCTATGCCCTCAGCCTTCGGCCAGGGGCCGTCATCTCCGATGCCGACACCTCCGTAGAGGTGAATCGGTTGGATGAGGGAACCGGATTCCAGCTTGACGCGTACTACGGCGTGTATGCCGAGGCCGATGGAGCGGGTACCAACTACGGCGTCCGCGGAGAGAGTTTCGGTCTGGGCGCGGGTGTCCTGGGGGTCAGCAACTCCGCGAGCGGCTGGGGTGTACAGGGATGGAACTCGGCCGGAGGGGATGCGGGCCGCTTCGTGGGTGATGTCCGCGTTGAAGGTGATGTGGAGCAGGGAAGGGACGACAATGGCCTGGTCAAGGCTGCGGCCAAGATCAGCTGCTACAACCTGTCGACGGTGCAATACTCCTTCAACAATGTGGGTGATCCGGTCACGGTTACGGGTAACTTGACTCTGGACGGTGTCTGCACCATAGACTTCAACTTCGACCTATCGGATCGTTACTGGTCGGCCACCGCCACCACTGCGTCCGCTCTAGGTGTCACGTGCCGCCCGGGCAGTTCCAGTGATACGCTGACCTGTCAGTGTTGGGACCCGGACGGGATTCGTCAGAACGGCGACATCGTGGTCGTTGTCTACTAAGCGGCGACAGGAGGAAGACCATGAGAACCAAGATGTTGATTCTAGTTCTACTCGCTCTATCGCTCCTGGCAGGTATGGCCCGGGCCGCCCCGCCGCCCGGGCTGGAGATCATCCGCCACGTCATCGGCGGAGGCGGTGGTCGCGTCGAGCAGAGCCCCTATGTGCTGAACTTCACCGTCGGCCAGGCGGTGGCGGGGCCGGCGAGCCAGACGCCCTACCAGCTCTGCGCTGGATACTGGTGTGGCGTGGGCGCAGAGCAGGGCGAGGATCTACCGGCTCTGTCCATCGCCAAGTCTGGCCCGAGTGAGGCCGAGGCCGGCGAGCCCATCGCGTACACCATTGTGGTGACCAATACCGGCAGCGCGCTCGCCTCATCGGTGGTGATCACCGACGTGCTGCCGCTGGGGGCGGCCTTCATCGCAGCCAGCGACGGGGGCGAGCAGGTTGACGGCACGGTCTCCTGGTCGGTGGACAACCTGTCGGCGGTGAGCTCGCTCACGCGCTCGTTCACAGTCAGCGCCACCGAGACCATCACCAATGACAACTACACCGTCTCCTGTGCTGAAGGGGTCAGTGGAGCGGGGAGTGTGGCCGTGGTGACGGAGATCGGCGCCGAGCCGGCCGACCACGAGATCTTCCTGCCGCTTGTCGTCAGGTAACTCGAAGGGAGGAACAGCGATGAATAGACGACGTTTCCTGCTTATCGTCGGGGCTCTAGCGTTGGCAGCGCTCATGATCAGCGGCGCCGCCCTGGCCCAGGACGCGGGGCCGGGGAGCGCCCAGAAGGGCGCGGAGGCCCTGCCCGCCGCTGCTGCGGCTCCGCTGGGCACCGGCTTCACCTATCAGGGACAACTGACGGAGGACGGGGAGCCGGTCACGGGGACGTGTGACCTGCGGTTCATCCTCTACGACGCCGCGGAGGGCGGCGATCCGGTGGGCGCAGCGCAGAACGAGCCGGATCAGCCGATCAGCGACGGCACCTTCACCGTGCAGCTGGACTTCGGCAGCGGCGCCTTCGACGGCGACGCCCGCTGGCTGGGCGTGGAGGTCGACTGCGCGGGCGAGGGGAGCTACGTCGACCTGGGCCGGCAGGAGCTGACCGCCGCGCCGTACGCGCTTCACGCAGCTTCCACCGCCGCGCTGCTCGGCCGGCCGGTCTCCGGTCAGGAGCCGACCATCGACGAGGT
>JAWLCP010000005.1:0-47790 GCA_041687115.1 Anaerolineae bacterium
TCGCTGGGGGCCGGTGGCTCGCTGCGCACTGTGCTGGTGACCAGCCCCGTGGCCGTAGATGGGCGAAGCTGCATCGCGGCCTGTCTCGCGGCCGTCGCTGCACGTGCTGGCCTGCGGGTGGTGCTGGTAGGGGCCGACCGGGGTCAGTCCCCAGGGTCTGGTGTCGCCGGCTGGCTCTCGGAGACGGGATCGATGGCTGCTACACAGGAAGGGCCGTGGGAGGGGACGGTGCACCAGACGGCGGTGGAGGGGCTGGGCTGCCTGGCGACCGTCGAGTCGTCAGCCGATCGGGCGAGACTGGGAGCTTCCTGGCACCTGGGCGAGCTCCTGGACGACCTGCTGGTCGAGGCAGACCTGGTGGTGGTCGACGGCCCGCCCGTGCTGGCTGCAGCGGAGGGTGTGGTCCTGGCGCAGCAGGTGGACGGCGTCGTGTTGGTTGTGGAGGTGAGGTGGACGCGGCAGCTCGCCGCGCGAGAGGCGGTGAAGAGCCTCCGGCTCGCGGGGGCGCACGTGGTAGGGTCGGTGTTGAAGACCGGGGCAACGACGGGTGGAGGCGGGAATTGGAGCAGGGGCCAATGGTTGTGTTGGAGGCGGTGACAGGTGCAGGCTCGAGCGGAATCGTGAACCGCGGTTAGAACCGGGAGATGTCACGCATGGACTGGGGTGATCAGGTTGTCCTCGTCACCGGTGGTACGGGCTCGTTCGGCAGGAAATTCACGGAGATTATGTTACAGGAGTATCGTCCGCAGAAGCTGATTATCTTCAGCCGAGACGAACTCAAGCAGCATCGGATGCGGATGGCGGGGCTTGATCATCGCAACGTACGTTACTTCATCGGCGACGGACGTGATCTGAGGCGGCTGCGCCGCGCGATGAACGGCGTGGATATCGTCGTGCACGCAGCGGCGCTGAAGCAGGTGCCCGCCTGCGAGTATAATCCGATCGAAGCGATCATGACCAACGTCATCGGGGCGCGGAACGTCATCGATGCGGCGCTGGATACGGATGTCAAGAAGGTGCTCGCGCTCGGCACGGACAAGGCGGTGAATCCGATCAGCCTGTACGGTGCGACCAAGCTGTGCGCCGAGAAGCTCTTCGTCCAGAGCAACGCCTACGCCGGAGGCAGGTACCCGGGATTCAGCTGCACGCGCTATGGAAACGTGGTGGGCAGCAGCGGCAGCGTGATCCCGGTCTTCAAGAGGCAGCGCGAGAGGGGCAGCGTTACGGTCACGGATAGACGGATGACCCGCTTCTGGCTGACGCTGGAGCAAGGCGTGCGCTTCGTGATCAGCTGCATCGAGGAGATGCACGGTGGCGAGGTCTTCGTGCCCAAGATCCCGAGCATGCGGATCATGGACCTGGCCCAGGCGGTGGCACCTGGATGCCGTGTGGAGTTCATCGGCATTCGGGCGGGCGAGAAGCTCCACGAGGTGCTCATCTCCCGCGACGAGTCGCGCTACGCGTTAGAGTTGAAGGATCGCTTCGTGATCCAGCCCGTGCATCCGTGGTGGAACCAGGACAACTGGAGCGAGGGGCGACCACTCTCAGATGGGTACAGGTACGCCAGCAACGAGAACGGTTGGTGGCTCACCGTCAAGGAGCTACGCTCAATGATCGGAGAGGCCGATGGACAACAGGCTGGCCATTGAGGGGGGAGTGCCGGTTCGCAAGGAACGTTTACCTTACGGTCGGCAGTGGCTCAATGAGGACGACATCGCCGCTGTGGTCCAGGTCCTGGGCTCCGACTGGCTGACCACAGGGCCGAAGGTAGACGAGTTTGAAGAAGCGTTTGCCGATTTCGTAGGTGCCACAGAGGCCGTCGCGGTGAGCAACGGGACCGCAGCGCTCCACGCCGCCATGTACTCCCTGGGCGTGGGTCCAGGCGACGAGGTGATCGTTCCGTCGATGACGTTTGCGGCCAGCGCCAACTGCGTGGTGTTTCAGGGGGGGAGGCCGGTATTCGTGGATGTCGATGCCGATACGTTGCTTCTGGACCCTGCGGAGGTCGAGAGGGGAATCACCCCGCGCACCAGGGCGATCGTGGCCGTAGATTACGCCGGACAAGCGTGCGATTATGATGCACTGGAGACCGTAGCAGATCAGCACAATCTGATTGTGGTGGCTGACGCCTGTCACGCTGTGGGGGGCAGCTACAAAGGGCGTCCCGTGGGCTCACTAGTGGACCTGACCGCGTTCAGTTTCCACCCGGTGAAGCACATCACCACTGGCGAGGGCGGGATGGTCACGACCGGCAATCCCCAGTTGGCGCGGCGGATGCGGGTGTTCCGCAACCACGGGATCGCCACCGATCATCGTCAGCGGGAGGTGCAACGCTGCTGGACCTACGAGATGGTCGATCTGGGTCACAACTATCGCCTGACCGACGTGCAATGCGCGCTGGGGCTGAGTCAGCTGCGCAAGCTGCCCGCGTGGCTGAAGCGGCGGCAGGCGATTGCGCGGCGCTATGACGAGGCCTTTGCCGAGTTGCCGGCTGTGGAGCCCCTGGCGGTGGGCCAAGAGATCTCTCACGCCTACCATCTGTATGTGATCCGGCTTGATCCCGGTCAGCTCACGGCGGACCGCGCCCAGATCTTCGCTGCGCTGGTGGCGGAGGGGATCGGCGTCAACGTGCACTACATGCCAGTGCACCTGCATCCCTTCTACCGCGAGCGGTTCGGCACGAGCCCCGGTCTGTGCCCGGTGGCTGAGGAGGCCTACGGGCGGCTCGTGACGTTGCCCATCTTCCCACGCATGAGCGATGAGGATGTGGACGACGTGATCGCCGCGGTGCGCAAGGTGATCGGAGTGTACAGGCGATGAGGGTCGTTGCGATCGTTCAGGCGCGGATGGGTAGCACTCGTCTGCCGGGAAAGGTGCTGCTGGACCTGGCCGGCGAGCCCATGCTTGCACGCGTCATGGACCGCCTTGCTCGAGCGGAGAGGTTGGACGACGTGGTGGTCGCGACGACGGTGGAGCCGGCCGACGACGCGATTGTGGAGCTGTCCCGAGATCGGGAGTGGCCCTATTTCCAAGGGAGTGAGCGGGATGTGCTGGACCGGTACTACCGAAGCGCGAAGGCGTACCAGGCGGATGCCGTCGTCCGGGTGACGTCCGACTGTCCTCTCATTGACTGGGAACTGGTGGACCGGGTGGTGGAGGAGTTTCTGGCGCGGCAGCCGCAGGTCGACTATGTCAGCAACACGACGCCCAACCGCACGTTTCCCAGGGGCCTGGACACCGAGGTGGTGCGCTTCGATGCGCTGGAGCGGGCGTGGTGCATGGACGATAACCCGGCCTGGCGGGAACACGTGACGCCCTACGTCCGGCGCCACGCTGAGCTCTTTCGAGCCCACGGCGTCACGAATGATGAGGACCTGTCCCAGATGCGTTGGACGGTCGACACGCCGCAGGATCTGGCCTTCGTCCGGCGGATCTATGAGCATCTCGGCCACGACCGGTTCTCGTGGGTCGACGTGCTGTCCGCACTGGAAAGGCATCCGGAGTGGGAAGAGATCAACCGTGGTGTGCAGCAGAAGTCCCTGTGAGGCAGGCTGAGCGGGGCGACCTGAACGCCAGGCTGAGCGACCCGGGAGGGGCGATGTGATACTGCGAGCGGAGAGGGTGACGCTGCGCCCGATGCGAGAGAAGGATGCCAAGTTGATCGTGGAATGGCGAAACGATCCCGCGATCCGCAAGTGGCTCTTCTCTGACAGGACGCTTACTGTGGAATCTCACCTTGAGTGGTTTCGCCGTCCAAAACCCGATCGGTTGGATTACGTCATATGCCTGCGGGAGGCAAGGCGGCCCATTGGGACCGTGAGCTTCACCCGCATTGAGCCCCAGGAGGCGACGGCGGAGGTGGGCATACTGCTCGGTGATCGCACGCAGTGGGGCGAGGGGCTGGCAACGGAGACGTATCGACGGTGGCTCCCGTTCGGCTTCCGTCGTCTAGACCTGCAGTACATCTACGGGCGTACCCTGTCCACGAATCATCGGAACATCAGAAAGAACCTGCGGTTGGGTTTCTGTGTCGAGAAGATCCTGCGCGACGAGTATCGCCGGGGGGATGAGGTGCACGACGTGGTGGTCATGGGCCTGCGGCGTGAGGACGCTCGGGAGCTGGGGCTCCTCGAGGGCTGATGGGTCGCAGGCTGGTCTGCGCCGAAGTCGGTCGGGGCGACGCGGTCCGGCTGTGAGAAGCAGGACGCAGCGCCGCGGAGGGAGGGTGGAATGCACGACGTACCATCCGGGTTTGAGATCTCTGGCAGAGAGATTGGACAGGGGTTGCCTGCCTACATCGTCGCGGAGATGTCGGCGAATCACCACCAGGATTTCGACCATGCGGTCAGACTGATTGAGACGGCGAAGGAGAATGGAGCTGAGGCGATCAAGCTGCAGACCTACACGCCGGATACTCTGACGATCGACGTTGACTCGGATCTGTTTCGATGTGGCAAGGGGTCACCCTGGGAGGGCCGCACACGCTACAGTCTGTACGAAGAGGCCCATATGCCCTGGGAGTGGCAGCCCGCGCTAGCGCAGATTGCGAATGACCTCGGTCTCGATCTGTTCTCCACAGCCTACGACGACACGGCGGTAGATTTCCTGGAGGAGATGGACGTGCCAGCCTACAAGGTTGCGTCTTTCGAGCTGGTCGATCTGCCGCTGCTGCGTAGAGTGGCTCAGACCCATAAGCCGGTTATTCTGTCCACCGGGATGGCCACCCTCTGCGAAATCGATGAGGCGATCCGTACGATCCGAGAGGCAGGGGCTCGCCAGTTGGCGCTGCTCAAGTGTACCAGTGCCTACCCGGCGCCAGCGGAGGAGGTGAACCTGCGTACTATCCCTCATCTGGCCGAGGCGTTTGACGTCCCCGTTGGCCTTTCTGACCATACGCTGGCCATCGGGGTGCCGGTGGCGGCGGTGGCGCTGGGTGCCTGCATCGTCGAGAAGCACCTGACGCTGTCCCGCGCCGATGGTGGCCCGGACAGTGCGTTCTCGGTGGAGCCTCACGAGTTCAAGGAAATGGTGGAGGCGATCCGCGTGGCTGAGAACGCGCTGGGCAGGGTGCGCTACGACGTCACGGACCAGGAGCGAGAGAGCAGGGTCGCCCGGCGGTCATTGTTCGTGGTTGAGGATGTCAAGGCAGGTGAGCGGTTCACGAGGAGGAATGTGCGTTCGATTCGAGCGGGGCACGGGCTGCATACCCGGTATCTAGGCGAGATCCTGGGGCGACGGGCAGCGGACGACGCGAGGAGGGGGACCCCTCTGACGGGCGCTCTGGTTGCTGAAGGCGGGTTCTGATCTTGCTGGGCGCCCTGGCGGTGGTATGTGTTCGATTACGAGACCGCGCTCTGGGGCGGTTGGCGATGGCTCAGTTTGGGCGCCGCGGAGCGGAGTGTCGTGGGGAAGGCTGGTTCACGGTATGGGGTGGTACCGACATTCGTCTATCGGACGACGTGTGTGTGGGAAGGGGGGCGCGCTTCGTATGCAGACAAGGCCGGATCGGGATTGGAGGCTCCACAAGGATCCATCATCACGCGGAGATGAGGGCTGTGGGTGGCACGATCACACTCGGCAGGGAGGTGGTGGCAGCCGCCTATGCGGTCATCAAGTCTGGCAGCAAGTGCATTGAAATCGCCGATGGGGTCTGGATCGGTCAGAACTCCGTCATTGAGGGCGAGGTGGCCATCGGCCACCATACGATCCTGGGCCCCTTTGTCCACATCGTGGCGGGCGATCATCGATTTGCCGACGTGGATAGGCTGATCTGTGAGCAGGGTGCCATCGCCAGGCCGGTGAGAATCGGCGCGGATTGCTGGCTGGGGAGCGGGGCTGTGGTTACGAAGGGTGTGGAAATTGGAGCCGGGTCCGTCATCGGAGCCGGGTCGGTGGTGACAAAGGATGTTCCGGCGTATTCGGTGGCAGCAGGCATTCCGGCGGGAGTCATCGGCGAGCGAGGCTAGGAGTGGGTCTGTCAGCGACTTCGATCTGGAAAAGGTCCCAACGAGCCGAGATCGTCAGAAAGCTCCTCGGGCCTGTGTTGAGAGCACTCCAGGCCGGTGAATCAAAGGGAACAGCGCTCTACGCTCTATCAAGCGCACTCAAGGGGTTTGTGCACATGGGGTGCACGGTGGTCGTGGCGCGCCTGGTATTGCCCGAGGATATTGGGGTGTGGAAGAGTGTTGCGCTGCTCAACACGTATATGAGCCTTCTCGAGCTCGGGGTTCTGAAAGGGCTCACGCGCCAGTATGCACTCCATCAAGGGGCTGGCGATCAAGACCTGGCGGTGAGCAGGGCGCATGCGGCTGGTACGCACGCGGCTGTCAGATCGATCGCGAATGTGTTGATCGTTCTGGTCGCTCTGGTCTCGGCACGATCACGGGGCAGCAGCCCCAAGACCCTGGTCGCTCTCGCGCTGTTTACCCTGCCCGCCGCTGCAAATCCACTCTGGTCCTACTACGAGGTCCTGTATCGGAGCGGGCGCGACTTCTGGATGCTTGGATGGATACAGATCGCTGAGTCGGGGTACCTGGTACTCAGCCTCGGCTTGGTCCTTCTCGGCGATTGGGTGGGTCTCTTCATTCGCTGTGCAGGGATGCTGCCGGTGGGCCTTGCGCTGCGCCACGCCTGGCGGCCAATTCCATTTCGTCTCTCGTGGGACGTGAGGGCCCTCCGGGACTTAGTCAGGGTGGGGCTAAAGGTCGTCGTGGGAGCGCACGTCTACAGCTTGCTGATGGTTGGAGACCATACACTGATCGCAGGGATGTTGGGCCCGGAGGCCCTCGGTCGTTACTCGGTGGCGACAGCTGCCCAGGCAGCCATGGCTGTCTGGCCCACCTCCTGCAACAGGGTTCTCTATTCGCATATGGCGTTCCGGTTCGGCAAGACGAGGCAGGCATCTTCTCTGGGACGACTTGCGTTTCTTCCAGTGCTCTACAATGCGGTCTTGCTCCTGGTTCCCACGCTGGTCCTGTGTTGTGCAGTCGGACCAGTGATATCCTTCCTGCTGCCGCGATACGCGGATGGCATACCGGCTGCTCGATGGATGATCGTGGCTGGGTATTTCGCCTGCCTGCGATCGAGTGCCGCTGTGTTCACGACGCTCAACCGCATGCGCGAATACACCGTCCTCTTGGCGGGTGCATTGGGCCTGATGTACGTGCTCGGATGGCTGGGCATTCGTTACCTGGGGACGATTGAGAGCGTGGCAATGGCGAAGGCTGTGACTCTGGCTCTCCTGGCTGGCGGCGTGAACCTGGCAGCCTACCGGTCTCTGCAAAGGAGTGCCATCAACGGATGAACCAAACCGGGTTCCGGTCCCAACTCGCCCGGCGAGTTCCCGTGGGGCAATCAGTGCGACGGGTGGGACGCGTGCGTGAGATCATCGTGTGCCCTGACCGGGCCGTAGAGCGCAAGGCGAGAAGGCGAGCTGCTCGAAAGGGCGAACCCCTCCTGCTCTGCTACACGCCGCAGGACCCCGCGTCGTTTCCCGGTCTGGACCTGCGTTGTCTGCCTGACGAGGTGCGACCACGACATCCGACGACGGAGTACCGGGCTCGCGCCCGACGGATCTGGGATCGACTGTGTGACGTATCGGTGGGGGGCGTGCCGATCAGAGAGAAGCTGAGTGCCGACGGTATCGATCTCTTGTTCGCGGCGGAGGCCGCCGCCGTGGGCAGCCTAACCCATTTCTTCGAGCACCTCGATCTAGCCTCGCAGTACGTTGCTGCCAAGGGGCCTGAGAGCCTGGTGTTGATCTATGCACCGTCAGAAGCAACCCACGCCTGGCTTACGGCCGCACAGCAACACGGGCTGGCATGCTCAGTTGCTGAGAAGCCGCGGCCGGCCTTCGACAAGATCCTGCTGAACCTGGGCAGTCACTTCGCTGAGGCGCGCCCATCACGACTCCATGTCCTGCACGTCCTATCTCGCCCCGTGGCGATGCTCTGGCCGGTGCTCACATCGAGGTTGTTTCCCATGCCCAAGACGTCTGCACGCAGGGTGTGGATCGAAGTCCCCAATGCCAAGATGTCCGCCAATCAACTGCCCATCGCTCAGGAGTTGACGGACAGCGGCGTCCCGGTGGGCTTCCTTCTCACCGGTCGCTGCACCGTGTCGGAACCATGGGCCAGGCGGTGCCCCGCCGTGTCTCTGGCTCAGCTGTCCACTGTCCCTGGATGTCTACGGTCTCTGATCACACTCTGCCAAGCATCGCGCCGGTTCGGGGAGGCACTTCGTGCTCCTTCGCTTCAGCGGGCAGTGGTAAGGAGCGTCCGGGAGTACACCGGGGTGGTCAACTTCATCCTCCAGCAGGCCGTGTTCGGCGTCCTTCCTGGTTACGTCTTTGGCCATCAGACCGCTGTGAATGCATTCCGGCGTCTCAACCTTGAGCGCCTGGTGGTGCACGATGAGCGCCCGGCGCTGCAACGAGCCCTCATCGCGGGCGCACACCACATCGGGGTGAAGGTCGTCGCCGTTCAGTTTGGCCAGATCTTCCGTCACGGCGGTATGGGGTCGACGCCGGTTGACAAGCTTCTCGCTTGTGGCCCATACCATCAGGATCCGTTCCACAACCCCCAGCGCCCTGGTGCCGTCGAGCCGATCGGGTTTGTGGCAACGGACGCTCTCTACTGTTTGCTGGCTGAACGGCAACAGGTACGCGCCCGCAGCCTCTCCCGCCTGGGTATGAGGTGCGAGAGGCCGGTGATCTTGCTCGCCCTGTCACCGTTGACCGGCCCAGGGGCTCCATCCCAATTGAGCGAGATTCTTCGGACCGTTGCTGGGGTGGTCGCTCAGCTGTCGTGCGTCTTGTTGGTGAAGCTCCATCCTGCCGAGTGGCAGGCGGGCGTGTACGAGACCGTGCTGTCCGGATGTCCCGGGTTACGATACTCTGTCACCCGGTCAGAGTTGTCTCCGCAGGAAGCGGTGGTCTGCGGTGACGTTCACATCACCAACGGTTCGACGATCGGGGTGGACATGCTGCTGACGAACCGGCCTATGATCGACCTTCCCTACAACGGCCACTACTACCCGGATGGGTACGCCAACGCCGGTGCGGCGCTCCGGGCGGATACTCCCCATGGGCTCAAGGACGTGCTTACGGCGGCCATCGAATCACCTGCAGAGATCAGCGTCGCGCTAAGGGCTGACCGCGAAGCGTTCATCCTGGAGCGGCTCACCCGATTCGACGGAAAGAGGGCGGCAGCGGCAGCGGATGCGATTCTCCGCTTCTACGGTGACCCTCAGTTCGACTCGTCGCGAGGTCCAGCCCCATGCGAATACTAGTGGTGAGCCAGGACATTCCTTCCCTCAGCCGAGCCGGGAGTCGAAGGCCCTATCAGCTGCTTCGCGTGGTCGGCCGTCGCCACGCGCTCTCCCTCGTGTACCCGTACTATCGGTCCCAGGCCCTCGTGGATGTTCAACAGATCGAGGGCCAGGCTGATCTGTTCCGGACTGTCCGTTCCTTCGACCTGCGATCCCGGCATACCACCGTCTGCAGGAAGGTCCGCACCAGGCTCAGTGGTCTGTGCCTGTCCGAAACGCGCATCAAGTTCCCCAGGGAGTTCTCGCAGGTGGTGGAGGCTATCCGACGTCTTGCCCCCGAGAACGACGTCATCTGGGTCACGGATCTTGTGTCCATGCAGTACGTAGACGGTGTCCGTACGCCCACCGTGCTGGACGCGGTCGATTGTGTCAGCCGCAACACTGCGCTGAGGCTGTCCCGGCTCTCCCCAGGGTGGAGGCGGGCTGTGTGGAGTTGGCTGTTCAGGCCGCTGCGTGAGTTTGAGCGCTCCCTGCACGCCCGGGCGACGCTGTCCGTCGTCAACTCTCGGGTCGACGCCCGCTACATGGTCGAGCGAGAGCTGGGATCCCCGGCGGTGGTCGAAAACGGGTGCGACACGGATCACTTCAGCCCGACGGGCGGATACGAGAAAGCTGAACTGCCCGGCAGGCCCGTCCTGGTGTTCGTCGGTGTGTTCCGCTACCACCCCAACGAAGATGCTGCACGCTGGCTCATCCAGGACCTGATGCCCCGGCTGCTCGTGCACTATGCCCGCGCGCAGCTGGTTCTCGTGGGTCCTGGCCCGTCCACTCCCCTTCCCGTCTCTGACCACGTCGTGACCACCGGCTTCGTGCCAGATGTGCGGCCTTACTATGCGGGGGCTGATGTCTTCGTGGCCCCCCTTCGCTACGGAACCGGGATCAAACACAAGGTCCTGGAGGCAGCGTCGATGGAATGTCGTATCGTTGCCACTCCTTCCGCCGTCGAAGGGCTCTCCCTCCGCCACGGTCGCCATCTCTTCGTCGCAGACTGCGCCGACGGGTTTGTGGCTCGAATCCGAGACGCGCTGGAAAGTGAGGAGGCTGTCTGTATGGCAAAGCGCGCCCGATCTCTTGTGGATCGGAGACACAGCTGGGACGCCCAAGGAGAGCGGTTTGAAGCCCTACTGAGGAAAGCGGCCTCGCGGCGGAGGATCACCCGGTGATTTCTCAGATGGGTCATCCCATTCGCTACGTCACCCTGGCTGCAACGGCCTATTCCGGCTCAACGCTTTTCGCGCGGCTGATGAACGCTCACCCCAACGTGGTCAGCGTCGGGGAGTTGTCCAACGTCATCGGGAGGCTGTTTCGGACCGGGCGCATTCAGGCGTACCCCTGTTCGTGTGGTGTGGAGATCGAACAATGCTCGTTCTGGGTCGACGTGCAACGCCGATGTGCGGTCAAAGGCATGCCATTCGATCTGCACGATTTCGGCACAGAGCTCGACACAGGTCTCGGCCCTCTGGTCAATCGGTTCCTGTTTGGCGCATCTGGGGCGCTGATGGCGTTTCAATGCCTCGTGAATCTCGGGCTTACCCGACACATGGCCACTGTCCGAGACTGCATTGATCGCGCCTTGAGCATTGCCGAGGCCGCACTCGCCGTCGACGGCGCTCACGTCTTCGTTGACACGTCGAAGAGCGTGGCCCGAGTGCCATTCCTGTTGGAGCGCAGGGAGACCGATCTGGTGGTCGTGCATCTCACCAGGGATCCCAGAGGCTTCGTCAACAGCTACCTCAAGCATAAGGGCGATGAGGCAAGTCTCAGGAAAGCCGTGTCATACTGGAGGAGAACGCACCGCGGCGCGATGATGCTTGGACATAGCCTCGGTCCTGTTGCCTATCGCCGCCTCCAGTACGAAGAGCTATGTCGCCATCCCCGGCGCGTGTTCGGCGAGCTGTTTGATCTTCTTGGGTTGCCGGACGTCGATGTCGCTGAAGCAGCCAAGAGCCACCCGCACCATGTGGTGGGCAACGGGGTTCGGCTGCGCCCGTTCGACGGCATCCACTTTGATTCGTCGTGGCGGCGTCAGTTAACCCCTGCGCAGATCGAAGCCTGTATGCGCCACGCTGGCCGTCTTGCCGCACACCTCGGATATGCGAGGCACCCATGACTCGAGCGCTCGCCAGTGGGGAGGTCCGGGCTCGTCCATCACTCGTTCCCGCCTCGCATCGGGGTGATCGGCGCCGCTCGGCTGCAGGGATTCTCTCCCGCTGGCCAGGACAGAGCGGCGAGCTGGTGACCCATCCGCCTCTCCGCGGCCGCGCACGCACGCTTGCTCACACCCTGTCGCTTGCGTTTGTGTTCTTGCTTCCCATGGACGACCTGCTCGTGGTTGAGGTGTTGGGCTTCCGCCTGGGCTCCATCGCCAGGACATCTGGCTTTCTTCTCCTGGTCGCCTGGGTTGGAGCCGTGATCGACGAGAGATACGTGAGGTATCCCGATCTGTTCCATTGGCTGGCATACGCTTTCTTCGCGTGGAGTATCCTGACGTTCGCCTGGAGCCGTAGTCTGGTCTGGACCATCAGTCGCACGCGCACGTATCTTCAGGTGTTCTTGATGCTGTGCGTCCTCTGGGATCTCTATCGCAGCACAGCGGATCTCGCCGACGCGCTTCAGGCCTACGTGTTCGGGTCCTATGCCTCCATGGTATGCCTCTTCAGTGGCTACGTGCGCCAGGTGGTATCGTCCTCCGCCTTCGACAGATTGACCGCCGGGGAGTTCAACCCTAACGGACTGGCGCTCTTTGTCACCATCGGCACGCCTCTTGCCTGGCATCTCACCCACCCTCGTGTCGAGAGGGAGGGGAGTAGACCTCTTCTGGGCATCGTGAATCTGGTCTACGTTCCCCTCAGCCTCTTCGCCATTGCCCTGACCGGAAGCCGTGGAGCCCTTGCTGCGTGCGCTCCCGTCTTCGTTTTCATCTTCTGCGGCGTGGCAACGGCCCGCCAGCCACGCATGATCGTGCGTCTTCTCTTCATCCTCTTCCTGGTGGTGGCCCTTTATCGCCTGGTCCCTGGCGTCCTGATCGACCGACTTTGGACCCTTCCTGGCGAGATAATCGGAGGCGATCTCGGCGGTCGTCGGCTCGTCTGGCGCCACGCCCTTTCCATCTTTGCGCGTCATCCGCTCGTGGGCGTCGGCTCTGGCGCCTTCCGCGTCGCTGTGACTGCACTCCCTGCCTGGCAGAGGGAGAAGGTGGCCCACAACACGTTCCTTTCGGTGCTGGTGGAGACGGGTGTGGTGGGCTTCGGCCTCTTCGTCGCTTGTCTGGCCCGGGTTGTCTGTGCTCTCGTGCGGCGGCGCCAGGACGACTTCCGCGTCTGGCTCGTGGTCCTCTTCGTCTGGTCTGTCGGGGTCTGCAATCTTACCTGGGAGCACAGGAAGGTCACCTGGCTCGTCATGCTCCTGGCGCTCGTCAGCTCACAAGCCGCCGATGATTAGGCAACGCCCTTTCGCCACAGTCCCCACCCCGTCTGATCAGGGCCGCCGGCTCCGCGTCCTGCAAGTGGTTCCCGACTTCTGCGTCGCCGGTGCCCAGGTTATGGTCTGCCATCTCATGTCTCACCTGGATTCCCGCAGGTTCCACGTGGGCGCGGTGAGTCTCTGCGGTCGGAGCGGCACCTGGCTCGAGCGTCAGCTCGACGCCGCTGGCTTCTCGGTGTGCTACCTCGGCAAGCGCACCGGCTTCGATCCTCGCCGCATCGTCCAGCTAGACGCCTTTGTGCGCCGCTTCCGGCCCGACGTTGTCCACACACACCTCCATACCCTCCCTTATGCTCTTTCGTCGCTTCTCCGCCGTTACCCCCGCGCAGCCGTGCATACCCTTCACACGGTCGACCGCTGCGCGGCGCTTCCGCGGTTGTTCGTTCACGCCGTTCTGAGCCAGGGTGTCACCCCCGTCGCGGTCTGCCGATCAGTTGCCGAGAGCGCCAGGCCCTGGTTTGCTGATCGTCCTGTTGTCACAATTCTCAATGGCATCCCCCTCGATGCGTACGTGCCCTCACCTGTGCATCGCTCCTCCAGGCTCTCCCGTAATCGATCTTCACCAGCGCCGGTCGTCTTCGCATGTGTTGCCGGCATGAGGCCGGAGAAGAACCACGCTCTTCTCATCGATGCCTTCTTGACTGCTTTCTCCGGCGGCGATCGAGCGGGCTTGCTGCTCGTTGGAGACGGCCCGCTGAGAGGCGGGCTAATGAACCAGGTTGGCGACGGAAGATCGCATCCGATCGCCTTTCTCGGCCCACGCGCCGACGTTCCGGACATCCTCAATGCCGCCGACGTCTTCGTCCTCGCCTCCGAGCGCGAGGGAGCTCCCCTCTCCGTGATGGAGGCCATGGCCATGGGCAAACCGGTCATCGCCACCGCCGTCGGTGGCGTTCCAGAGCTGGTCATGCATCGAGCCACCGGGCTGCTCATCGCCCCCGGCAGCCGCAGTGATCTCGTGCGTGCTATGCGTTCCCTTGCCAACGACCCCCGGGCCCGCAAAGCCATGGGCCGGCGCGCTAGGGTACACGCTCTCGCCAACTTCTCCGCCCGGCGGATGGCATCGTCCTATGCCGCCCTCTACACTCGCCTGGTGCTTGAGGAGTGAGCCCTATGCTCCGGCGGCCCACGCCCGTTCGTCTGGCCTCAAGACGCTCTCCATCCCCTTCGTGCTTGCCATCGCGCGATGGCGGTACCCTCCACGTCCTCCTGATCGGGGCGGTCCCGCCTCCCGTCGGAGGCGCGAGGGTCTCCTTTCAACAGGCCCTCGACGAGCTGCGCACCAGGCCCGGAGTCAGGACATCCGTCATCCCCACGTGGCCCGCCGGCGAGGGGCTATTCAGGAAGCTGCTTCCGGCGTGTAGGGTCACTCTGGTTACCCTGTTGAAGGCCAGGGATGCATCTGTGATCGTTTTCTTCGCGGCCGCCGGTGGGATTATCCTTTGGGCTCCCATCCTCCACGCGATCGCCCGCCTGTTCGGCAAGCCGTGGATCCTGAGGGCGTTTGGCGGCGGCTTTGATCGGGTTTACGCACGTCTTCCCGGCGCAGTACGGACCTGCGTACGAAGGACCAGCCTGTCGGCCGATCTGGTTCTGTTTCAGACCTCACATCTGGTCCGCCATTTCAGGTCCATCTTGCCCGGCAACAACGTCTTCTGGCACGCCAACTCCAGACCTGTGGGACCCCAGAGCCTGCCCGCCTGCCACAAGGTGTGCCGCCGTTTCGTGTTCATAGGCCACGTGAACCCCTGCAAGGGCGTTGGGGATATCCTGCAGGCCAGCGACATCCTGGGGGAGGGGGTTGAGATTCACGTCTTCGGCCCCCTTCAGGGCGGTCTGGAGGAGGCTGACTTCGACTGCTACCACCAGGTCGTCTACCGCGGAATCCTTCCTCCAGACGATGTCATCTCCACGCTCCGGGGCTACCACGCGCTTCTGCTTCCCACTCACTACGTCGACGAGGGCCTTCCGGGTGTCATCCTGGAGGCCTACAGTGTTGGTATTCCCGTCGTGGCCAGCCGCTGGAGCGCTATACCGGAGATCGTCGACGGCACCTCCGGCATCCTCGTCACACCGGGGGATCCGCTCGATCTCGCCCGTGCGATGCAGCGTCTCGTCGACGATGCATCGCTCTATCGAGCCCTTTCCCGGGGTGCGTGGTGGAAAGCACGGGAGTTCTCCCTTCGCAGCTGGACCGACATCCTTGTCTCCTACTGCCACGCCGCGGTGTGTCGCTCGCCCTTGACGACGGCTCTTGTGTGTGGGCATAGCGAACTCGCCGGAGGGCGAACGCCATCGCGAACGATCGCCTACGAGGGCCCAGCGGCAGCGGCCTCGGATGAGGGGTGGTCGTTCGTCTCGCCTCAGCCTGGCGGCAGCAGTACGTCTTGCTGAGGGGTGTAAGGATAGGGATCCAGCGCCTCCCAACTGAGACAGGAGCTCGTCTATGCGTATTCTCGTGCTGACCGCTTACTTCCCGCCTGACACGGGCTCTGCAGCGCACCTGTTCTACGAGTTGGGCACTGCCCTTGTCCAGCGCGGTCACCAGGTGACCGTGGTCACCGGCATGCCGGGTTACCACGCGCAGGGCTCACTCCAGCCCTATGCCGGCCAGCGGCGCTTGGACGAGACCGTCAACGGCATCCACGTCGTGCGCGTGGTCACGCCCCTCCACTCCAGCCACTCGATGCTCGGTCGCGCGATCTGGCAGTTTGGGGCAGCTCTTGCCTTCTTCGTGGCCGGCGTCGGCCTGCCACCCCACGATGCTGTCGTCCTCTACTCCCCGCCCCTTCCCCTCGGGTTGGCAGCCTGGGGCTGGCATCGGTTGCGGGGGCTCCCCTTCGTGCTCAATGTCCAGGACCTGTTCCCGCGCAGTGCCATCGACCTCGGGCTACTCCGCCACCCTCTCATCATCCAGGCCTTCGACCTTCTGGAGCAGTTCCTTTACCGCCGTGCATCGTGGATCACTGTCCACTCGCCTGGCAACCGGCATCACGTCATCGCCCGCGGAGGAGATCCCCGGCGGGTCACCGTCGTCCCGAACTGGGTCGACATCGACTTCATCCGGCCGGGACCACGAGAGAACGCTTTCCGCAGGCGCCACCGCCTGGGGGATGCCTTCATCGCCTGCTTCGCGGGCGTGTTGGGCTACTCGCAGGATATCGACGTGGTCCTGGAGGCGGCTGCTCTGACGGCGGAGAAGGGTAAGGTCACTTGGCTCATCGTGGGCGACGGCGTCCATGCTCCCCGGCTGCGGAAAAAGGCGGCGTTGATGGCGCTTGATAACGTGCGCTTCCTCCCCATGCAGCCCCGGGAGAGCTATCCAGAGCTGCTCCGCGCGTCGGACGTGGGGCTCGCCACCCTCCGCTCCGATGTCACCACGCCCGTCGTCCCATCCAAGATTCTCAGCATCATGGCCGCTGGTCTCCCCGTGGTCACCGCCTTGCCGCTCGATGGGGACGCCTCACGCCTGATCGCCGAGGCTCGATGCGGGATCTGTCTGCCGCCCGGCGATGCGCGTGCGCTCGCCGACGCCGTGCTGAAGCTATGGCGAAATCGCTCCCTCCGCCAGCGGCTCGGAGAATGCGGCCGCCGGTATGTAGAGCAGAGGCTCTCCCTCGACGCATGCGTGGCTAGGTATGAGGATCTGTTGGAGCGCCTGTCGGAGTACGCTGGCCCGCCCCATCTCCCGGCACGGCAGCCGGGTCGGGCGGACTCACACACCGCCCATCCACGGGTTGGGGAGAGCGCGAGAGGAGGGTTCTTCTGATGGAAGCGTATCTCGAGGCGTATGCTGACGAAACCGTCCTGGTCACAGGGGGTGCCGGGGCCATAGGCTCCAATCTCTGCCGCCGACTGGCCGGGCTCGGTGCGCGCGTCATCATCCTCGACAACCTATCGGCCTCCAGCCGATGGAACGTGCCCTCCTCGGCCCGGATTCTGTTCGTCGAGGGGGATATCCTCGACCAGGTCAAGCTCAAACGAGTCTTCTTCCGACGGCCGCAGATCGTCTTCCACCTGGCCGCTTTCTTCGCCAACCAGAATTCCGTCGACCACCCAGAGACCGATCTTACTGTCAACGGCCTTGGGACCCTCCGTCTGCTCCAGTACGCGGTGCTCGCCGGCGTCGGGCGGTTCGTCTACGCCTCGTCCGGCTGCTCCATCTACGGCAGCAGTGCACCGCTCCCTTTAAAGGAGGGCTTCGTATCGCTCCATCTGAGCACGCCCTACCAGATCACCAAGATGCTTGGCGAGCTGTACTGCAACTTCTTCCACGACCACTACGCGCTCCCCACCGCCAGGCCGCGCTTCTTCAATTCCTACGGTCCGGGCGAGGTGCCCGGGGCGTACCGCAATGTCATCCCCAACTTCATCTACTGGGCCATGAGCGGGCGCCCACTGCCGATCACCGGCAGCGGCGACGAGACCCGCGACTTCACGTATGTCGATGATATCGTCGACGGGCTCCTGCGCGCCGGAGTGATGGAGAGTGCTGTCGGTCAGGCGTTCAACCTCGCGTCCGGCCGGGAGACGCGCATTGTAGACCTGGCGCACATGGTCAACGAGGCGACGGCCAACGTGGCCGGCATCCACTTCACCGGGCGGCGGGAGTGGGATACCAAGGATCGCCTTTGGGCCTGCATCGACAAGGCCCGCGACCTGATCGGTTATCAGCCTGACATCCCCTTCCAGGAGGGCCTGGAGCGCACAGTGGGATGGTTCCACGAGCACTGGCCCCAGATCAAGGCCGCAGCTCGTCTCCCCCTGGACCCGAGCGTCTGAACGGACGCTGATGAAGAAATGGGAGATTCATCGGTGACAACGGGGCCTCGCATGACCGATCCGCAGCCTTCATCCTGCCTCCACCGTCCTTCCCACTCCTCGGGCCATGCCACGATGATGCGAGTTCTCTCCGTCGTCGGGACCCGTCCGGAGGCGGTAAAGATGGCGCCCATCATCCGCGAGCTGAACTGCTGGCCCAACCGCATCAGCTCGCGGGTCTGCGTGACCGGTCAGCACCGCGACATGCTCGACCAGGTACTTGAGGTGTTCGGCCTGAAACCAGACCACGATCTCGAGGTGATGGAGGAGAATCAGACGCCGACTCAGGTGGCGTCAGCCGTCCTTCTCAGGCTGACACCTATCCTGCGCCACGAGCAACCGGACTGGGTCCTCGTCCAGGGGGACACAACCACCGTGGTGGCCGCTTCCCTCGCTGCCTTCTACGCTGGCGTGCCAGTTGCGCACGTGGAGGCTGGGCTGCGCACCCACCGTCGGTACCGTCCCTTCCCGGAGGAGCTTAACCGACGCCTTGTCGCAGTTCTGGCGAACTGGCATTTCGCACCCACCCTCCGTGCGCGCCAGAACCTCGTCCGCGAAGGTGTCTCCTGTGACCGCATCTGGGTCACCGGCAACTCCGTCATCGACGCCCTTCACTCCGTCGCCGACCTCCCCACGACGGCCGCCGTGAAGGAGCTATTCCAACAGCTTGGTCTCCGTATGGAGGGAGCCGCTGGTTCACTGCCCCGCGGGCTGTCTGCCGCCAACAGCCAAGGCCGGGCCAGCGACCGGGGGACTGGGGAGGTGGACAGCTTCAGATCCGCCAGCGCCAAGTCGAAAGTGGGCCATTCCCACATCACCTCTCCGCATCTTGTCCTCGTCACCGCTCACCGGCGAGAGAACCACGGCCAGCCGCTCCACGATATCTGCCTCGCGTTGGCCGACATTGCCGCGCGGGGCGATGTGGAGATCGTCTATCCTGTCCATCGGAGCCCGAACGTGTGGAACCCCGTTCAGGAGCATCTGGACGGCCTGACCCACATCACCCTCGTTCCGCCCCTGGACTACCTGTCGCTCGTCCAGGTGATGAAACGAGCGCACCTGGTGCTAACAGACTCGGGTGGTATCCAAGAGGAGGCACCGGCGCTGGGTGTTCCGGTGCTCGTCCTTCGTCAGGAAACGGAAAGGCCGGAGGGCGTGGACGCCACCGCCGCGCGCGTGGTGGGGACCGATCGGCGGCGCATCGTGGCCGAGGCCTGTCGACTTCTCGACGATCCCGCAGCGCGGGCCAGGATGTCGCGAGGGATCAACCTGTACGGCGATGGCCGGGCGAGCCAGCGTATCGTTGCCGCTCTCTGCGGTGACCCCGTGGATGAGTTCGCAGCGCGAAGTCGACGGGGAGGCTCAGGGTTGAGGATTGACAGCCCAGCCCCGAGGCCAGAAAGGATCGGCGGTATGGAACCAAGAGCTGCACATCAGGAGTCCACGACGGAGGAGCGCCCATGACGCCAGAGAAGCGAGCAAAGACACTCGCATCTTCGCTTCACCCTTCGCTTCCGATGTTACGTCCTACTCGCTTCGTCTTCCATTACCCCACGCGCGCGGTCCTCCACCGCACCGCCAAGCGAATGTTCGACCTTGTAGCCGCCGGGCTGGGCACTCTCTGCCTGGCCATAGCGCTCCCCTTCATCGCCCTCGCCATCTACCTCGATAGCCCGGGGCCAATCTTCTACACTCAGGAGCGAGTGGGGCAGGGAGGGAAGCCCTTTCGGCTTTACAAGTTCCGCTCCATGGTGGTCGATGCGGAGCCTGACGGGAGGCCCAGGTGGACGGCGGAGCACGACCCTCGGATCACGCGAGTGGGTCGCATCCTCCGCAGTGCGCATGTGGACGAGTTCCCGCAGTTCCTCAATGTCCTGAAGGGGGAGATGAGCGTAGTTGGCCCGCGGCCTGAGCGACCGGGGTTTGTGCGTGTCCTCGCTCGGGAGCTTCCACACTACCACCTGCGCCATGCCGTGAAACCCGGCATGGCCGGCTGGGGGTTCGTCAATCAGGGGTACGCCGCGTCAAGAGAGGATGCCCGACTCAAACTCCACTACGACCTCTACTACGTCCACCACCAGTCCGTCCGCCTCGATGCCCTCATTCTCTTAAGGACCGTCCACCGCGCCGTCACCTTCCGCGGCAGATAGAAGGGGCATCAACCCGCTCCGCCGACCGCCCGCCTCAACGGCCTCCCGCCACCTTCGCCACCCGCGGGCGCCCTCCCCGTTCGCCCTCAGGGGGCCGGGGCCCATCGCGCTACTCTCCCACGATCTGCACGACCAGGCGCCGCGCCCGCGCCCGCCTGTCGAAGTCCAGGAACACGATCTGCCCCTCACTTCGTCGACTCCACCCGCGTCCACAGCTTCTCCAGCGGGCGCCGCAGCAGCCGCACCTTGATCAGCACGAGCAGCCACAGATGCACCCGCGCCAGCAGCAGCAGCACGGACCAGCCCAGCTCCTGGAAGGTCTCCGCGTACACCAGCGCCCGCCAAGCACTCCTCGCCTCCAGCCACGCCGAGCGCATGCGGTACGGCGACCCCCGTACGTACCGCTGCGCGTACCCGCCCGCCGAGCGCACTTTCTGATTCAGCCAGTCGCTGTACGTCGTCGGATACCGGACGTATACCCGCGCGTCGGGCGCGTAGCGGATTCGGGCACCCTGCTGCGCGATCCGGTGCGAGATCACCGCGTCCTCCGCCAGCGCGTCCGCCGGCACCTTTTCGATCAGCTCCGCCCGGAACGCGAACAGGTAGCCCGAGCACACCAGAAACTGCGGCTTCCCCCCCCGCACCTTCCTGTCGCGCGCCAGCCGCATCCGGTGGATCCCGTCCGTCAACACGTGCGACCAGTACCCCAGGACGTTGTCCCGCCGGTTCACACTGATCGGGTGACCGCTCACCGCGCCTACCTCCGGTTCCTCAAATGGTTCCAGCAGCGGTGCCAGCGCGTCCTCCGCCACCAGCACGTCGCCGTCGCTCAGCACCACGATCTCCCCCTCGGCCGCCGCCAGCCCCGCGTTCACCGCCGTCGGCTTTCCTCGCTGCGGATCCGCCACGTGCCGCACCGTCGGGTCGCGGGCTGCGTACTCATCCACCACCGAGATCGTCGCTGGATCGGGGGATACTACCAGGATCTCCGCGTCCTCCGGGACCTGGGCCAGAAAGGACTCGATCGCCGGCCCCACCGTCCGCGGCTCGCGGAACGCTGTGATGATGACGCTCAGTCTGGGCGCCATGGGTTTGGGGGTGCGTCAGATCGAGAACGTCTCGACTGATTCGAGGTCCCAGAGCGCCAGCCCGGTCTCATCGTCGTGACGCCGCCGTACCGTCACTGGCCCCGGCTCGATCACCACCTCCAGCGTGGGTCCCACCACCGCCTCCACCAGGTGACCGCCCAGCGTGCTGTAGTCCGGACGCCCCACCGTCACGTGCGCGTGCACCATGCGCTCGTCGTCTTCACCGCGCGCGATGTTCCCGGTCAGGTTCAGCACCTCCACCGGCTCGTCGAACTCCTGGGTCTGGTACGTCTGCGTGTCCAGATCGTAATAGCCCAGCGTCACCCGCTCGAACGTCCCGATTGCTCGGACGGCGGCGAACGCGATCCGCGTGCTGTCGGCAAACCGCTTCAGGCTCTCGATTGCATCTTCGCCCGGCTCCAGTCGCACCAAATACCTTGCGCCCACTGCTTTCACCTGCATCGTTGTCCCCCTTGTCGCTGTCTCCGACGAGCGCCAGTGCTCAGCCATTCTAGCATGGAACAGGGGGGGCTGCAACACGCCTTCGCACTCACCAACGAGAAGAGCCAGGGCCATCCGCCCTGGCTCCGATCCAGCTCCTCCTCCCGCCTACGGAACGATCCTCGCGTCCGCCGGCATCCCCGGCTTCAGCGCGTGATCGGGGTTCGGGATGCCCACGTCCACCGAGAACACCAGCTTGGCCCGCTCCTCCTCCGTCTGCACGTACTGCGGCGTGTACTCCGCCTCTCCGGCGATGCTGTCTACCTGGCCCGCGAACGTGCGTTCTGGGAACGAGTCGACTGTTACCTCCACCTTCTGCCCGATCCGCACCTCGCCGATCCGCGTCTGCGGTACGTAGATTACCAGCGTCACCTCATCCAGGTTCGCGATCGTGAGCAGCGGCTTGCCCGCCATCGCCGTCTCCCCCGCCTGGGCGCTCCGGGTGCTCACGACGCCGCTCATCGGTGCCGCCAGCGTCAGCTGCTCCAGACGGGTGTCCACGAGCGCCACGCCGGCCTCCGCCTCCCGCACCCGGGCCTCCGCCAGCGCCACCTCCTCTCCCGTCGCCCCCGCCTCCAGCTCCTCCACCCGTGCCTCCGCTCGGGCTACCTCCACCTCCGCCAGTTCGTACTCCGTCTGCGCCTGGTTGAGCGCCGCCTCCAGCGTCAGTGGGTTGTCGCGCATCGCCATCAGCGCGCTAAGGTACGCCCTCGCCCCCTCCAGCTGCGCCTCGGCCTGCGCCAGATTCGCCTCGGCCGCCCGCAGCTGCAGATCCCACGCCGCCGCGATGTCGCCGCCCCGCTCGCTGTACACCCCGCGCTTGACCTTCGTCGCCTGCAGCTCTGCCTCGTGAAGCTCCACGTTCTGCTCCGCCAGGGCGATCCGCGCCCGTGCCTCGTTGATCTGGCTATCCAGCTGCAGCGGGTAAGTGATCGCCTCCTGGGCGTGGATCACCGCCTGTTCGGCCCCCTCCCGTCGGGCCTGCGCCTCGTCCAGGCTCGCGCGCGCCGCCTTGATCTCCTCCGCCCGGCTCCCTGCTTGCACCCGGTGCAGGTCCGCCCGCGCCGCCCCCAGCGCCGCCTCCGCCTCCGCCCGCTGGCTCCTCAGGGCCGCGTCCTCCAGGCGCACCACCACGTCCTCCGCCTCGACCTCGTCGCCGCGGCCCACCAGGACCTCCACGATGAGCCCCTGCGTCTCCGCCGCCACGGCCACCTCTTTCCCCTCGATGAACCCTGACGCCGTGATCGCCGTCTCCTCCGCCTCCGGTGCCCGGCAGGCAGCCAGGACGGCCGCCATCAGGCTGACACCCAGCACAGAGAGCGCAGCGCGCGCCGCCTCACCCAGCGCCTGCTGCAGAGCGAGCCTTCCCCTCCTCATCCTACGGCTCCCCCGTTAGGATCGTCGCGTCGGCGGGCACGCCCGGCTTCAGCTTGTGGTCCGGGTTCGCGATCGCGATCTCGACGGCGAACACCATGCTCACCCGCTCGTCCTTCGTCTCGATGGTGCGGGGGATGAACTCCGCCTGGTTCGCGATCGCCACCACCGTCCCTCTGAACACCGCGCCGGGAAATCCGTCCACCTTCACGTCTGCCTTCTGCCCCACGTTCACCTGCCCCAGCCGATCCTGGGGCACGTACACCGTCAGGTTCACCTCGTCCAGGTCGCCCAGCGTCACCAGCGTGGCCCCGGGGGCCGCCAGCTCACCCCCGTGGATGGTCAGCTCCAGGATCAGCCCGCCCACCGGCGCTGCGATCGTGAGCTTCTCTCTCTCGCTCAACAGCGTCTTCAGCGATGCCTGTGCCTGCTCCACCTGCGCCTCCACCACCGCGATCTCCTCCACCGTGGCCCCGGATCGCACCGCTTCTAGCTGCGCCTCCGCCTGGGCCACCGCCGCCTTCGCCGCCTTGTACTGGGCCTTCGCCCCGTCTGCTCGCGCGGCGAGCTCCTGCGGATTCTCTCGCATCCGCACCAGGTCGTTCAGGGAGGTCCTCGCCTGATCCAGCTTCGCGTCGGCGCTGTGATACCCCACCCATGCCTTCCAGTACTCATATGGGATCATGTGGAAGTCGAGTTGCGCCGGGATCTCGCTGGGGATCTCCGGTCGCTTCTTCTCCAGCAGCTTCTCGTACCATTCCTCCAGCTTCTTCTTGAAGTCCTCCCACCCCTCGTCCCCCTCCTCGATGTCCCCGAACTCCTCCTCCAGCCTCTTCTTGATCTCCTCCCACGTCTCCCCGACGTCCATGTACTCCTGGTACTTCTTCTCAAGCCGCTTCCGCACGTCTCCCCAGTTCTCCTTCGCATCCCAGTAGCTGTCGTGGCTGATCACCGCGGCGTCCTTCATCGCCGTCGCAGCCGCCAGCTGGGCTTCCGCGGATGTCACCTCGAACCGCGCGGCTGCGATTCGGGCGTTCAGTTCCTGGGGATTGTCACGCATCGCCTCCGCGTCCTGCCACCCCTGATAGGCGCCGTCGCGCGCCGCCGTTGCTTGCGCCAGCCCTGCCTCCGCCTGGCGAACCTGCTCCGGGCGCGGACCGGCCGTCACCTGCGCCAGCCTCGCCTCCGCCACCTCCACGCCGGCCCTCGCTGACGCGATCTGGGCCTCCAGCAGCGTTCCATCCAGGCGGATCAGCACCGTGCCCACCTCTACGTCGTCTCCCTCCTTCGCCAGTACCTCGGCCACCCGCCCGCCAACCTGAGAGGCGACGTTCACCTCCTCCGCCTCGATGTACCCGCTGGCCGTCAGTCCGCCGTCCGTCGGCTCGGGCAGATCGAACTGGCTCAGCGTGCTCTCCCACGCTGTAGGATCCGTGAAGAAGTAGAAGGCGCCAGCCCCCAACGCCACTGCCGCCACGACCAGGCTCACAATCAGAATCACACGTCGTCGCTTCATGGTCCTCGTTCTCTAGTCCTGCCCGTCTCGCCGTACGTTCGCGATGAACACGTCCTCCAGAGAGGGGGGAATCACCTCCATCGACTCGATCTCCACCCCGGCCGTGCCCAGTGCCTGCTCGATCCGGGCCGCGTGCTCCTCCACGTCGCCCGCCACCACGTGGATCTGCGCGCCGTAGAGCGCCACCTCATCGAACAGGTCCAGGTTTCGCAGCACCGCCACCGCCACGTCCGGCCGGTCGCAGTCGATCTCCAGCACCTCCCCCTCCATGCGGTTCTGCTTGATCTCCTCCGGCGCCCCGTGCGCGAGGATCTGTCCTCGGTGGATGAACGCCAGGTCCTGGCAATGCTCCGCCTCGTCCATATAGTGTGTGGTCACGAAGATCGTCGTCCCTCCCTCGGCCAGGTCGTACAGCAGATCCCAGAACTCCCGCCGCGAGACCGGGTCGACGCCGGCGGTCGGCTCATCCAGGAACAGCATGTCCGGCTGGTGGAGGATCGCCGCCCCCAGCGCCAGCCTCTGCTTCCAACCCCCGGCCAGGTTACGGGTCAGCTCTCCCCCGCGCCCCTCCAGGCCCGCCATCTCAATCACAAACCGCTTCCGCTCCTGGAGCTCCCTGTTCCGCACGCCGTACGTCCGCCCATAGAAGTCCAGGTTCTCGCTCACCGTCAGGTCCTCGTAGAGACTGAACCGCTGCGACATGTAGCCGATCTGCTCCCGTATCTTCTCGGATCCCTTCACCACGTCGTATCCCAGCACCGACGCGTGCCCGGATGTGGGCCGCACCAGACCCAGCAGCATGCGGATCGTCGTGGTCTTCCCCGCACCGTTAGGCCCCAGGAAGCCGAAAATCTCACCTCGTCGGATGTCAAACGTGACCCCATCCACCGCCGTGAAATCCCCGAATCTCTTGGTCAGACCGTCCACCACCACAGCACGTTCGTTCAACACAGTCCCCCGCCCATCACCATGCTCTCCGCGTCACATGTCATCCCTTGCGCCTCATCCCTCCCTCGACCGCTTCCTGATCAGCGAGATGAACGCCTCTTCCATCCGCGGCCGCGTCTCCCGCATCCCCTTCACCTCAATGCCGGCCTCCTCCAGCGCGTCCCGAATACCCGAGGCTCGCCGGTCCGCCTCGTCCACGAACACGTGCAGCAGATCGCCAAACGTCTGAACCTCCAGCACGCCCGCCAAGTCCCGCACGATCTGGCTCGCCACTCGCAGGTCGCTCGGCTGCAGCTCCAGCAGGTCCCCCTCCACCACCTCTTTGATCTGCCTGGGGGTGTCGCACTGGATCACCTGCCCCTCGGACAGCAGCGCCACGCGCGAGCACCGCTCCGCTTCGTCCATGTACGGTGTGCTGACGAACAGCGTCACCCCCTCCAGGTGGAGTTCCGTCAGAATCTCCCAGAACTCGCGCCGGGAGACCGGATCCACCCCGGTGGTGGGCTCGTCCAAGAAGATGACGTCCGGGCGGTGGATGAGCGTGCAGGCCAGCGCCAGCTTCTTCTGCATGCCGCCGGACAGATGCGCCGCGCGGCGCTTCCGGAATTCGGTCAGGCGCGCGAACTCCAGCAGCTCCTCCTGGCGCTTCCGCCGTGCCTCTCGACCGACCTGGAAGATGTCGGCGAAGAACGTCAGGTTCTCGTCCACCGTCAGATCGCCGTAGAGCGAGAACTGCTGCGGCATGTAGCCAATTCGTTTCTTGATCTCCTCCGGCTCTTTCTGGGTGTCGAATCCTGCCACGCTTGCGCGTCCCTCGGTGGGGTCCATGATGGCACACAGTATGCGGATGGCCGTGGTCTTTCCCGCGCCATCTGGCCCCAGGAGGCCGAAAATCTCGCCCTTGCGGACCTTCAGATTCAGTCTGTCCACGGCCGTGAGGTTCTTGAACCGCTTCGTGAGATCCTGCGTGGCGATGACCGTGCCGTCCTGTGCCGATCGGCTCATTCGCGTCCCTCTGGCGCTGGCTTGAGCCCCTCGAGGTACAGCCGTGTCAACTCCTCCATCAGCTGGTCCTCGGAGACCCCCTCCAGGAACTGATTGGGGGCCAGCGTGTGAAACAGCGGCAGCATCATGAGCGACCCGGCGATGGCCGGGATGACCACGTCCACCTCGCACGGTCGTGCCCGCCCCACCGCGATCTGCTCCTCCAGGTACCCGGCGCCCGTCTCGAACAGGGGCGCCAGGATCTGGTTGAAGAACTGATCTTGGAGCTCGGCGTCGGTCCAGATCTCTGGGATCAGAGCCTGCAGGAACGCCTGGTTCTCCCGCACGAAGTCGAAGATGTTCTGGAGCAGGGCGGCCACATACGCCTCTCGGTCGAGCGGAGCCAGCTCAGCTTCGGTCTCGCTCCAGGCCTCCCCGATGATGCGATCGGCGATGGACAGCAGCAGGTCCCGTTTGCAGTCGAAATAGAGGTAGATCGTGCCCGGCGCGATCCCGGCCCGCTCGGCGATCTCTTTCACCGGCGTCCGTTCGTAGCCCTTCTCCGCGAAGAGCGATGCCGCGGCGTCCAGGATCTCCGTTCGGCGTGTCGGCGTCTCGTTGCGCGCTGAGTGCTCCATCGTTGATGGTCCCTTACTCGCTGAATGAACGTTCATTTGCCGGGCGTGTTTGTACCACGAATCGACGCCTCCGTCAAGGGAGGCGGGTGCAGGCGCCACGCGGATCATTGCGGTTGGAGCCCGCTGATGGTATAATCAGAGCCCGTGCGTAAGTGGAATCTGGTTCTTGGAGTGCTCATCAGTCTCATCTGCCTTGCTCTGGCCGTCACCGGCGTCGAATGGCGCCGCGCTGGCGAGGCCCTGCAACGGGCGGACTGGCGTTACTTCCTGCCTGCCGGGTTGGGCGTCCTGGCTTACCTGGCCGCGCGTGCGGTTCGATGGCGCATCCTCCTGGGATACCGCGTGAGGCTGCTCGACGCGTTCTCCGTCGTAAACATCGGCTACCTGGTCAGCAATGTCTTGCCGTTCCGCCTGGGCGACCCGGCGCGCGCCGTCGCCGTCGGCCTTGATGGGAAGGTCAAGATCAGTGCTGCCCTGTCCACCATCGTTGTCGAGCGAGTGCTCGATATGCTGACGGTCGTGCTCTTGCTGGCGGTGACGCTGCCCTTCGTCGGGGAGACGGGCTGGGCTCGCAGGGCCGGCCTCCTGGGCGGCCTGCTCGGATTGGGCAGTCTGGCTGCGTTGGTCGCGCTGGCGGCCCGTCCCCGGTGGGGGAGGCAGGCCGTGGCCTGGATACTGGGGCAGCTACCGTCCATCGACGTCGATCGTTGGCTGGGGTGGTTCGACGGTCTCCTGGAGGGCCTGGAAGCGCTTCGCTCGGTCCGACGGGCCGTGGAGCTGATGGCGTGGTCGGTCGTCATCTGGGCGCTCACCGTTGCGCACTACGTCGCGGTCCTGCACGCCTTCATGGACCACCCAGGCGTGTGGGAGGCCAGCTTCCTCACCGCTGCGACGGGGCTGGGAATGGCCGTGCCTTCCTCGCCTGGGGCCATGGGCGTCTTCCACTCCGTGGCGCGATACGCGCTGGAGCTGCCCTTTGGCGTGCCGACCGAGACCGCCGTGGTCGTCGCCTTCGCCTCGCACACCTTTCAGTACCTGATTATGTGTCTGCTCGGGCTGGTCGGGCTCGTGCAGCAGAATCTGTCGTTCGCTCAGCTGCGCGCGGACGCTGTGTCCACCGCGACAAAGGAGTAAGCCGGATCGTGTCCCAGTATCTCGTCACCGGCGGGGCCGGGTTCATCGGCTCTAACACTGTCGATCGCCTGCTCGCCCGCGGAGAGCGAGTCACCGTCTACGACAACCTCTCGCGGCGGGGAGCCGAGGCCAACGTGACCTGGCTGCAGCAGAAGCACGGGCTTCGTTCTTTTCGGCTGGTCGTAGCCGACGTCCGCGACGCGGACGCCCTCCGCCAGGCGGTCCAGGGTGCCGATGTCGTCGTCCACCTCGCTGGCCAGACCGCGGTCACCACCTCCGTCGAGGATCCGCGCTCCGACTTCGAGCAGAACGCGCTGGGGACCTTCAATGTCCTCGAGGCTGCCAGGGCGGCAACCACGCACCCAATCCTTCTCTACTCATCCACCAACAAGGTCTACGGCGGAATGGACAACGTCAGGGTGGTCGAGGAGGAGACTCGTTATGCCTACCAGGACCACCCGGGAGGCATCGATGAGACCTACCCGTTGGACTTCCACTCGCCCTACGGCTGCTCGAAGGGCGCCGGCGACCAGTACGTGCGAGACTACTTCCGGATCTACGGGCTCCCCACCGTGGTCTTCCGCCAGTCCTGCATCTACGGACCCAGACAGATGGGCGTGGAGGACCAGGGGTGGGTGGCCTGGTTCACCATCGCAGCCGTCACCGGCGAGCCTATCACCATCTACGGAGACGGAAAGCAGGTCCGTGACGTCCTCTACGTCGACGATCTTCTCGACATCTACGATGCCGCCGTCGATCAGATCGAAACCGCCGCCGGTCAGGTCTACAACGTCGGTGGCGGCCCGGACCGGACGATGTCCGTGTGGCAGGAGTTTGGACCGCTCTTGGAGCGGTTGGTCGGGCGCCCTGTCCGGGTCTCGTACGCGGACTGGAGGCCGGGGGATCAGCAGGTCTACGTGTCGGACATTCGAAAGGCCGAGGTGGAGATCGGATGGCGGCCTCACGTTGGGGTGGAGCAGGGGATTCGCCAGCTATATGAGTGGGTGGTTGCCAATAGAGACCTGTTCCTGTAACGTCGGAAGCACATCCAGGGTGTAACGAGGGGCTTTATGAAGGTATTGATCGTCCTCACGTACTACCGTCCCCATACCAGCGGGTTGACTATCTACGCCGAGCGGCTGGGAAGAGGGCTCGCCGCGCGCGGCCACCAGGTCACCGTCCTGACCTCCCGGTTCGATCGCTCGCTGCCCGCAGAGGAGCGGCGCGACGAGGTTCGCGTCGTGCGCGCGCCGGTGGTCTTTCGTCTCAGCAAGGGCGTCATCATGCCGACCTTCGGATTCCTGGCCACCCGCCTGGTGCGGCAGCACGATGTGGTCAGCCTCCATCTGCCTCAGTTTGACGCGGCGGGGGTCGCCGCCCGCTGCCGTGTCATGGGGATGCCTGCCATCCTCACCTATCACTGTGACCTGAAGCTGCCACCGGGCTGGTTCAACCGGGTCGTCAATCAGGGCGTGCTGATCATGAACCGGCTGGCCGGTCATCTGGCGCACCGCGTGGTGGCCTATACCGAGGATTTCGCCGCGCAGTCCCCCTTTCTGCAACGCTTCGAGGACAAGATAGAGATCATCCCCCCGCCCGTGGAGCTGCCGGATATCAGCGAGGGAGCGGTGGCTGCTTTCGCTACGATGCACGGCCTCGACGAGGGCGGGCCGGTAATCGGCATGGCTGCCCGCCTGGCGGCCGAGAAGGGGGTGGGTGTGCTCCTCAACGCGTTGCGGCGCGTCCTCGAGGCGTACCCGGAGGCCCGGGTCCTCTTCGCGGGTCAGTGCCGGGACGTCATGGGGGAGGAGGATTACGCTCGACGCCTGGCGCCTCTCTTCCGCCGGTACGAGGACCACTGGACGTTCCTGGGGGTGCTCAGACCTGTGCAGATGGCCGCGTTCTACCCCAACCTGGACGTCATCGTTGTGCCCAGCCTCAATTCCACGGAGTCGTTCGGCCTCGTGCAGGCGGAGGCGATGCTCTGCGGGACCCCTTCCATTGCCAGCAACCTCCCCGGGGTCCGCCAGCCGGTTGAACAGACCGGGATGGGCAAGGTGGTGCCCATCGGCGATAGCGAGGCGCTCGCCGAGGCGATCATCGAGGTGGTCGGCTCGCGACAGGAATACGTCCGGCCCCGGGAGGAGATTGTGAGCCGCTGGTCCACCGAGAGGACGGTGACGGCGTATGAGGAGTTGTTCGAGCGGCTGCTGGACGGGGAGCACACCTGATTTCTCGATGGGGGATCTCCTTTGGCGCCACCTTTGTGATTTGCCGGCGTTTCGCGCGCTCCTGCGGGCGGTAGAGGCGCGTTTCTACCGGGATCTGTCCCTTCCCGACCCGCTCCTCGACCTGGGATGCGGGGATGGTCACTTCGGATCCGTCGCTCTTGAGGGGCGCGTGAGTGCGGGATTTGACCCCTGGTGGGTCCCTCTGCAGGAAGCCCGGCGCCGCGGCGCCTACTCCACCCTGGCCCAGGCCGTGGGAGCCCGAATGCCGTTCTCCGATCGACATTTCGCGACCGTGGTCAGCAACTCCGTCCTGGAGCATATCCCGGATGTTCAAGCGGTGCTTGATGAGGTCGCTCGGGTGCTCAAGCCTGGGGGATGGTTCTACTTCTGTGTTCCGGGACCGAGCTTCACCCGCTTTCTCTTGGTGGGGCGAGCCCTCGACCGGCTCGGGTGTCGCCGGATGGCCGACGCGTACCGTCGCTTCTTCAACCGTATCTCTCGCCACCATCATTGTGACGGTGTAGCGGTGTGGGCCCGGCGCCTGGACGCCGCAGGGTTAGGCCTGGAGCGCTGGTGGGCCTACTTCTCGCCCCGGGCGCTGACGGCCCTGGAGTGGGGCCACTACTTGGGGCTGCCATCCCTGGTCACCAGGAAGATGACCGGTCGCTGGGTGTTATGGCCCTCACAAGCTAACCTTTGGCTCACGGAGCGCCTGATGCGGCCGCTCTACGACGAACCCCTATCCCGGCCCCCGGCCGCTCGTCCTCACCACGAAAATCCAGCAGCCGAGTCCGAAGGGGCGTATCTGTTCTTCGTCGCGCGCAAGTCTGACACGGCCGGATACGACGGTGGATATGGCGAAGAGTGACCGCAGAGGGGCTGGGATGCTTGTGGTCGGGCTTGCGCTGGCGGCGGGGGGCCAGTTCTACTTCATGCACCGGCGGGAGTACCCCTGGGATGGTGCCGTCCTGTGGGCTGGCAGCATCCTCTTTCTCGCGCTTGCCCTGCGGCGCGTCCAGCGGATGGAGCGCGGCAGGGCTGGGGGGGCGCGCGGGGCGGGCTGGTGGTGGCTTTCGGCTCTGCAGGCACACCCGATTCGCACGTTCGTGGCCATCGGGGGGCTGTGGCTCTCATTCGCCGTCGGTCTGTGGGCCCGGCGGCGGATGGCAAGCGGCGGTTTTGGCGACCTGCTTGTTCTGTGGATCCTTGGGATCGTGGCCTTCTTGGCCGCCTTCGTGCCGTCTGCCCCGGCTCCCGCAGAGCTGTGGCGGCGCATCGTGAACCGGGGTGGGGTGGGCCGCTGGTTGAGTCGGAACCGCTTGGAGCTGGCCGGACTGTCGCTCCTGCTGCTCCTCGCTCTGGCCGTACGAGCCTACAACCTGGAGTACATCCCGGCCAACCTCGGGGGAGACGAGGGCTCCCAGGGAGCCGATGCGCTTGAGTTGGTGGAGGCGCCGCTGGGGAACCCGTTCTCCACCGGGTGGTTCAGCGTGCCGACCATGTCTTTCTTGGCCTATGGCCTGTCCATGCGTATATTCGGGGCGACGGTGGGCGGCCTTCGGGCCCTCTCGGCCGTCATCGGTACCGCTACTGTCCTGACCACCTTCCTTCTGGCACGAGAGTTGTGGGGGGATCGCGCGGCCTGGTTCTCGGCCGTCATGCTCGCCTCCTCCCACTATCACGTCCATTTCAGCCGGCTGGGGTCCAACCAGGTGGCTGACGGGTTCTTCGTCACCCTGACGCTGTGGCTCCTCGTCCGCGGCCTGCAGACCAGGCGACCCGTCGCTTTCGCCGCCGCGGGTGCCGCCGCTGGCCTCGGCTGGTACGGATACTTTGGAGCGCGCCTCGTCGGCGTTGTCGCGGCCTGCTACGTGGGGTTGCAGGCGCTGTGGAGACACCGCTTTGTCGCACGCTACGGCCATCTGCTGGCCATCATGTTGGCTGGGGCTCTGCTCGTAGTGACCCCGCTCCTTCTCCACTACGTGGCTCACCCGGCGGAGTTGGTGTCTAGGCCGCGCCAGGTGAGCATCTTCGCCTCCGGCTGGCTCCAGCGGGAACAGGAGATGACGGGTCGCAGCGCGGCCAGCTTGCTCCTCCAGCAATTGTGGAGGTCCATCTCGGCGTTCAACTACACCCTCGATCCCACGTTCTGGTATCAACCGTCCATTCCGCTGCTCGACTCCGTCAGCGGTGCTCTCTTCGTCGTTGGCCTCATCTGGACCATAGGTCACTATCGTTGGCCCTCCAATAGTCTGCTGCTGACCTGGTTCTGGCTCGCCCTCATCGCCGGCTGGGTGATGACCGAGAATCCCCCCAGCAGCCAGCGCCTCGTCGGGGCCGCTCCCGCGCTTGCCATGCTCGTTGCTCTGGGGCTTGACTGGATCCTGGGGCTGGGCCGTGGGATTCTGACTGCCCCTCGCGCTGTCAGGCACGGGGTCGTTGGTGTGGTGCTCTCAGCCTTGGTCGGCCTCAATCTGGGCTACTACTTCCTGGTCTACACACCCACCCGGGTCTACGGCAATCCCACCGCTGAGATGGCGACGCATCTCTCGCGCTACCTGGCGTCTCAGGAGGAAGACTACACCGTCTACCTGCACGGACCCCCCTCCGTCTACTGGGGTTTTGGGACGTTCCGCTTCATGGCTCGCAACATCACCGGTGTGGACGTCCCGCCACCGGATGAGGGAGAGCCGCCCGAGATGGAGCCCCATCGGGGTGCCCGTTTCGTGTTCCATCCTGCCCGGGTCGACGAGCTGGAGAGCGTCCGCCGTCGGGCTCCAGGTGGGGACACGCTCTACGTTCCCGCGAGCGGCCCTGATGAGCTGCTTTATGCCGTGTACGAAGTGACTCCGTAAGCGAATATGGATCCTGGGATCTCGAAGGGAGCCGAAAGAGCACCGCGCCGGACCCCTCGACTCGGCCGCTGGTCGGCGGGGGTCCTGATTCTGATCCTCCTCGCGGCGACCTATCTCCGTTTCACTGGCCTGGGCTGGGATGAGGGGCAGTACATCCACCCCGATGAGGGGCACATGCGCAACACCCTGTCGCTCATTCGGTGGCCGGATGATCTATCGTGCTACTTCGATACCCAGGCTTCTCCGCTCAATGTGCGGAACGTCGACGGCCACCGCTACAGCTACGGGACCCTGCCGCTCTTCGCCGCCCGAGCCACTGCTGAATGGCTCGATCGGGCCTGCGCCGACGCCGCCGCGCCGGTGAGCGGGGCCGTGGCTGCCGTCGTTGCCGGCGACGCCCTTGACGGCTGTGCGCCGGGGACCTTCACGGGTGCTTACAACGCTGTTGTCGGGCGGGCGCTTTCCGCGCTCGCAGACCTCGGTACGCTCGTCCTGGTCTATCTCATCGGCCGGCGTCTGTACGGCGAGGCGACGGGATTGCTTGCCATGGCCCTGGGGGCGGTGACTGCATTCCTCATCCAGCAGGCGCATTTCTTCACCGTCGACAGCGCCGCCTGCTTCTTCACCATGCTCGTGGCTACCTTCTCCGTCCGAGGCAGTCAGACCGGGGCATGGGCCGATTTTGCGGCGGCCGGCCTCGGCGTTGGGTTCGCCGCTGCGTGCAAGGTGAGCGCGGCCACCGCAGCGCTGATGGTGGTCCTTGCGGCTGCATCCCGTGTCCTCAATCGCGAGCGTCCCGGCGGGCGAGGCGTGTTCGGTTTGCGGTTTGATCTCTCGCACGCCGGTTGGCTGTTCGCCTCCCTCTGTCTGGCCGGATTGCTGTCCCTGGTCGCTTTCCGGGTTGCGCAGCCGTATGCCTTTGAGGGGCCCGGCTTCTTCGGCCTCCAGCCCAGCCCTGAGTGGTTTGGGCGGTTGAGCGAGATCGGAGCAGAGCAGTCTGGCAAGGTCGATCTGCCCTCCGGTCGACAATGGGCCAATCGCCTGCCCATCGTATTCCCGTGGCTGAACATGGTCGTGTGGGGGATGGGCCTCCCCCTGGGGCTTGCGGCCTGGGTCGGGTGGAGCGTGACCGGACTCGAGCTTCTCAACGGGGGGCCTGAGGGGCGCAGGCACCTGGTGCTGTGGGGCTGGGCGACCATCGCGTTCCTCTACTACGCCACCCGCTGGGTGAAGGCGATGCGCTATTTCCTGCCGCTCTACCCGATTCTGCTCCTGTTTGCCGCCTACTGGCTGATCCGGCTGACGGGCTCCGCATCCCGGCGGGGGCAGCGGGTCGGCATCGCCCTGTCTGCGGTCGTCGCCCTCGGCGCGGTTCTGTGGGGCCTGGGCTTCTTTACCGTCTACGTACGGCCCCATCCACGCGTGGCGGCCTCGCGCTGGATCTACGAGAACGTGCCGGCAGGCGCCACCGTGGCTAATGAGCACTGGGACTGGGGCCTCCCGCTCCGCGTGGATGGGCACAATCCCTTTGGTGGGATGTACCGCGGGATTGAGATGGAGAACTACAACGAGGACACGCCTCAGAAACGGGAGGCATTGTACAGCTGGCTCGATCAGGCCGACTACATCTTCCTGGCCAGCAACCGTCTGTATGCTTCCATCGCGCGGCTGCCGGCGCGCTACCCGCTGACCACGGAGTACTACCGCGCTCTGTTCGCCGGTGAGTTGGGCTTCGAGCTGCAGGCCGACTTCACATCCTACCCCGCGCTGGGTCCCTTCGTCTTCCCCGATCAGGAGAACCCCTTTGACCTGATGGAAGCGGACTACGTCAGCCAGCCGAAGCCAGTAGAGATTCACCTGCCTCCCGCCGAGGAGGCCTTCAGCGTCTACGATCACCCGCGGGTGCTCATCTTCGCCAAGACGGAGGCCTACTCACGGAACTTGGTGGAGGGGATCCTGGGCCGGGTGGACCTGGCGCGCGCGCAGCACGGCCTTACCCCCCAGGAGGCCACCCAGGCTCCCAACCTGCTCACGTTTGGTGACCATGCGTGGGCGGAGCAGCAGGCCGGTGGGACGTGGTCCGAGATGTTTGATCGGAACTGCCTCCTCAACCGTTATCCAGGGCTGGGTGCGCTGGCCTGGTGGGCGGTCGTCACGGCGCTGGGCTGGGTGGCGTTCCCCCTTCTCTTCGTTGCCCTTCCCGGGCTCCGGGACCGCGGGTACGGGATGTCTCGTCTGTGTGGTCTCCTAATTGTCGCCTACCTCACGTGGCTGGCGGCGAGCCTGCGCCTCTTCCCGAACACGCGCGCCACCATCCTCCGTATGGTCGCCCTCCTGACCGTCGCTGGAGTCGGTCTGGGGTGGGTCAGACGGGATCAGCTGCAGCGCTTCGTCCGTCGCCGCTGGCGCGTGCTGCTGCTGACCGAGGGGGTGTTCGCCATCCTGTTCGTTGCCTGGATCGGGGTGCGTATCCTCCATCCTGATCTATGGCATCCCATTGTGGGGGGCGAGAAGCCCATGGATTTCGCCTATCTCAACGCGGTGATGAAATCGACCTGGTTCCCCCCGTACAATCCCTGGCTCTCCGGGACCTGGATCAACTACTACTACTTCGGCTTCGTCATCGTCGGCACGCTCATCAAGCTGGTCGGCACCGTGCCGGCCGTGGCCTACAACCTGGCCGTGCCGGTCATCTTCGCTCTGACCGGACTGAGCGCTTTTTCCGTAGCCTATGATCTGACGCGTGGCGGCCGACGTCGCGCGCTGGTCGCCGCCCTGGCGGCCGTGGCGTTCACCCTGCTGTTGGGCAATCTAGGAGTCGTCCACCTCCTCCGCAGTGAGTTGATTGCCGTGGGCGACATCTCATTCCCCAGCACCATCCCTGGCTTTCCGAACACGGTAGCTTTCCTCCGCGGCCTCTGGCGCGTCCTTGTGCAGGGCGTGGAGCTCCCGGTGCGGGTGGAGTCCTGGTACTGGCATCCCACGCGTATCATCCCCTCCGATACGGGGGATCCCATCGCCGAGTTCCCAGCCTTCACCTTCCTCTACGGGGATCTGCACGCGCACATGATCGCCTTCCCGCTGACCCTGGTCTGCCTCGGTCTGGCTGTCTACTGGGCGCGGACCGCGAACCCAACCTGGGGCAGCCTGTTGCTGGGGGGCCTGGTCATCGGTGCGCTTCGTCCCACAAACACCTGGGACTACCCGACGTACCTGGGTCTGGGGCTAATTGCCCTTGGCGTGGGCCACTGGCGCGGAAAGCGGGACAGGAGGACACCTGGAGCCATGGCGGCAGCCTCCGGAGGGAAGGGGACCGGGCCGCTCTCTGCCTCGAATCCTGCGTCGGGCGTCCGACGTCTCCTCTCCTTCGGCTGGCGAGCCGGCGTGGTCGCCGGCCTGACGGCCTTCCTCTACCTCCCATACACGCGTCACTACGTCGCTGGCTACACCGCCTTTCACCTCTGGGAGGGCGGGACCACGCCTGTCGGCATCTATCTGTGGATCCACGCCCTGTTGCTCTTCCCTGTGGTGACACGCGGAGCGATGGAGGCGGTGGCCAGGCTGAGGCGCGGTGCCGTGTCCCGGTTCGTCGGCGGGCTCGCCTGTGTGGTGGCTGTGGGGGTGGCCGTGGCCTTGCGAGCTCTGGGCTATTCCGTGGCCCTGGTGACAGTCCCCGCCGGTGTCCTTGCCGCTCTGTTGTTGCTCACCGCGGAGGGAGAAACTCAAGAGGGCGCGTCTCAGGAGGACCGTCTGGTCTGGCTCCTGGTCGGCGCCGCGATGGCCCTCTCCCTTGCCGTGGAGGTTGTCGTCTTGGAGGGAGACATTGGCCGGATGAACACCGTGTTCAAGTTCTACCTACAGGTCTGGATCCTGCTTGCGATCGCTGCGGCGGTCAGTCTGGCGTGGATCTGGAGCCGTGCACGGGGCTGGGCGCTCCATGCGCGTCGGATCTGGTGGACTCTCATGGGGCTGCTTGTGCTCGGAGGATCGCTCTTCTTGCCGCTCGGCATCCGCGCTCGCGCCGTCGACCGCATGGCGCCTGAGGCCGGCAGGACGCTCGATGGTATGGCCTTCATGCAGCACGCCGAGGTCTATGGAGGGCCGGAGGGCGATGCCCGACCGATCCCGCTGTCCGGCGACTACCACGCCATCCGGTGGATGCAGGATACCATACAGGGCTCGCCCGTGATCCTCGAGGGGCTTGGATGGCGGGAGTACCTGTGGGCCAACCGCGTCTCCGTCCATACGGGGCTGCCGGCGGTGGCCGGCTGGCGCCATCACCAGGCTCAGCAGCGCGTCGCCGTGGGCGGGGAGATGGTGAGCTGGCGCCGTGAAGATGTGGACGCCTGCTACAACACCACCGTTGTCGCCCAGGCGGAGGAGATCCTTGACCGGTACGACGTACGGTATATCTACGTGGGTGAATACGAGCGTGCCTACTGCGATGCGCGAAGCTTAGCGAAGTTCAACCGCATGGTCGACCTGGGGCTCCTGCGGCGGGTCTATGACGCTCACGGCGTGGCCATCTATGAGGTGCTGGGCTAGGACCTGGAAGATCTCTGTAATCTCCATGGGGCACACCGCAAGCTTGGTTCTCGGTTGGCCTACCCGCTGCACAGGTCGCGCCTCGCCCGTGGCGTCCGACGTCGCCGGGATTTGAAGTCTGGATGTCTTTCTTGACCGTCACCGCTGGAGCTGGTAGACTGTCTCGAAGATGACTGATATGCGATACGCAGAAGATCGACCCAAGGGTCCAACACATCAGCGTTATGAGGTCTCTGCCTGGGCCGTCCTCGTCGGGGTCGCCCTCGCGATGCGCCTCGCCCAACTCGACGCAGCACCGCTGAGCGCCGCCGAGATCCGGGAGGCGGCGGTGGCCTGGCGGGCGGCGACCGGCCAGGGCATGCCGGTGAGCGACTACAGCCCGCTCCTCTTTGCGGCCAACAGCTTCCTCTTCGTGCTTTTCGGAGCGAGCGACTCGCTGGCCAGGCTGTTGCCTGCGCTCGCCGGCTCGGGTCTTGTGCTCACCCCGATACTGCTCAGACGACGTCTGGGGCGCGTCGGGTCCTTCGTCGCCGGTCTCTACCTGGCCATCTCACCGACCGCGCTCGTGGCCTCTCGCCAGCTCGACGGGACCGCGCTGGCGGCCGCCGGTACGATGGGGTTCGTCGGGGCTCTCAGTCGCTTCCTGGAGACGGACCGGAAGCGCTGGCTTGCGTTCGCGGCTGTGGGCCTCGCCGTCTCCGTGACGAGTGGGGCCGCCGTGTACGGCCTGCTCCTCCCCCTGGGCCTCGCGTGGGGTGTCCTTGCCTGGCTGGGTCCGCACGGTTGGGCCTCGCCCGCCCGGGGGATTGTCTCACGCCTCAGGCCCCATGCCGGGCGATTCCTGCTCCTGTTCGGGCTCGCGGCGGCGGCCGCCTCCACCGGGCTCGGCTGGAATCCGTCGGGGGCAGGGGCCATTGGCGGCCTTCTCGTCGACTGGTTCGCTCGCTTCCGCGCAGCCGGAGCTCGCGGAGCCTCGCCATTCACGCTTCTCGTGGTGTATGAGTTGTTGGGACTGGTCTTCGCGCTCGCGGGCCTGGTGTGGGGCCTGCGACGCCAGCACTACCCGGCCTCGCTGCTGGGGTTGTGGAGCGGATTGGGCGCTATCCTGCTGGCGGCAATGCCGGGGCGGGCACCGACGGACCTGGTTTGGGTGGTGCTACCGCTGGCCATGTTGGCCGGTATCGCCCTCGAGGCAGTCGCTCGGGACCGGTGGCGCTCCGCAGGCCGAGTGCGCTGCATCTACGCCGGCATCGTTCTGATCCTGTGGGCCCAGGTCTACCTGGCGTTGGCGCGCTATGCCAGGTTCGCGGACCGTACTGATCTGGTCCTCGTTCTGGTCGTGGCCGCGCTGCAGCTGCTCTTGGGCCTGACCTTCGTCATGGCTCTGGGGCCGGGGGCGACGCTGCGCACCGCCGCCGTGGCAACGGGCGCTGCGCTGTTTTCCCTCACCGTGTCGGCGGGCTGGGGAGTCGCCTACCGCCGCCCGGCGGATCCCCGCGAGCCGCTGTCGAGTCAGCCCACTCCCGTGAACGTCCGTGACTTGGTGGAGACGTTGCGCGGTGTCTCCTGGCAGGAGACAGGCATGCTCACCACGCTCGAGTTCGTCTACGAGGCCCCGCCGAACTCGGTCCTAGCCTGGTACCTGCGCGATTTCGGCAGGGCGCTTCGGGTCGACAGCCTGAGCGAGTTAGGGGCGGACCGGCTGGGGCCAACGGTGGTGACGCTTGATGGCGGCAGCTCGCCGCCTGGCGCACCGGGGACTGAGTACGTAGGCCAGAGCTTCGCGCTGCGCCGTCATTGGGCGCCAGAGTCCATCGGCTGTCGCTTCTGGGATGCAGGCTGTAGCGTGGCCTTTGATTGGTTTCTGTTCCGCGATGGGCCGGCCCTGCCCGATGCCGCGAGCGAGGCGACGCTGTGGCGGCGCGTCGAGCTGCCGGGTGATGAATCGTAGAGCGGTCAGGCAGGAGCCGAGAGCACTCCCGTCTGGGGGGGGGCGGTGCCTTCGTGTAGCCACTCTGGGACGCTGGGGCTAATTGATGCGTTTGTTCTGCCTGGATGGTTAACCGGGCTATGCGAAAGCACCTGTGGGTTGAGGAGGATGAAGGAGCCGTGACATCTTTGGTTGATAGGTGGCTGGACCGACCGGTGGGGCGCTGGATCGCCCTCAATTGGGAGAAGGCCCTCTACCTCGCGCTGATCGCTGCGGCCCTGGGGACGCGGCTGTGGGGACTCGGCGTCCGCACGCAGAGCCACGACGAAAGCCTCCACACGAAATACTCGTGGAATCTCTACGCGGGCCACGGATTCCAGCATACGCCGCTGATGCACGGCCCTTTCCTCTTCCACGCTACGGCATTTTCTTACTTCCTGTTTGGCGACAATGACTTCACCGCTCGCCTCGTGGTGGCAGCGATGGGCGTGGCGATTGTGGCCTTTCCGTACCTCCTGCGACGCTGGATCGGGCGGCTAGGGGCATTGCTTGGATCCTTTTTCCTGCTGATCTCCCCGTCGGTCGCTTACTACTCACGCTACATTCGGCACGACATACCGATCATTCTGTGGGCGCTGATCGTGGTCTTCGCCATCTTCTCCTATCTGCGCAGCGGGCACGAGCGGTGGCTCTTCCTGATGGCAGCCGGCATCTCGTTGATGTTCGTCACCAAGGAGGTTGCCTTCATCTACAACGCGATCTTCGGCTTCTTCTTGGTGGGTGTCTTCGTCCGGGAGAGCCTGCTGCGGAGTTGGGGTGAGAAGGAGAACCTCAAGTCGTTAGTGGGCGTGGCGCTGGTTGGAGCGGCTGTTGGGTTGCTCGTATTCGGCCTGGCTGTGCTCTGGGGCGCAGAAGGCGCGGAGACTGAGCGTGCTTTCCCCTGGTGGGCTATGGTAGGGGGTGGGGTTGCAGGTGTGGCACTCGTCGGCGGCCTGGCAGCGCTGCTGGCCGGGACGTGGCGTGATCTGCGGACCTACCGGTCGTTCGACCTGGTCATCGTCATGGGGACGCTGTGTCTCCCGTTCCTGTCTCCCGTTGCAGTCCAGTTGGTTGGCCTAGATCCAGTGGACTACACGACGCCGACCATCTACTACTCGGGGGCTATCCTGGCAGGCGTGTTTGCCATGTCCGCGGTCGTCGGTGTGGTTTGGGACTGGCGTCGGTGGAGCATCGCCGCAGCGATCCACTATGCCATTGCCGTCGTCTTGTTCACGACCGTGTTCACGTACGGCGGTGGCGTGGCGAGCGGTTTCATCGGGTCGATGGGGTATTGGCTGGCCCAACATGGGGTGCAGAGGGGTGACCAGCCCTGGTATTACTATGGCGTCGTTGTCCCGTTATATGAGTATCTACCGCTCCTCTTGAGCATCCTCACGGCGGCTTACCTGGCGGTCCGGTCCGCCGTGCGGACTGACCGAGGCTCGAACCTGGAGGAGTCGAGGTTGGAGGTTGATGCGCGGAAGCTTTTTGTCCCGTTTATTCTCTGGTGGACCGGGATGGCGTGGGTCATCTACTCCTATGCCGGCGAGAAGATGCCCTGGCTCACCGTCCACCTGGCGCTTCCTATGATCTTGCTCGGTGCCTGGGGGCTAGGCCGTTTCATCGAGGCGATCGAGTGGCGGCGCGTGGCCCGCGAACGAGTCTGGATAGCCGCGCTCCTGGCGCCACCGTTTGTCATGGCGGTGGGCACGTTGATGGTTGCGGTGTCGGCGGGCCCGTTCCGGGGTTCGAGCCTCGCTGAGCTGATGGTCACGGGCCAGTTCCTCGGCGGCCTGATGGCCGCGCTTGCCTTCGGGGCCGGTCTCGTCTACTATATCAGGAGAGGCGATTGGGGTCGCGCACTGCGTGTCTTGCTGCTTGTGGGGTTGCTGGTGCCGACGCTTCTGACGGTGCGCCACAGCTGGCATACTTGCTACATTAATCAGAGCTACCCGATTGAGCATCTCGTCTACGCCCATTCCGCTCCAGCCGTCAAGGAGACCATGCGCCAGATCGAGGAGCTCTCGCGCCGTGTGGCTGGGGGTCCCCACCTGATCAAAGTGGCCTACGGCGCCGATAGCTCGTGGCCGTTCCATTGGTATCTGCGCAACTACCCCAACGTCGTCTTCTATGGCGAGAATCCATCGGCGGAGCAGATGGATGCTCCCGTCATCATCGCCGGGCGCGATCAGTGGGAGGCGGTCTCTCCCCACACCGCGAATGACTACACCTCCAACACCTATACCTACCTGTGGTGGCCGATGGAGGATTACAAGAACATGACGTGGGAGCGCATCTGGGGGGCTCTGACTAACCCGAATATGCGCACGGCACTGTGGAAGATCTGGTACGACCGGGACTACACCCTCTATGATGAGGTGACGGGGAAGAACCATGCGCTCGACGAGTGGCCACTGCGCAGCGAATACCGACTGTACATCCGCAAGGACGCCATCGCGCACATCTGGGAGCGGGCCGCGCTCGGGCCCGCTGACCTGCAGGACGTCGAGCCCTATGCCAGCAACCACCTGGAGCTGGCCGCGGTGACGGTGTTCGGTGCACCGGGCTCTGGGCAGGGCGAGCTCCAGAGCCCTCGGGGTATCGCCCTGGGTCCTGACGGCTCGGTCTACGTGGTCGATGCCGGCAACCACCGGCTACAGAGGTTCACCGCTGATGGCGAGTTCCTGGAGACTATCGGGAGGCGGTCGCTGGCTGCCGATGAGTCCGATCAGCCCCGTGGCTTCAACGAACCCTGGGATCTCGCCTTTGCCCCTGACGGGAGCATCTACGTGGCAGACACCTGGAACCATCGCATCCAGAAGCTCGATGCGGAGGGGAATCCCGTCACTGCCTGGGGCACCTTCGGCGAGTTCGGTGTCGAGACCGGGGAGGCCGGGCGGGGAGCGTTCTACGGCCCGCGGGGCGTTGCTGTGGGTCCGGAGCCCCTCACGGGCTCCCAACAGGACCGCTTGATCTATGTCACCGACACCGGAAACAAACGTGTCCAGGTCTTTGCAGCCGATGGTGAGTTCGCCTTCCAGTGGGGCGGCGGGGGCCCGAAGGAGGGGCAACTTGACGAACCGGTGGGGATCATCCTCGGTCCGAGGGGGCAGGTGTATGTCGCCGATGCCTGGAATCATCGCGTCCAGGTGTTTGATTCCGATGGCACCTTCCTGCGGCAATGGCCCATCGAGGGTTGGGATTCCGGCGTGGCCGAGGAGAAGCCCTATCTGGCAGTCGACTCGCAGGGCCGTGTCTACGTCACCGACCCCGGGTATTACCGTGTGCTCGTCTTCGACGACGAGGGGAGCTACTTGCTCTCCTTCGGCCGGTACGGCACGGATAACCAGTCCTTCCAGCTGCCCCAGGGCATTGCTGTGGCCGAGGATGGGACGATCTACGTGACCGACGCGCATGCGAACCGCGTGTTGATCTTCGGCCCCATCGACTTCGAACAGCCTGTCGAGTAGTCCAGGAGGTGTATGGAAACGCGTCTACATGACTGTCCCGGTCGTGGTCTGGCCTTGTTGGACGGATCCCGTCTCATCGTGGAGAGCTGCGCACGAGCTGGTGCCGATACGTACATCGGCTACCCGATCACGCCGGCCAGTCTGATCTACAGCTACGCCAGTCGTCGGTTTCCGAACGTACTTCCCGCCCCGGACGAGATCACCGCGCTCCAGTGGATGGCGGGGCTTTCTGCGAGCGGGAAACTCCCGGTGACCGCCACGTCATTCCCTGGGCTCGCGCTCATGGTGGAGTCGATCAACATGGCTTATATGATGGAGCTGCCCATGCTGATCGTGCTCGTCCAGCGCCTGGGACCGTCCACGGGCACCGCAACCGCCGGTGCTCAGGATGACCTTCGCTTCGTGCATGGGATGCTGTCCGGCGGCTACCCGGTTCCCACCTTCTGCATCGCGGACGTGGACGACTGTTGGATTCTGCCCCCCGTCGCCTTGCGGACGGCCGTCGAGGTGCGCACCCCGGTCGTCCTTCTCACTTCCAAGGAGATGGTCATGACTGAGCGCAGCTTCGATCTCAGCACCCTGGGCGACGTTGAGCCCATCACGCGCAGGCTATACGTTGACGACGCGCCCTACCAGGCCTATGCTGCGGATTCCCACGGCGTGCCATCCTTCCTCCCCATCGGCGACGGTCGCCATCAGGTTCGCATCACAGCCTCCACCCACGATCAGCATGGCATCCTTCGCCATTCCACGCCCGAGGCGCTGGACAACACCCGGCGCCTGCCGGCGAAGGTCACCGTGAACACTCCGGTGCTCTACTACCTGGAGGAGAGAGAAGGAGCTGAGACCCTCATCGTCACCTACGGGATCACTGCTGGCGCCGCTCGAGAGGCCGTCAAGGCACTTTATGCCAGAGGAGAAGCCGTCTCCCTGTTGGTGGCCCGGACGCTCGTCCCCATCCCCCGTGCCTACTACGAGATCATCGATCACTACCCTCGGGTGGTCTTCGCGGAGGAGAACCTCCAAGGGCAGTTCAGCTCGATGCTGTTCGGGGACCGGCGTCCTGACAAGGTGCGATTTGTCGGCGATGTCGGTCACATGGTGAGGCCGGAGGAGATTGTGCGGGAGGTGTGCGCATGAGCGAGTTCCTTACCGGGCCGGATTTCCCATACTGCAAGGGATGCGGGCACCACTTGATCGCGCGGAACACCGTCCGCGCGCTTGAGGCCCTCGGTCGCGATCCTCTCGACGTCATTCTGGTAACGGATATCGGCTGCCATGGTATCGTGGATCGGAACTTCGCCACGCATACCATTCACGGCCTTCACGGACGCTCCGTCGCCCTGGGGAGTGGAATCGCCATGGGCGTCCCCAAAGACAAGCAGGTGGTGGTTTTCGTCGGGGATGGCGGAGCGACCATTGGCCTTCAGCATCTGCTGGAGGCGGCTCGTCTCAACGTCGATCTGACCGTCGTCGTCCACAACAACTTTGTCTACGGGATGACGGGTGGACAGCCCAGCGGCCTCACGCCCTGCGGCTTTCGCACCGTGATAACCAGGGAGGGAAGTCCGTATCCCCACCACGATCTCTGCCGCCTGGCGCACGATGCCGGCGCTCCCTACGCGCGACGTCTGCTGGGGCTGGGGGATTTCTCCAAGGATCTTCAGGAGGCCTTCCAGATTGAGGGCTTCGCGTTGGTCGAGGTGCTTGAGTTGTGCACCAGCTATGGGCTTAAGATGAACCCCGAGCTCCGCCTCCGGGAGCTGGCCGAGGCGGTCGACTACGAGCCCGAGCTGTGGACCGGCGACCAGCGCCCGGCCTTGCGGTTAGAGCAGGAGCCGCCCCGTTCCTCTCTCCTCAGCGAGGGGAAGTTCAGTACGACTGAAGTACGCTTCGCTTCCTCGCTTGAGATCTGTCTGTCGTTGGTACTGGGCGGATCCGCGGGGGAGGGGGCTCAGCGGGCTGCAGAGCTGCTCGCTCAAGCAGCTATCGCCTCCGGCCTCCATGTCACCAAGAAGGGGAGCTACCCCGTCACAGTGGGGGTTGGCTTCTCCACAGCCGAGTTGATCATATCCCGGCAGCCAATTCTATTCCACGGCATCACGCACCCGGATGCCGTTGTCATAACCTCCGAGGATGGACTCGCTCACAACCAAGCGCGCATTCGCGCGATGGATGGAGGGACGGTCTGGCTGGACCAGAGGCTCGAGCCACCAGAGACGAAGGCAGATGTGCGGGTCCGCGATTTCCGCGGCCGGGCGGGGTCTCGGAATGCGGCCCTCTACAGCCTGCTGACCTTCGTTCACGAGACCGGCGTGATTCCCACCAGGGCCCTCCTGTCCGCTATCCGAACCAGCTCCATCGCGGAGTACGTCCCCGATGCGCTGCTCGAGCCGTTTGAGGAAGGACATGACCGTTGACCAGGCCGTTAAACGGTACCTCGACTACCTCAGAGCCTCTCGCTCTGTGGCCACGTCGGATACCTACGCCACCGGGCTAAACCACCTGCGTGCCTACCTGGAGGGACGAGGGCTCCCCCCGCACGAGACGGAGGTGGCTGCACTGACTCCCTCCATCTTCACCGATTTCGTCACCTGGCTCTACGATTACCTGGTGGACGAAGTGGCCGGTGGTGACGAGCGGCGCGTATCCGAGGCGACGAAAGCCACCTATTTCGCCGCGGTCTCCGGCTTTCTCGACTACCTGGTGGTGCAAACGGAGCAGCTTACCCTCGACGGCACGGCCTACGATGCGCTGCGTCGTACGTTGGCCCGCGCGAGCCGCCGCAAGAACAGGGACAAGCTGCCACCCGACAAGCTCCCATCACAGGAGATCATCACGATGCTGCTCGACGAGGTTCATCGGCCTCTCGATCTGCCCGATGACGTGGCGGAGGACATGAGGCGCCGCAAGCACCTCATCCGGCTCCGGGACATCGCCATCGTCGAAGCCCTGCTCAGCTCCGGGATGCGGGTGGGGGAGCTGGTGCGACTGGAGCGAGGGCATCTGCTCTACGATGTGAAGGGTGCCATGGTGAAGTACGGCAAGGGGGGAAAGGATCGGGAGGTCCTTTTCTCCGATCGTGCCTGGGCCGCCATCCAGACCTACCTGAAGGCGCGGCAGGACGGGGTTCAGGGCCGTCCCCTCGCCAGCCTGCCTGTCTTCTCACGCCACGATCGCCGGGCAGGGAGGCAGGTGCTGCCCCTGTCGACCCGCAGCGTCCAGAATACGTTCTTCGACCTCGCCTCCCGCGCCGGCATCCTGGAACGGTTTCACCTCACCCCGCATACCCTGCGTCATTACTTCGCTACGGAGTTCCTCAGTGAAACGGGCGATCTGGCGCTCACCCAGTACGCCCTCGGTCATGCCTCCCCGGCCACCACCCGGATCTACGCCAAGACCAAGCGTGAGGACTACCGTCGAGCTCACCAACGGATCTTTGGATCGGACGGGGACGCAGAATGAGGGGCTGCTTCCGTAAGGCGACCGGCAGCCCACCGCCCGGTTCACAGCTGTCGTTTGCCTAGAATGTGGGTGTCTGGTATCATCCACCCCGTTGCGGGCACTTCGGAGCTGATCCATCGTGCGCACAGACCACGCACGATGGGAGAGACCCGCAGCGGGCTTGTCATGAGGGCAGCGCCGCTGGGTGGAGCCACGCAGTCTCCACCCTCGCCGGCGGTCCAACCTCCAGGGAACGATGGAGCTTCCTGGCCGCCTAGTAGGAGAACACCGTGCTCGTCAACCTGATCAAGACCATGCGCCCTCGGCAGTGGTTCAAGAACGTCTTCGTCTTCGCGCCCCTGATCTTCGATGAGAAGCTGTTCGAGCTGCCCTATCTGGCGCGGACCGTTGCTGGCTTCGTGTTGCTCTGCCTAACGTCGGGAACGGTCTACATCATCAACGATCTGGCCGACGTCGAGAAGGATCGAAACCATCCCAGGAAGCGTTACCGGCCCCTTGCCTCCGGGGAGCTCGCCCCTCGCCCGGCCACAGTCGCGGCCTTCGTGATTCCGGCCGTCGCTCTGCCCCTCGGCTTGCTCCTCGATCCCTTCCTGGGGGGCATACTCACCGCCTACCTGCTCGTTCAGATCGCGTACTCGTTCTGGCTCAAGGACGTCGTCATCATCGATGTGATGATCGTCGCCAGCGGGTTCCTCCTTCGTGTCGCCGCCGGCGTGCCTCTGGTGGAGGCGGAGCGGTTCTCGCCCTGGCTCTACGTATGCATGACCCTGCTGGCGCTCTTGATTGGCTTTGGCAAGCGACGCCACGAGCTCATGCTTCTGAAGGAGGAGGCCACCAACCACCGTCAGAGCCTGCAGGACTACAATTTGACGCTGCTGGACCACGTGATTACCGTCGTCACCGCGTCCACGCTGCTTACCTACGCCCTCTACACGTTCTCCGCCCCCAATCTGCCGCCCAACCATACGATGATGCTCACCATTCCCTTTGTTCTCTACGGGATCTTCCGCTACCTCTATCTGATTCACGTCCGCGGAATGGGGGGCGCTCCGGAGGAGATCGTGCTCTCCGACCGACCGCTCCAGCTGTCAGTTGGACTGTGGGGATTGAGCGTCGTCGTCGTGATGTACGTTCTGGCTTGAATGCCGCACAAGGAGTCTTGAGTTCAATGGCACATCCGCCGATTCATCAGCACACCACATTCCTCTACACCCGAGACCTGGCCGCCACCGCCCACTTCTACGAGGACGTGATGGACCTCCAGATGGCCCTGGACCAAGTGGATTGCCGC
>JAWLCP010000005.1:47890-64109 GCA_041687115.1 Anaerolineae bacterium
CCGCTTCCGGGGTGACTTGGCCGTCCGGTGACAGGGTTGTGCGAGCTATGACGGGGGATACCAAGCCACGCGATGCCGTCGTCGCGAGCATGGAGGATGGCGTCGTCGTGCTGAACGGTGAGGACCGAATCGTGGACGTCAATCCTGCGGCCGAGGCGATTGTCGGTCTGCCAGCGTCGGACCTCATCGGGGGAGCCGCAGCGCAGGTGCTCTCAGAGCTGCCGGCCGTCATCGAGTTCTTGAAGAAGAATCACGTCGGTCGCGGCGAGATCGTCCTCACGGATGAGGGGGAGCGCCGGGTCTTCGATGTCCGGGTCTCTCCTCTCGCCGATCGCGGGCAGGGGCCTGGTGGGCGGTTTATCGTGTTTCACGACATCACCGGCCGGAAGCGCGCTGAGGAGGCACTGCAGAAGGCCAGGGAGGTGGCGGAGGCCGCTAACCAGGCCAAGAGCCAGTTCCTCTCCGTGGCCTCACACGAGATGCGAACGCCGATTACGTGCATAAAAGGGTATACCGATCTACTGGCGAAGTTCCTCGGCGAGTCGGCGGACGAGGTCCAGCTCGAGTTTCTGAATACCATTCGCCTGAACGCGGACCGTTTGGCCGGTCTGGTCGCCGATCTCAGCGACATGGCACGTATCGAGTCGGGGCGGCTCCATTTGACGCGTGGCAGGGTGGAGATCCAGGATGTGATCAGCGAGGCGATCGGCGAGTTCCGGGCCCAGCTCGATGAGAAGGGGCAAGTGCTCACAGTCGACGTTCCTCCGGGTCTGCCTGCGGTGCAGGCAGACCGGGACTCCTTGGTGCGGGTAACCGCCAATCTCCTGAGCAATGCACACAAGTTCACCCCGGCAGGAGGGCGGATCACCATCTCCGCCGAGCGTCAACCGGATGGAGGGGAAACGGCCGTGGTGCACGTGACCGTGAGGGACAACGGCATTGGGATCAGGCCTGAGGAGCTGGACAGGGTGTTCGAGAAGTTCTACCGGTCCGACGATCGGCCGGCCAGCGAGATGCCTGGAAGCGGGCTGGGGCTGAGTATCGCCGCCAGCCTGATCGAGATGCAGAGAGGCCGGATCTGGCTGGAGAGCGTGTTCCGCGAGGGCACAACCGTCCATTTCACGGTCCCCTTGCGCACGGAGAGTTAGACGAGGAGGAAGTGACGTGAAAATCTTGATCCGATGGGTCATCACCGCGGTGGCTCTATTCGCCGCGGCCTGGTTGGTGCCCGGCATCGTCGTCGAAGGGGACGGGTGGACCGTCTACGCCGTGATGGCCATCATCCTCGCGCTGGCAAACGCCATTGTGCGCCCGGTCCTCAAGCTGCTCACCTGCCCGCTCATCATCCTCACATTGGGCGTCTTCGTTCTGGTCATCAACGGCTTCACGCTGTGGCTGGCCTCCAGGATCGCCCAGAGCTGGTTTGGGGTCGGTTACACCGTCGACGGCTTCGGCGCTGCCTTCCTGGGGGGCCTGATCGTCAGCATTGTCTCTGTGATCCTCTCCGCGCTGGTAAGGGAGGAAGAGGGGGAGATCTGGCGCTAGAATCCTCGCATTCCTAACTCAGCAGGACTTCCACGTCTACCGTGGATTGACCATCCGGCGGCAGGGGCACCAGGTTCCCCTCCACTGGCTGCCCATCCAGCGTGAGAGAGACTCTGTTTCCCTCCCCGCGCCGTTTCACGACGATGTGATATGTGACGCCGCGGTAGACCCGCGTCATCGTGAAGCCGCTCCAGCCGGTGGGAATCACAGGGGCGATGTGCAGCCCTTCGTACGAGGGCCGAATACCCAGGATCCACTGCGTGATGGCCAAGTAGTTCCACGCTGCGGTGCCCGTCAGCCACGAGTTCTTCGCCTCGCCCTCCGTTGGCGCGTCCCGCCCGGCGATCGTCTGGGCGTACACGTAGGGCTCGCAGCGGTGGACCTCGCTGAGGTCCTCCCGGGCGGAGGGATTGATCCGTAGGTAGTAGTCGTGAGCCCGGTCGCCGCGCTCGAGAATCGTCTCAGCGATCATCACCCACGGATTGGTGTGACAGAAGACGCTTCCGTTCTCCTTGTATCCCGGGGGATAGGATGAGATCTCCCCGAGATGGAGACGGTAATGCGTGTAGGGGGGCTGGTGCAGCATGATGCCGTGCTCAGTGGCGAGATGCTTGCGGACGGCGTCGAGCGCCTGCGCCGCCCGGTCGTTATGCAGCCCGATGCCGGCCATGACGCAGAAGCCCTGCGGCTCGACGTAAATCCGTCCTTCGTCGCACTCGTGGGAGCCAACCTTGTTGCCGAAGGCATCGTACGCCCGGAGGAACCACCCACCATCCCAGCCGTGCGCGTTGACCGTGGCCTCCATCTGTGCAGCGGCCTCGAGGTAGCGCTGTACCTGGTCGTGGCGCCCACACCTAGGGGCGAGGGCAGCCATCTCCTTCGCCGCAAGCACGAAGAGCGCGGCGATGAAGACGGATTCGGCCACGGTCCCGTCCTGCTTGAGCCGTGCGGTCTGGAACGAATCGTCAGGATTCCGGGAGAAAACGTTCAGGTTCAGGCAATCGTTCCAGTCAGCCCGGCCGATGCGAGGGAGTCCGTGCGGGCCCAGCCGGTCTAGCGTGTACTGAATGCTCCGCTCCAGGTGGTCGTACAGCGGTTTCTCGGTTCCCTGGGTGCTCTCGTATGGCACCAGCTCGTCCAGGATGCTCCAGTCGCCCGTCTCCTTCAGATACGCGCCCGTGCTCAAGATCAGCCACAGCGGATCGTCATTGAATCCGCCCCCGATCTTGTCGTTGCCCCGTTTCGTGAGCGGCTGATACTGATGATAGGCCCCGCCGCTCCTCAGCTGCGTCGAGGCCAGGTCCAGGATGCGTTGGCGGGCCCGCCGTGGAACCAGATGCACGAAACCGAGCAGGTCCTGGTTTGAGTCGCGAAATCCCATGCCGCGGCCAATGCCCGATTCGAAGGACGAGGCCGAGCGCGAGAGGTTGAAGGTCACCACGTTCTGATAGACGTTCCAGACGTTGACCATGCGGTTCGTATGGATGTCCGGGGTGTCCACCTGGAGGGTGGTGAGCAGCTCCAACCAGTGCGCCTGCAGCGCTTCGAAGGCGCGATCGGCGTTCTCCCCCTCCATGTACCTGGCGATGACCGGTTTGACCGTCTTCTTGTTGATCCGCTGGCTATCCGGAGGGTCGAACTTCTCCTCCTCCTTGTTTTCATGATAGCCGAGCACGAAGATCACCTCTTGACTCTTGCCAGGGGAGAGGGTGAGCCTGACGTGATGGGACCCGATCGGGGACCACCCGCAGGCCACCGAGTCCAAGGATTCGCCGCGCTCAACCCTGAGCGGTGCGCGCCAGCCACGATACGGCCCCAGAAAAGCCCCGCGCTGGGTGTCGAACCCCGCGAGCTCCTCCGAGCAGGCGAAGTAGGCGAAGTGATTGCGCCGCTCGCGGTACTCGGTCTTGTGATAGATCACGGCATCCTCGATCTCCACCTCGCCGATGCTCAGGTTGCGCTGGAAGTTCGTCGCGTCGTCGTGGGCATCCCAGAGGCAGAACTCGAGGGCGGAGAAGAGCGAGAGATGCGCGTGCTCCTCACGCCGATTGCTCAGTGTCATCTGCCAGATCTCCAGGGTCTCTCCCAGGGGGACGAAATACCGTGTTCGGGCCTCAATCCCGTCGTAGGTCGAGGTGATGATCGTGTACCCGAGGCCATGGCGACAGACGTAGTCCTGCGCCGCGTGACAGGTGGGCTGCCAGGAAGGAGACCAGAACTCTCCGGTGTCATCGTCTCGCACGTAGATGATGCGGCCGCCGTGATCGAGGGGAACATTATTGTACCGGTAGCGCGTGATGCGGCGAAAGCGGGCATCGCGGTAGAACGAGTATCCGCCCGCGGTGTTTGAGATGATCCCGAAGTAGCGCTCGCTGCCCAGGTAGTTGATCCAGGGGAGGGGGGTGTCGGGCCGGGTGATCACGTACTCACGGCGCTCGTCGTCGAAGGTACCGAATCTCATCGCGCGCACCTCAGTCCACTACAGCGAGGGGCAATGGCCGCGATCGACCGCAGCGGCAGGTCTTCGCGGCTGTGGATGAAACCCTCGATGAACTCGGGGGTGTACGTGCTCCCTCCGCCGATGACACAGACTCTCAAGCCGCCCATGTGGACTGCCTACACATCTAGAGCGAGTTCTCCTTGACGAAGCGAACTAGCTCATCGACCTCTGCGAAGGCCAGGCACGTGACCGTATCTGCGCCGCCGTAGTAGATGGCGATGCGACCGCTGCCCGCATCGGTCAGAGCGGCGCAGGGGAAGATGACGTTGGGGACGTCGCCCACCTGCTCGTAGATCTCCTTCGGATGGAGCAGGTAAGGCTCGGTTCGGTAGAGCACGTTCCACGGTCGGTCGATGTCCAGAAGCGCGGCGCCCATCGAGTAGACGAAGCCGTTGCATGAGGTCAGCACCCCGTGGTAGACCATCAACCAGCCCTCGCTCGTCTCGATGGGGCTAGGCCCGGCGCCAATCTTGGTGCTCTGCCAGCCGCTGGCGGTGCGCATCACCAGGCGGTGCCTGCCCCAGTGCGTCATGTCCGGGCTCTCAGAGTAGTAGATGTCGCCGAACGGCGTATGCCCCCGATCGCTGGGGCGGCTGAGCATCGCGAAATTCCCATTGATTCTGCGCGGGAAGAGCACGCCGTTTCTGTTGTACGGTAGGAAGGCGTTCTCCATCTGATAGAACGTCTCGAAATCGTCCGTATAGGCCACCCCGATGGTCGGCCAACCGGAGAAGCTGTTGCACCATGTGACGTAGTAGCGGTCGTCAATCCAGCAGACGCGCGGGTCATACCCGTAGCCCCACTCCATAGGCTCGATGCCCTTCGCAGGCTGGAAGTGGATGCGCTCGTGCTGGATGTGCCAATCCAGCCCGTTGTCGCTGCGCCCGGCGTGGAGCTGCATGGCCCGGCGTTTGTCGTCGCATCGAAATACGCCGCGGAACCCGTCCCGGTACGGCACCACCGCCGAGTTAAAGATGCTGTTCGAGGAGGGGATCAGATCGCGGGGGATCACGGGGTTCTTCGAGTAGCGCCACACCACGTCGCTGCATCCGGAAGGGCGCCCTTCCCACGGCATGTCTGGCAGTTCAAGCCCGATGATGTCTATCTTCCACATGCGTCATCCTCCCTCTGCGTAGCGGTGACACGCCACCAGGTGGCCGTCCTCCACTTCTACCAGCTCAGGCTCTTGCCTGGCGCAGCGCTCTCTTGCGCGGGGACACCTATCGTAGTAGGCGCAACCGTCGGTCAGCTTTGCTTGCTTGGCGGCCAGCTGGATCTCCACTTCCTCCCATCGCTTGTCCAGCCGTGGCACGGAGGCCATCAGCATCTCGGTGTAGGGATGGAGCGGGCGATCGTATATCTTCGTTGTGTTGCCCATCTCCACGACACATCCCCGGTAGAGAATGGCTGAGCGTTCGCTGATGTAATAGCCCAGTGAGAGGTCGTGGGTGATGAAGAGGATGGACAGCCCCCGGGACTTGAGATGCGCCAGCAGGTTCAGCACGTCTATCCGCGTCGATGCATCGAGCATGCTGATCAGCTCGTCAGCAACCAGGAACTCAAGGTCCAGCAGCAGTGCCCGCGCGATGAGGAAACGCTGCAGCTGCCCGCCGCTCAGCTGATGCGGGAACTTGTTCAGTACGTCTGGGGGGTTCAGGCCCACCGACTCCAGCGTCTCCTCCACCTTCCCGTTCCATTCTCGACTCCTGACCCCAGGGAAGAACTCCTTCCGGATGATCTGGAAGACTCGATCGGCCTTGAAGATCGGATTGTACGAGCTGAATGGATCCTGGAACACGCCCTGCACATTCCGGTAGTACTCCTTCAGCGCATCACCCTCCAGCGTGGAGATGTCGACGCCGTTGAACCGGATCGTGCCCGAGCTGATCGAGAGCAAGCGCAGGATCAGCTTCCCGATGGTCGTCTTCCCGCTGCCGCTTTCACCGATGAGCGACACGACCTCTCCATCCTGCACGTCGAAGCTGACGTTGCTCACAGCGTGGAGTTCCTTCCCTCCAAACGTCCCCACCCGATACGTCTTCGACACGTGGCTCAGTTCAAGCACGGTAGGCCGACTCCTTCCAGCAGGCCACGAAATGACCCTCCTCGATCTCGACGAACGGGGGCTCCTGTGCGCAACTCGCCGATGCCGCAGGACAGCGCTCCCGGAAGCGACAACCAGTGGGCGGGTCGAGCAGCAGTGGGGGCGTTCCCGGGATGCCCCTCAGCTTTCTCTCGGAGTACTTCACGCCCACCTTTGGCAGGGATTGGATCAGCATCTTCGTATAGGGATGCCGGGGCGACCGGATGATGGTCTCGGTCGAGCCTTTCTCCGCCAGCTGTCCCGCATACATGATCATGATCGTGTCGGCGACCTGGTACAGGATGGAAATGTCGTGCGTGATGACGATCATGCTCTTCACGAACTCCCGATCCCGGAATCCAACCAGCATCTCCATCACAGCTTTCTGCGTCGACACATCCAGCGCCGAGGTGATCTCGTCCGCAATGAGCAGGGAGGGGTCCAGCAGCGTGGATAGAACCATCACCATCCTCTGTTTCATGCCCCCGGACAGCTCTATCGGGTACATGGTCAGCACCTTCTGGGGCAATTCAACCAGATCGAGCCGCCGCCTCAACTCCGTCCGCATCGCCTTGGCGTCTACGTTTCGAGATTCGAGAATCTCCGACGCCATCTTCCCGATCTTCCGCGTTGGGTTTAGGGCGTTCATGGCGTACTGGGGTATGATCGAGATCTCTCTGAACCTGAATGGGTTCATCTTCTCCACATCCCAGATGGGCAGCTCCTGGCCGTCCAAGGTCACGCGACCTTCGATGAACGTCATAGGGGGCGTGAGCCGGATGAGGCTCTTCGCCAGTGTGGTCTTGCCACACCCCGATTCGCCAGCCAGCCCCATAATCTCCCCGTCCGCCATCCCAAACGTGGCGCCATCCAGGGCCTGGACGTGCCCTCTCAGGGTTCGATAGTAGACTCTGAGGTTCTCAACCCGTAAGCTCATGCGCTCACATCTCCCTCAGTTTGGGGTTGAAGACCTCGTCCAAGCCCACGTTGGTTACGTATAGGGCCCCCACGATGGCCGTGATCGCCACCCCCGGGGGTACGAACCACCACCACACGCCCAGGAGAAGAGCGCCCCACATGACAGCGTTGTTCATCATCAGACCCAGCGAGACGACATTTGTCGGACCCAGCCCAATGAAATCGAGCGTGGCTGCGTTCAGTATGGCCCCTCCAAACTGGAGGATGAAGACCAGCAGCAGATAGGACATCATGTTCGGTGCGATCTCTGTGAAGATGATCTTCCACGAGCTCATGCCGCTGAGCCTCGCCAGGTCGACGAACTCCCGCGAGCGCAGCGAGAACGTCTGGGATCGGATGGCCCTGGCAGCCCACGGCCAGGCCGTGCACCCGATGAAGACGCTTTCCATAAGAATGCCTCTTACCTTCAGGTAGGCTGCTATGATCAGCAGGATGGCCAGCGTCGGAATCACGAGCACGATGTTCGTAAGCACATTGAGAACCTCGTCGATGATACCTCCGCGATAGCCGCCCATGAAGCCGACGACTACGCCGATCAGGGTCCCCAACCCGCCACCGATGGCGCCCACCAGGAACGTCGCCCGGAGCCCTTGCACAAACTGCGTGAAGACATCCTGTCCGAACATTGTAGTTCCAAACCAATGGTCGGATGATGGGGGCTGCGCTCCTCGAGGATTCACATACGCATACGGGGCGTAGTCTGTGAGGAGGGGCCCCACGAGTGCCAGCACCAGGAAGAAGATGATGATGGCGAGCCCAATGAGCAGCTTCGTGTTTCGTGATGCGAAGTAGAGGAATTCGCCCTTCTGTCCCCGGGGCTTGATCTCTTGGGGCTCAGTCACCTGGGCCTCGGGTGCCTGGAGTTCGGTGACTTGGGAATCCAGTTCTTGCGGTTCTCTCATGCTGTCTCCCCCATCATTCCCAGCCGGGTGCGGGGATCCACCAGAACGTAGACGATGTCAATGGCGAAGTTGGCCAGCAGGACGCCGATGATGATGAACAGGAAGCATCCCTGGAGGAGGAAGTAGTCCTGGTTCTGAATCGCCTGCAGAATCAGGTAGCCAATGCCCGGATAGGAGAACACCACCTCCGTCACCAGTGCTCCCGCAACGATCACTCCCAGGTCTAGCGACAGCCCCGTGACCTGGGGAAGGATCGCATTTCTGTAGGCATACCGTCTGACGAGGCTTCTCGGCACCCCTAGAGCCTCCAGGTAATGGGAGTAGTCCGCGTCGAGTTCATAGATGATCATGTTTCTCATGCCGATCGCCCAACCGCCGAACTTCACCAGGAAGATCGACGCGAACGGCAGGAGCCAGTGCCTCAGAAGGCTCCGGATGAACGTCCACGAGAGCTGAGCTCGCACATTGAAGCCGTACGCACCGGCAATGGGAAAGACGCCCAGCACAACCCCAAGCACCCAGGCTAACAGGATGCCCAGCCACATGTAGGGCATAGCCGTAAGGATGTACCCCATGGGCAGTATCGTATTGTCCAGCCATTTGTTTCGTGCCGCATAGGCCCCGAATTTGTTCCCCGCAAACCAGCTCAGCACGATGGCCGGCAGCAGCAGGAAGACGTCGTACGGCACGGCGCGCATGATGACCCGGGTCACCGGCTGTGGAAACATGTAGACGCTGATCCCCAGGTCACCCTGAAACAGGGCAGCCCAGAAGTTCAAGTACTGCCGCCACACGGGCAGATTCAATCCAAAGACCCGGGTGAAGTAGTCGTACATCAGCGGGGCATTCTCCACGTTCACCGCCGCTCTCGACAACATGTTCGCGACCGGATCGCCGGGCATGAAGCGCGGGATCATCCAATCCAGGGTCACCGCCAGGAAGAACGTCAGTCCGTAGATGAGGATCTTTCTGCCAAAATAGCGTCGCACGTTACCTCCGTCGCCAGGGCTGATGCCAATCGTGACCTGCCCCTCCTCCTGATTCAGGAGGAGGGGCAGGGGATCAGCAGTGCGTTCGGCTTACTCCTCCGGCGCCGGCTCCAGGTTGATGAGCGTCTGCAATCCACCCATCTGCCAGTATCCGGACCAGGTGCTGGGCAGCGTGTTCGGCGTGTCCTCGGCCGCGGTCGGCCAGTTCGCCCACACCGAGGTGCTCCACTGGGCCCACAGACCGTTGTACCATAGCGGAATCATGGGCACCTCCGTGAGCATCTTCTTCTGTATCGCTGAACAGGCCTCCCGCATGCCCTCGTGATCCGTAACCGGGACCTTGGCCAGGGCATCCACGAGATCGAACATCTCTTCGTCCTCGTACCTCCCGAAGTTGCCGCTCTGCATCTGATCACGGATGGGGTGGTTGAACAGGAGGTTGTACAACGACCAGGGTGTGTTGCTCAGCTCTGCCCAGTTGTTCAACGTCATGTCGAACGTGCCGCCTTGCAGCGCGGTGTTCCAGGCGCCGTAATCGGGGGTCTCATCTTGGATGTTGATCCCCGCTTCCTGGGCGCTGCTGGCGATGACGCGGATCGCCTCCATCCAGTCCGTCCACCCGAACGGGCAGGTAACTTCCAGGTTGATCTCGTCTCCATCCGGCGTCCGATAGAACCCATCGTCACCCATCGTGTATCCGGCCTCTTCAAGAATGGCCGCGGCTTCGTCCGGATCGTACCGGTACCCCAGCCTATCGACGACGTCTTCGTCCACGTAGTCGTCCAGGGTGGGGAGCAGCCCCGTTGGATTGGCTGCCTTAACCAGATTGGCGTAAGCGACGTTCACGATGTCGTCCACGTTGATGGCAAACGCCAGCGCCCTTCTGAACGCCGGGTCGTCCATCGGCGGCTTCGTCGTGTTCAGGAAGAGCACCGCCGTATTTGCGGAGATCATGTAGGGGGGCTCGGGGAAGTAGGTCTCCACGTACGCCTGATCGGCCAGCGTCGCGATGCCTGGGAGGAAGTTGTTGCTCAGATCGACGTCTCCCTTGATCACCGCGCCCAGAGCGACATTGTTGCTGGCGAAGCGGATGTCGACGATCCGTTTGGGGGCAGGCGCTCCGAATACGTCGATGCCCCACCACTCCTCGTTTCTCAGCCACACGTTTCGATCCTCGCCGTGTGACTCGTACAGGTATGCGCCCGAGCCTATGGGGTTCTCATTCGCTCCGACGGTGATCTCCTCCTCTGTTCGATCCGCCCACAGATGTTCCGGGACGATGGGCAGGCTGTACAGGTAGTTGTCCCATTCCTGGTACAGGGGATCTTCGAGCGCGAACTCAAGGTTGAGGTCGTCCACCGCCGTCACCCCGGTCAGATACTTCCACAGCGGGGCGAACCAGAGCGCTTGATGCTCCTTGCCGAGTTCGAACGTGAACTTCACGTCAGCTGCCGTCAGCGGTTCACCGTCACTCCAGGTGAGACCTTCCCGGAGTGTCACCTCATACGTCTTGTCATCGCTCCATTCCCCACTCTCGGCCAGCCAGGGGATGAACTCACCCGTCATCGGGTCGAAGTGGAACAGGAACTCGTAGAGGTTCCCCGTGGTTCCCGTCGTATTCGCAAGGCTCCCCGGCTGGAAGGGGTTCCAGGTCGAAGGCGGCCCCCAGGCTGCCCCGCTCACGTAGATAGTCTCGCTTCGCTCGTATTCCGCCACCTCCGGGGGCGCGACCGTTACTTCGACGGGGATCTCCACGGTCTGCTCCACCGGGACTTCCACGGTCTGCTCCACCGGGACCTCGACCGTTCTCTCTATCACTTCCGGTTCCGCCTGGCACGCCGTCAGTGCCAGGCTCACTGCGACAAGTCCTACCACCAGACTTGACAGTCTCTTCGACATTTCGCTCCTCCTAGTTCTGTTCGCTTAGCCTGTCTGAGTACGTGAACCGTGCGTGTGGTACCCATTCGTTGTCGATCCATCACCTCCTTGGCTTCCCTTGGCGTTCTTCGGAGGGTCTAGGACGAGCGCCACCACTTGATCTTGCTTCTGCCTCGACGTATAATCCGGCGAGACCAGTGGGCGGTGTGCTCAGCGCGTCACGCGCCTGTGCACGCCGACTCAGTGTGTCGCTCGTGGGGGACACTGGCTGACTTGGCGGTGAGCGGTGTCCCCCATTCTTGTTGACCATCCAGAAGCCGAACGACTTCTACATTCGTATCTCCGAGATGTCTCGGAGTCGCAACCATCTTCTCTTTCTAGCGTTTCTACCACGCGGCCCCACACGAAGCTCGCACCACCAGTTCCGTTGGCAGCACGACTCGGTGAGTGGGGCAATCGGCAGCATGCTCGCCGTCCAGAACACTAACCAAGATCTCGACCGCCAGCGATCCCAGGCGCTGAATCGGCTGACGCACCGTCGTCAACCCGGGCTCGATCACCGATGCGGCAGGGATGTCATCGAATCCCGCCAGAGCGACATCCTGGGGAACCTGCAAACCGCCGTTTCGGAGCGCCTTTAGCGCGCCGATCGCCATCATGTCGCTGGCCGCGAAGATTGCCGTGGGACGGTTCGAGAGCAACTGCCTTCCGGCCGCCTGTCCACTGGCCTCGGCGAAGTCACCCTCCGCGATCAGCTCGTCAAGCACAGGGATACTTCGCGCCTGAAGGGCCTGGCGGTATCCTTTCAGCCGATCTTGTCCGGCCACCGTATCCTGGGGGCCGGCGATCGTGGCGATACGGCGGTGTCCCAGCCGGATGAGATGTTCCGTCGCCATCCGTGCGCCGCCGACGTTGTCCACGTCTACGTAATGGACATGCTGATCTGGATACCGCCCCACGGAGATGAAGGGAATCCGGTCTTCCTGGAGATCGGGGATCAGGGGATCGTCCAGAGGATTAGAGGCCACGATAACGCCATCCACCAGGCCGCTGTACAGGACGCGTCGATACATCTCCTGTCGCTCAGCCGGGTCCGTGAAGAGGGAAAGCATCAGGTGATACTGCTTCGTATTGCAGGCGTCGGTGGCTCCGCGCAAGAGCAAGGGGAAGAAGGGGTCTGAGAAGAGCGTTGTGACCGCCTCGGGGATGATCACGCTGATGATGCGGGTGCTGTTCGTGACCAGGCTGCGGGCCGCGGCGTGCGGCTGATAGCCCGAGTCCTCGATGGCCTCCCAGACCTTCGCGCGAGTGTCTGCGCTCACGTGTGGGCTGTGATTGATCACCCGAGAGACGGTGGAGCGGGAGACACCGGCCAGCTTCGCGACTTCTTCCAGGGTTGACGCCATTGCCTGTCCTGGGAGCGCTCTCACAATCTGTGCCAAACTGGCTCTCTTGCGGCGGGTGGAGGGACGATGTCAGGGGCGGAGTCTGGGAGCGCTCTCACAAAGAGTATATCATATGGCAACACCGTTGTCAAGGGTCTTTCCGGAACTCCGGAAGTGGGGGAGAAGGCCATTGTCGTTCAGTGGAGCATAGACCCAGGGGTGCCAGGGGCTTGCCCGGGCACCCCTGCGGGGGACTCAGTAACTACTCAACCCGGCGCGTGACTACTCAATCCGGACGGTACTGGCGAACTCGTCCGTGCGCACGAAGTAATCCTGGCCGCCTGCCCGGACCGTGACCTGCCAGCCAGGCGTGATCACCTGCGCGCACTGCTCATCCGGCTCACTCAGACCAAGACACGCGTCGGGCCATTCTGTCCACTGGGCACTGACCACTTCCATCTCCTCTGCGGGGATGTCGGTCTCGAGGCTCAACGCCTCCTTGACCGCCATCTCGACGTCAGTCGGTAGCTCGGGCGGCTCTTCGCCCAGAGGCTGCTCTCCCAACGGCTCCTCCTCCAACGCCTCCTCCGGCAAGGGCTCGCAGGCGCCGAGCGCCAGCGCCAGTGCCAGTGCTGCAATCGCTGCAACGATCATCTTCATGTTGTCCATCGTCCCACCTCCATTTCTTCACAGTTTGGTGTTACTCTGTCTCCGGCAAGTCGTGCCGCGCTTGCGCTCTTTCCACTCTCGCCTGTGTGCAATCACCTCCTCGAAGATGATCGTCTCGCTCTTTCGGCACAGCTTTCCCTCCACTGCCCGTTGCGCTGAACCGGCGTCAAGTGTAGCACACAACAAGAACTCCAACCGCTGGTCTTGGTTGGAGTTGAGTTTGAGTTAGGTTTGGGAACGTTGGGATTGCGTTGGGAGCTGTGGTTCCCTGTCTGCGGCCCTCAATCCAGGATCATCACCTGCACCCGCGCGCCAACGTCTGCGTGGTCCCAGTGCTCTGGGATGATTGCCAGTGCGTTCGCCTTGACCATGGAGCTCAGGATTCCCGACCCCTGGGCGCCGGTCAGGTAGGCCTGGTACCCTCCCTCCTCCCACACCAGCCGCACCCGCACGAAGTGGCGCCGGCCGTCCTTGTGTGGGATTTCGTCCATCAGTGTGGCCTCCACCGTAGGACGCTCCCAATCCACGGCCCCCTGCATCTTCAGTAGGGCCGGGCGGGCGAACATCTCGAACGAGACCATCACAGAGACCGGGTTTCCCGGCAAGCCGAGGATGGGCACGCCGCGGATGTGGCCGAAAGCGAGGGGCTTGCCGGGCTTCATGCGGACGCGCCAGAAATCGATCTGGCCCTCGGCCGCGAGGACGTCCTTGACCAGGTCGAAGTCGCCCACGGAGACCCCTCCGGACGTGAGGAACAGGTCCACATCGTGGTGCAGCCCGGCCTGAATGGCGGTCGTCAACTCCGCGACTGTGTCGCGGGCGATGCCGAGCAGGACGGGGTCTCCGCCGTGCTTGACGACCTGGGTGGCGTTGGAGTAGCTGTTGGTGTTGCGGATCTTCCCTGGGGCGAGGGGGGCGTCGATGGGAACCAACTCGTCACCGGTGGCGAGGATGGCGACGCGCGGCTTGCGGGCGACAGGGACTTCTGGGTGACCCAGGGCCGCGAGCATGCCTATCTCCTGGGGACGGAGCTGGGTGCCCCGGTGGAGGACGAGGGATCCTTGGCGCACGTCCTCGCCGGCTGGCCGAACGTAGTTGCCGGGTTCAACTTCAGCGAAGATGCTCACGGTCCCGTTCGCCGAATCGGTGTCCTCGACCTTGACCACCGCGTCCGCCCCCGGCGGCAGCGGCGCGCCAGTCATGATGCGAACGGCGGTACCGGGCGTCACGTGGTGCTGGGGGACTTGGCCCGCGGGAAGGTCCCCGACGACGCACAGACGTACGGGGGTTTGACGGCTGGCCGCAGCGGTATCCGCTGCGCGGACGGCGTAGCCATCCATGGACGAGTTGGGATACGGGGGGATGTCCCCGTCGGCGCGCACGTCCTCGGCCAGCGCGCGCCCGGTGGCCTCCAGAATAGGCACCTGCTCTGCCTCCAGGGGCTGGAATGCGCGTAGGACGCGCCTCTGGGCTTCCTCTACGCTCAGCATCGGTTCCACAGTTGCCTCCCTCTCTGGCCTGGTGCTGCTTGGCTGTCTAGCTTCCGTGGCCCTGCTCGTCGACGCCCTCGCTACGCCACTCCTCACCATCGGTAAAGACCTCCTTCTTCCAGATGGGCACGATCTGTTTGAGGCGGTCGATGGCGTAGTGGGTGGCGGAGAAGACGTCCTGGCGGTGCGCCGAGGAGACGGCGATGACGACGATGACTTGGCCAATCTGCAGACGGCCGATGCGGTGGACGATGGCTGTCTCCAGGATGGTGGGCCAGCGGTCGCGAATCTCGTCGCCAATCTGGCGCATTTGGCGTTCGGCCATGTCGGGGTAGGCCTCGTATTCGAGGTAGCGTACCTCTCGGCCGTCGGTCTCGCCCCGGGCCAGGCCGACGAAGGTAGTCACGGCGCCGGCGGCGGGGTGTGCCGCCCGGGCGGTGACGTCGTCGACGGAGAGGGGGTCTGTGGTTATCTGGAATCGCTTCATGGGGTGAGGCCTCCTTGGCTACGAACGCGTTGAGTACGAACGGACGGGTAACGGACGGCACTCCGCTGCGCTACGTGCCTGACTACGAGCTGGTTGGCCGCGGTGCGTTGCGGCCATGCGAGACCAGCCTATGCTGCGCTACGTGCCTGACTAGGAGCTGGTTGGCCGCGGTGCGTTGCGGCCATGCGAGACCAGCCTATGCTGCGCTACGTGCCTGACTACGAACTGGTTGGCCGCGGTGCGTTGCGGCCATGCGAGACCAGCCTATGCTGCGCTACGTGCCTAACTACGAGCTGGTTGGCTGCGGTGCGTTGCGGCCATGGGAGACCAGCCTATGCTGCGCTACGTGCCTGACTACGAGCTGGTTGGCCGCGGTGCGTTGCGGCCATGCGAGTACCAGCCTATCCGCCGCCAACCGGTGGCAGACAGGCCACCACATCGCCATCGCGAAGCTCGGTGCCCATGCCTACGTACGCCCGATTGACCGCTACACTCAGGAAGCGTGTGTAGGAGTCCAGCACGGGATGCTCTCGCCTCAACCGGTCGATCAGATCTCTGACCGTCGACCCTGCCGGTATCTCTATCTCCATCTCGTCGGTCCCCAGCGCCTCTCGCGGCGCAGCAAAGAACTTCACCCGCACGCGGATGTGTTCATTCTCTCCCATTCTCGGTCCTTCCTTCTTCCGTCTCCATGCCCCGTCCTTGGCCCTCGATTCTCCGCCCTTCCTTCTCCGCCCACCACTCTCCGCTCTTCCCCCCGCTCTTGCGGACCAGTCGTATGTCTCCAATCCGCATCGTCTTCTCCACGGCCTTCGCCATGTCGTAGATGGTGAGGGCGGCGATGCTCACGGCGGTAAGAGCCTCCATCTCCACCCCTGTCTTCCCGGTGCAGCGGGCTGTGCCGGTGATCTTGATGCGGGAGGTGCTCTTGTCGACCTCGAAGTCGACGGCAATCTCGGTCAAGGGCAGCGGGTGGCACAGCGGGATGAGGGTGTGGGTCCGCTTTGCGGCCAGGATACCCGCGATCTTGGCCGTGGTAAGCACGTCGCCCTTCGGCGCCTCGCCCTCCATGATGAGACGCAGCGTTTCCGGCTTCATGCGCACCTGGCCCCTCGCTACCGCAACCCGCTCCGTATCGGGCTTGTGGCCCACCCCCACCATCTTGATGCGACCTTCTTCGTCCACGTGTGAGAGAGTCATCTTACCCTCCAATTTCCGACATCGCCCGATCCGCCGGATGGACGTGGTCGCTCAGATGATGACGCATTGGCTTTCGATGGATGCCCTCTACAATCAGCGCCTTGAGTTCCTCC
>JAWLCP010000006.1:0-62701 GCA_041687115.1 Anaerolineae bacterium
AGCGGGGCCGACGGGACTTGAACCCGCGATCTTCGGCTTGACAGGCCGATATGTTCAACCTCTACACCACGGCCCCGAATGGACGATATCTTACCACACAGTCCCCCGGAAGTCAAGTTGACGGGACACAGATGGCGCGGCTGTGCGCGCTGGATTGATCAACGCTGATTCTTTCTGTTCTTCTTTCGGCGAGAGGCAGGAGGCGTGAGGGAGAGCGGGAACAAGAGGCGACGGAGACCAGGGACGACGTAGGTTATGGAAGGCCGACCTACATATGGCGAGAGTACAGGCAGGGACAGGTGATCGAGGCTGGGCTCTTGGAGGCGAGAGGGCCCTCACCCCTCCCCCTGCCCCTCCCCTCTCCAGGTTTCCGGGAGAGGGGAGGGGGGTGGTTGACATGGGGGCGGCTTCAAAGTAGAATACGACGGCCTCAGGTAGCGGATTCAGGGTCGGCAGACGAGGGCTTTTGCCTGCGGGCCTTTAGCGTGTTCAGGGAAGGGGAGTGCGGAAGCGAATGGAGCGGATGACGGGCGCCGAGGTGCGTCGCAGCTTTCTGGAGTTCTTCGCCGAGCGTGGACATACCATCGTGCCGAGCGCCAGCCTGGTGCCGGCCAGCGATCCCACGCTTCTCTTCACCAATGCCGGGATGAACCAGTTCAAGGACGTCTTCCTGGGCGTCGGCACGCGCCCCTACAAGCGCGCCGTCGACACCCAGAAGGTGATGCGGGTCTCCGGAAAGCACAACGACCTCGACGACGTGGGTCGCGATTCCTACCACCACACCTTCTTCGAGATGCTCGGCAACTGGTCCTTCGGCGACTACTACAAGCGGGAGGCCATCGGCTGGGCCTGGGAGCTGCTCACGGAGGTGTGGGGCCTGGAGAAGGAGCGCATCTGGGCCACGGTGTTCCGGGACGAGCTGGGCGAGCTGGACACGGACGAGGAGGCAAAGGGGTACTGGCTCTCGGAGACGGAGATCGCCCCGGAGCGGGTGCTCTACGCCGGGCGGAAGGAGAACTTCTGGGAGATGGCGGACACGGGCCCCTGCGGGCCCTGCAGCGAGATCCACTACGACCGCGGCCCGGAGGCCTGCGAGTGTCAGGACGCCCCCGACCACGAGTGCCGCGTCAACGCCGACTGCGGCCGCTACATCGAGCTGTGGAACCTGGTCTTCATCCAGTACAACAAGGACGCCGAGGGGAACCTCCACCCGCTGCCGGACAGGCACGTGGACACCGGCGCCGGGTTCGAGCGGCTGCTGGCCGTCCTCCAGGGCGTCGACTCTAACTACAAGACCGACCTGTTCACCCCCCTCATCGGCCGGGTGCAGGAGATGGTCGGCCACACCGACGCGCAGGTACAGGAGCACATCGTGCCGTACCGCGTGATCGCCGACCACGCCCGGGCGGTGACGTTCCTCATCGGCGACGGGGTGCTGCCCGGCAGCGAGGGGCGCAACTACGTGCTGCGCATGATCCTGCGCCGCGCCGTCCGCTTCGGGCGGGAGCTGGGGTTCGACGAGCCGTTCCTGGGCGAGGTGGCGAAGGTGGTGATCGAGATCATGGGCGAGGCGTTCCCGGAGCTGGTGAATCGGCGGGCGTTCATCCTGAACACCATCGCCCAGGAGGAGGAGCGCTTCCTGCGCACACTCGACCAGGGGCTCGACCGGCTGGACGAGGTGATGGAGAAGCTGTCGGCGCGGGGGGAGACGGTCATCCCCGGCGACGAGGCCTTCCACCTATACGACACGCTGGGGCTGCCGCTGGAGATCACGCGGGACGTGGCCGAGGAGCGAGGGTTCTCGATCGACGAGGCCGGGTACCAGGCGGCGCTCGAGGAGCAGCGGCGGCGGGCCCGGGAGGCCGAGGCCTTCGCGATGGACGACGAGGAGACGCTGGCCCGGTACCAGCGGGTGCTGCTGACCCTCCAGGATGAGGGGCTGGTGGGCGAGGGCGGGGTGGCGCAGGATCCGTACGGGTCGTTGACGCTGGAGACGGAGCTGGTGGCGATGATGCGGGACGGCGAGCCGGTGGAGCAGGCGGGGGAGGGGGACCGGGTCGACGTGGTGCTGCCGGAGACGTGTTTCTACGTAGAGGCCGGGGGGCAGGTGTCGGACACGGGCCGGATCCGCGCCCGCACAAGCGACGGGGAGCCGGCGTGGATGATCGAGGTGGAGGACGTGCGGCAGCCGGTGGCCGGGCTGATCGTCCACACGGGGGAGGTCAGGCGCGGGCGGCCCCGGGTCGGCGACCCGGTCGTCGCCGCGGTGGATCGGGCGCGCCGCATGGACATCGCCCGCAATCACACCGCCACGCACCTGCTCCAGCGGGCGCTGCGGCACACGCTGGGGGAGCACGTGCAGCAGGCCGGCTCGCTGGTGGCGCCGGAGCGGCTGCGGTTCGACTTCACGCATCCTTCGATGTTGACGCCCGAGGAGCTGCGGGCGGTGACGGAGGAGGTGAACGAGGCCATTCTGGCGAACCACCCGGTGGACAGCACGGAGATGCCCTACCGCCAGGCCCTCCAGGAGGGCGTGATCGCGCTTTTCGGGGAGAAGTACGGGGACATGGTGCGCGTGCTACGGGTGGGCGATCCCGACCAGCCGTTCAGCCGCGAGCTGTGCGGGGGGACGCACGTGCACGAGACGGGCGAGATCGGCCTGTTCCACATCGTCTCCCAAGAGAGTGTGGGGGCGGGGGTGCGGCGGATCGAGGCGGTCACGGGCCGGCGGGCGGTCGGGTTCGTGGAGGAGCAGATGGAGCGACTGGAGCGGACGGCCGCCCGGCTGGGCGTCCCGCCGCAGGATCTGGAGCGGCGCGTGGAGGAGGTTCAGGCGGAGCTAGACGAGGCGCACAAGAAGATCGAGCAGCTCCAGCAGCGCCTGGCGCGGGAGGCGTTCGAGTCGCTGGTGGATCGGGTGGAGACGGTGGCCGGGGTCTCGATGATTGCGGCCCGGGTGGAGGCGCCGGACATCGATCGCCTCCGCGAGATGACGGACTGGTTCCGGGATCGGGTGGGGTCCGGGGTGTTCGTGTTGGGCACGGTGATGGACGGCCGGCCCGCGCTCGTCGCCTCGGTGACGCCGGACGTGGTCGGGCGGGGCGCGGACGCGGCCGACCTGGCGCGCCGCATCGGCCGGGTTATGGGCGGCGGCGGCGGCGGCCGACGGACGATGGCGCAGGCGGGCGGCAGCGATCCGGCCAGGCTGGACGAGGCGCTGGCGCAGGCCTCGAGTATCCTCAAGGAGCAGTTGGAGCGGTAGGCGAGCCGCTGCAGAGGTCAATGTCCAGGGCAAGACGTCAGAGACGACCTACTGTTCCGGCGGCGCTGCGTGCGTGCGCAGGGGGGAGGGGATTGTGAGCGGCGGCGAGATGGGCTCCGGCAGGAGGGGCTCGGAGCGGCCGGCGGTCGTGCCGCTGGAGCGCCAGGACGATCGGGCCTCGCTCCGCTACCGCCTGGACGCGGTCAGCGACGGCCGGGTGGCGCTGCTCCTCCCCTGGGACATCCCCTTTCTCTCTCGCGAGCTGGACTTCGATCTGCTTCGCCGTGAGGCGCGGCGGCGCCACCTGGAGGTGGCCATCGTCTCTCCCGATCCGGAGCGGCGCGCGCTGGCGCGCGGATGTGGGTTCCCGGCGTTCCCCAGCGTGGAGGAGGCGTGCGCGGCGGGGCGCTGGAATGGACACGCGCCCCGGGAGGTGGCGCCCCCGCCGCAGCACTGGTGGGAGCAGCCCGTCGATCTGCAGCGGAAACGGACCGGGACGCGGCCCGCGTGGCTGGGGTGGATCCGGCAGAGCGTCCGCGGGGTGGCGTTCGTGGCGGCGATCGTGGTGCTCGCGGCGAGCGCGTACGCGATCGTCCCGCGCGCGGAGGTGACGCTGGTTCCCTCGGGGACGACGCTCAGCGTGACGGTGCCGGTGTCCGTGGATCCTGCGCTGGATGCGGAAGAGGAGGCCGGTGTGGGGACGGGCAGCGTGGTCCCGGCACGGCGGGTGGGGATGGAGGTGGAGGGGACCGCGGAGGTGGGGACGAGCGGTACGGCGAGCGTGACCGCCGGGCGGGCCACGGGACAGGTGCTGTTCACCGCCCTGCTGTCGCAGGACTACGTGGTGCCATCGGGGACGATCGTGCGCACCTCCTCGACCAGCTACCCGATTCGGTTCCGCACCACAGCGGACGTGGTGGTGCCGGCGGACGGGCAGGCCACGGCGCCGATTGAGGCGCTGGACGAGCGGACGGGAAACGTGGGCGCCCTCCAGATCAACCGGGTGGAGGGCGTGGTGGGCTCCGCGGTGCGGGTGATCAATCCGGAGCCGACCACCGGGGCGGAGCCGAAGGAGGTGGCGGTGGTGAGCCAGGCGGACTACGACCGGGTGCGGGAACGCCTGACTCAGGAGCTGCTGAACGAGGCCCACTACGAGCTTCACGGCCTGTTGGAGGAGAATGAATTTCTTCCCCGACAGTCGCTGCGGGTGGAGTCGGTGCCCAAGAAGTCGTACTCCCACTTCATCGGCGAGGAGGCGGACACGCTAAGTCTCAACATGCGCTTGCTTGTCAGCGGGCAGGCGGTGGACGGCGGCGACGTCCAGGCGGTGGCATATCAGGCGCTGGTCCAGAAGCTGCCGCCCGGTCACCAGTTGATCGACGCCGAGTTTGAGCTGGGGAGCGTGACGGAGGAGGAGGAAGGCCCGGCCTGGTTCTCGGTCTCCGCCACCGCCCAGGGGTACGCAGCTGCGCGGGTGAACGTGGACGAGGCGGTGGAGTTGATCCGCGGGCGGCCGGTCGCGGAGGCGCGGGAGGCGCTGACCGCCGAGCTCCCCCTGGCCGAGCCGCCGCAGTTCGCGCTGTGGCCTGAGTGGCCCGATCAGCTGAATTGGCTGGAGCGGGTGCCGTTCCTTACGCTGCGCATCGACGTGAACGTGACGCCGAAGTCGTCGCTGACCGCGGACGAGTCGTGATGCGCCTTCTGGGTCTCGACCTCGGCGAGCGGCGCATCGGCGTCGCCATCAGCGATGCGACAGGGACCATCGCGCGGCCTCTGGAGACGCTCGAGCACGTGTCCCGGAAGGCCGACTTCGCCGCCATCGCCGCGCTGGTGGAGGAGCACGACGTGGAGGCGGTGGTGGTGGGCCGGCCCCTGAGCCTGGATGGGACGGTCGGGCCCCAAGCGGCGTGCGTCGACCGCACCACAGAGGCGCTGGCCGAGCATCTGGAGGTGCCGGTGATCCCCTGGGACGAGCGGTTCTCCACAGCTGCTGCGGACGAGATCCTGCGGATGACGCGGAAGGAGAAGGCGAAGCGGCGGGCGCGGGCAGACGGAGAGATCGACGCTATCGCCGCGGCCGTGATTTTGCAGAGCTACCTGGACAGTCAGGCCGACGCGACGTTCCTGGGCCCGCGTGAACGAAAGGAAGCGTGAATTTGGACAGAATTGGCCGCGCTCTTGCGCTCTCCGTCGCCTTCGTGGCCATCTTCGGGGCGTTCGGGGGTCTGGTGTGGAACGTGGGGCACGCCACGCTGGGCGTGGGGGGCCTGTCGATCAGTCTGTGCGGATCGTCGTCGCCCGACGACGTGGTGCTGCGCGCCTATCTGGAGGCCCGCGCGGAGCAGCTGCGGAGTCCGGCGGGCAGCGACGACACGCCGTTGCCGTTCGTGGTGCAGCAGGGGGAGACGGCGGGCGGCATCGCCGAGCGGCTGGAGCGGAAGAGGCTGATCTCGGACGCGGAGCTGTTCCGGCGCTACGTGCAGTACCACCACCTCGATGCCGGGATCGAGGCCGGGGCGTTCACCCTCCGCCAGACGATGACCATCCCCGAGATCGCGGAGGCGCTGCAGGACGGGCAGCGTCCGGAGCAGATGGTGGCGATCCCGGAGGGGCTGCGGCTGGAGCAGGTGGCCGCCGAGGTGGCGGAGCAGACCACCATCCCGGAGGACGCGCTATTGGAGCTGGTGACGACGGGCTGGCGGCAGGAGGGGTACGGGTACTCCTTCCTGGCCGAGCTGCCTCCCGCGGCCACGCTAGAGGGGTTCCTGTTCCCGGACACGTACCGCCTGCCGGAGGATCCCACCCCGTCCGACCTGGTGGAGCGCATGTTGTCCACGTTCGAGGAGCGGGTCACGACGGAGGTGCGGGGGGACGCCGCCGCGCGAGATCTCAGCCTCTACGAGCTGGTGACGCTGGCCTCGATTGTGGAGCGGGAGGCGGTGGTGGCGGAGGAACGGTCGGTCATCGCCGGCGTCTTCTGGAACCGGCTGCAGGCCGGGTGGACGCTGGAGGCGTGCCCGACGGTGCAGTACGGCATGGGGGAGCCCGGCGCGTGGTGGCCGGGGTTGTCGACCACGGATCTGGGGTTCGACTCGCTGTACAACACCTACCAGCACGGAGGACTCCCGCCCGGGCCGATCTGCAGCCCCGGCCTGGCCTCGATCAAGGCCGCGGCGCAGCCCGCGGACACCGACTATTACTTCTTCCTCGTCGATTGCACGAAGGACGACGGCAGCCACCTGTTCGCCGAGACCGACGCGGAGCACTACGCCAACTACGAACGGTGTGGTGGTCAGATCCCGTAGCCATCTGGGACGGATGGGGCAGCACGTCCGCCGCGGTATGCATCGGGGGCTCCGCGCGGCGTCTCTCATCCTGTTCGTCCTTCTTCCCCTTCCTCTTCTGCGCGGTTGTAGGTTCCCCGGGTCGGTGCGCCCCACGGTGAAGATCGGGCTGGTGGCGCCCTTTGAGGGGCAGTACCGGTACGTGGGGTACGACGTGATCTACGCGGTCAGGCTGGCGCTGGTCGAGGCGAACCAGGACGGCGGCGTGGGCGGATACGGCGTCGAGCTGGTCGCCTACGACGACGGGGGGGACCCGGCCGTAGCGCCGGAGCAGGTGGGGAAGCTGGACGTGGACCCGGAGGTGGTGGGCGCGATCGGCCACTTCCGCGAGGCGACGACGGCGGCGGCCGTGGACGCGTACGTCGAGGCGGGGATCCCCTTCGTCGCCCCCGCCGTCTTCCTCCCGGATGCGCCGGGGGGAGAGGCGGGGATCTATCGCCTCGGTCCCACGGCGGAGCGAGTGGCTGAGGCGCTGGTGGAGCGGGCGTGGCAGCTGGCGCCGGCGGGGGAGGTTGTTCTGGTGACCCAGGGGGGGCCGCTGGGCGAGGCGGTGGAGCGGGCCGCGCGGGATCGGACGGATGGGGCGCTGCCGGTGGTGTCGCCGGAGCGGGAGGGATGGGAGGCGGACGTCCTAGAGCGGCAGCCGGCGGTGGTGATCTGCGACCTGGAGCCCGTTCGCGCCGGCGAGGCGGTGGGGGCGCTGCGGCATGCCGGGTGGTCCGGCGCTGTGCTGGGCGGCACGGCGCTGGCGGCGCCCGACTTCGCTGCGGTGGCGGGCGAGGCTGCCGTGGGGGTGGGCTTCGTGACGCCGTGGCCGCTGCCGGGGGACGTTGCGGGCGGCGAGGAGTTCGCGGCCGCCTATGGCGACGAGTCGGGGGGCACGGCGCCAGGGCCGCTGGCGCTCCCCGCTTACGAGTCGACGTGGACTCTGCTTCAGGCGCTGGAGGAGGCGGCGGTCGGCGGCGAACCGACGCGGAGCGGCGTGGGCGCGGCGCTGGCCGGGGTGGAGCGGCAGGGCGTGCTCGGCAGGCTCTCGTTCGGGGCGGGCGGGGCAGGGGCAGACGTGCGGCTCCACCGGTACCGCATCGGGCCGCAGGGGCTGCCGGTCCGGGAGGGGTAGGCCCGCGATGCGGATCCTCGTGCTGGCGCCCTACTGCGGTGGCAGCCACCGGGCGTGGGCGGAGGGGTACGCGGCCCACAGCGACCACCAGGTGACGCTTCTGTCGCTGCCGGCCCGCTTCTGGAAATGGCGCATGCAGGGCGGGGCGCTCACGCTGGCGGACGAGGCGCGCGGGCTCGACGACGTGCCGGACCTGATCCTCGCCTCGGACATGGTGAATTTACCCGCCTTCCTCGGGCTCACGCGGGACTTCCTCTCTGACGTTCCCACCGCCTTCTACTGCCACGAGAATCAGCTGACGTATCCTGTGGCGCCGGGGGAGACCCGGGATCTGACGTATGGGATGATCAACTGGCTCTCGATGGTGGCTGCCAACCGGGTCTTTTTCAACTCGCGGTACCACGTGGCGGACTGGTTTGAGGCGCTGCCGAACATGCTGAAGCACTTCCCCGACTATACGCACCTCCACCGGGTGGACGAGGTGCAGGCCAAGTCGGCGGTGCTGCCGGTAGGGGTCGATCTGCTCCGCCTCGACCGCGGGCCGCGGCACGAGCGTGGGGGCGAGCCGCCAGTGATCGTGTGGAACCAGCGCTGGGAGTACGACAAGGACCCGGAGACGTTCTTCCGCGCTCTGTACGCGCTGATGGAGCAGGGGGTGGGCTTCCGCGTCGTCCTGTCGGGGCGCAGCTACCGGCAGACCGCGCCGGAGTTCGAGGCCGCACGGGCGCGGCTGGGCGAGCGGGTGGTCCACTTTGGCTACGCCGAGGATGAGGCGTACCGGAGGCTGCTCCGGCGCTCGGACGTGGTGGTCAGCACCGCCATCCACGAGTTCTTCGGCGTGGCCGTGGTGGAGGCGATCTACAGCGGTTGTTTTCCGGTCCTTCCGGATCGGCTCTCGTATCCGGAGCTGATTCTACAGAGGCATCACGGCACCTGTTTGTACCGCGATTTCGAGGGACTGGTGGGTCTGCTGCGCCGGGCGCTCGAAAACCGGGAGGGTGCCCGGCGGGTGGCGGCGGAGCTCCGATCGACCGTGGCGCGTTTCGACTGGACGGCCATGGCTCCGCAGTACGATCGGCTGTTCTGCCGGATGGCAGACCGGTAGGGCCGGGCGAGGGTGCGCCTGGGCCGGGTGGCGGAGGCGGCGGACGACGGGGCGGGAGAGCGTCGGCTAGTAGGCGGTGACGAAGAAGGTCTGGACGGTGAGGGTGGAGTGGCTGTTGACGACGATGACGTCGATGACGATCCTCTCCTTGGGATTGGCGGGGCGGACCTGGAAGCTCAGCTGGGAGAACCCGTGGGGGTCCGTGAGAGACATCATGAGCACGTCCTGGCGGTCCGGGTAGCGGATGACAGCGGTGGGGGCTGCCCCCTCGACTGGCCTTTCCCGCTGGTCCTGGACGTAGAGGTAGAGGGTCTGGGTCGTGAGGCTCTCGGCGACCGGGTGGCGAACCGACGCCGTGGCTTTGAGCTGGGTCAACGATGGCGGGGGCGTGACGTCGTCCTCCGAGCCGGCGCCAGGCTTGTGTCTGCTGGGGGGGAGTGGCCGGTCGTAGTCGCCCGGGATCCCGATCCGTTCGACGTAGATCTCGCCCAGGTTGGCCAACTTGATGCCGTAATGGGACTGCTCGGCGGGGTCCCAGACCAGCCGGGCCCGCTGGAAGTACTGGACAATCTCCCCGTCCTCGAAGGTCATCTCGGAACGAGGGTAGCCGAGCATGGTCACGCCACCGTTCTCGCGGAAGAACTGGAGGAACTGGTGTTCAACCGTGTGGCCGGTCTCCGGGAAGTAGCGTCGGGTCTCATCGTCTGAGGACGGAATGCGGTCCGGTCGGATGGGCGGGAAGGTGTATCCCAGCTCGTCGGCGAGGAGTCCGAGCTGAACTTCGCCGTCGGTGCCCGCCTCCGGATGCCACTCCATTCTGGCGCGCTGGAAGTACTGGACCCGCATGTGCCCGCGGGTGGGGTCAGCAAACGCCTCGGTGAGGGGGTAGCCGAAGACCCTGAGGCCGTCGTGAGCCTCGAAGAAGTCGAGGAAGTCATCGCAGACGTAGTGCTGAGTCTCCTCGAAGTAGCGGCAATGAGACGAGGCGGCGACGGTGGCCAGAGCGTCAGCGCTTTCCCGCGAAGGGACAGCTTCCTGATCGCAGCCCGGGGGAGGGCCGAAACGGTCGAGGTACTCCTCACCCAGGTTGGTCAGCTCGATGAGAGAATCTCGCGGGCTCTCGGGGTGCCACTCCATCTTCGCACGCTGGAAGTACTGAACGACGCGCCCAGCCTCGTGCATGAACTCGGAGCGGGGATAGCCGAAGATGTCGATGCCTCCGTGCTCGCGGAAGTAGTCGAGAAAGGCGTAGGAGACGGTGTGCCGGGTCTCCGGGAAGTAGTGGTGAAGGGGGGTGTTGGAACGGGGGACCTTCTCCTCAGGAACGGGCGGGAATATGTAGTCGAGCTCGTCGGCGAGGAGTCCCAGCTGCACGCGATAGGCGGGAGGGGCGTCGGGGTGCAGCTCGAACCGGGCGCGCTGGAAGTACTGGATCCTCAGGTTCCCATGGGTGGGGTCCTGGCACGACGGGCTCAACGGGTAGCCGAAGATCTCCAGGCCACCACGGCTCTCGAAGAACTCGAGAAAAGAGCCACAGACGTACTGCTCCGTCTCCGGGAAGTACCGGCACGCCTCATCCGAGCCCTGGGCCCATCCAGCGGGTCCAGTGACGAAGATGAGGCTAAGGACCAGGAGCAGCAGAGGTAACCGATGTGTCATCATTGTCCCTCAAACTAGCCAAGGACGGGGTCCAGTGTGCCAGGTTACCCACCAGACCAAAGCCTGGGTGAAGAGCCATCCCGTTTCCAGCGGTGCGGACGAAGGGAGGACCTCGTCCGCAGGACTTTGTCTACCACCTATTGTACAACAAGTCGCGACAGATCACAAGAGGCAAAATGGCCGTTTCAGGCGTTTCGATGGAGATTCGTCCACTACTGGCGGCCTGGGCAATGACACGGCGGCAGACTTGCCGGAGTGCGCAGGTTGAGTACAATTAGTGAGTGGCGACAGGGGCCGCACCTCGTCACGTCGAATGCTCAACGGTTTCTTCTCAGCGCTGTGGCTGACTGCTCTAGCGAACCGCAGGTCGGGTGAGGATGGAGAGAGGGCAAGGGTAGGCTGCTGTGAGTGTCATCGACGAGGTAAAGGACCGTCTGGACGTCGTCGAGGTGGTCTCTTCCTACGTTCAACTCAACAAGTCGGGGCGGAACTATAAAGCCCTGTGTCCCTTCCATTCGGAGAAGACCCCGTCGTTTGTGGTCTTCCCGGAGAGCCAGCGCTGGTACTGCTTCGGGGCGTGCAACGAGGGCGGCGACATCTTCAACTTCGTGATGAAGATGGAGGGGTGGGATTTCCGGACGGCGCTGGAGGAGCTGGCGAGGCGGGCCGGGGTGGAGATCCGGCCCCCGACCCCGGCGCAGGAGGAGGCGGCCGAGGAGGCCGAGCGGATCCGAGACGTGCTGGCGACGGCGGCCCGCTACTATCACCACGTCCTCTTGAATGCGCCCGAGGCGGAAAAGGCGCGCCGGTACGTCGACGACCGCGGCCTGACGGATGCCACCGTAGAGGCGTTTCAGCTGGGCTACAGCCTACCCGAGTGGGATTCGACGCGCGACTACCTCACGAAGCAGGGGTACAGCGTGGACGATCTGCTGCAGGCGGGATTGGTCATCGAGCGGGAGACCGGTGGGACGTACGATCGATTCCGGGATCGACTCATCATCCCGATTCGGGACCGCCGTGGCCGGGCGATCGGTTTCGGCGCCCGGACGCTGGATCCGGACGGTGTCCCTAAGTACCTGAACTCGCCCAAGACCTCGGTTTTCGACAAGAGCAAGACGCTGTTCGGGCTTCATATGGCCCGGCGCGCCATCCGCGACGAGGAGTGCGTGGTCATCGCCGAGGGGTACATGGATGTGATGCAGGCCCATCAAGCGGGGTACAAGAACGTGGTGGCTCAGATGGGCACGGCTCTGACGGAGGCCCAGCTGAGGCAGATTCAGCGATACACCAAGCGCATTCTGCTGGCCCTGGATCCAGACGCGGCGGGCGTGCAGGCGACGCTGCACGGCGTCGAGGTGGCGCGAGAAACACTGGACAAGGAATGGGAGCCGGTCTTCGATCCCCGCGGGCTGCTGGGGTACGAGGGCCGCCTGGGGGCCGAGATGCGGGTGCTGGAGCTGCCGGCGGGGAAGGACCCGGATGACGTGATCCGCGAGGATGCGGAGGCGTGGTCGAGGCTGGTAGCGGAGGCATTGCCGGTGGTCGACTTCTACCTGGAGCTCCTGGTGGACGACCTCGACCTGAACGATACGAAGGCGAAAGCGCGGGCGGTGGACGAGCTGCTGCCGGTTCTTCGGGCGGTGGCGAATCCGGTGGAGCGGGAGGACTACGTCCAGAAGGTCGCCAGGGCGTTGAGGGTGGACGAGCGGGCGGTGGTAGCGCGTCTGCGGAGCACGGAGCGGGGGGCGGTCAGACGGTACCGCGGCAGGGGGAGGCAGGGGCGACAGGATGGGGATGGGGAGGAAGGGGGCGACGAGAGGCCGGAGCTCCTTCTGGAGCGCTACTGTCTGTCGATGCTGCTTCGACGCCCGAGCCTGTTGCCGCGGGTCGACACGCTGCTGGACGAGAGAGGGCTCGATCCCGTGACGCCTGAGGACTTCACGCAGGTGAGCCTGCGAGCGATTTTCGAGGCGTGGGATGCACTCCTCGAGAGCAGGCCGTCTGTCTCGACGGCAATGCTGCGCGAGGAGCTGCCGGAGGGCGTGCGGGACGAGCTGGACGGGCTGGACGGTGAGGACGACGTGCATCTGGCCGACGAGCAGTTGGTGCGGGATGTGGTGGTGACGCTGCTGCGCCTGCGGCAGTGGCGTCTCAAGCAGCTGGTCCAGGATCTCAAGCTGCTGATGGTTGAGGCTCACGAGGAGGGGGATCCACGGGGAAAGCAGTACGACCAGGCTCACCTGGCGCACACGCAGATGCTGTTGAAGACGCAGCGCGCGCTGGCCCAGTCGCGGGAGATTGCGTAGCTCGCTCTAAGGATGCTTCAGTTGGTGGGGGGATGATGACTGAGGAACAGAAGTCCGCGCCGATCCAGGAAGACGAGATCGTTCAACAACTCCGCGAGGTGTACGAGACGATCGGGGAGTCGTCGGAGGAGGATTCTCCCTCGGTGTTGGTGGAGCTGCCGGCGGAGGGAGGTCAGGAGGACATCCTGGACGACGAGGAAGAGCCAACCTCGGAGGAGTTGGAGGAGATCGAGCAGCAGACGGACGAGATCGTGACCGAGCCGCTGATCAAGCCCTCCGACGATCCGGTGCGGATGTACCTGCTGGAGATCGGCCAGGTACCTCTACTGGAGCACCACGAGGAAGTGTGGCTCTCGTCCCAGCGGGTGGCGGGTACCTACCTGGAGGAGTTGAGAGCGGGTCTGGCGGAGGGCGACGGCGAGGTGACGGGCCAGCAGGTGCTGGATGCGCTGCTGGATGAGTTGGGGGAGGCGTGGAGCAGCGTCGAGACCCACTGCGGCGAGCTGGGCATCCCGACGCCCGACTTGAGCGCTCTGACGAAGGAGGCGGCCATCCTCCACGACACCGTATTGCCAGACCAGTCCTCGTACGTCTACTCCTTCCTGGAGCAGCACGGGTGGACGAGCTCGAAGGACGCGATCCGAACGGCGTTGGCCGACGGGATGTTGAGCGTCTTCAGGGCGCTCTACGTTCTTCCCAGAGAGGTCATCGACGTGATCGATGAGGTATGGCAGGAGCGCCACGCGTTCCCAGGGCTCGATGAGCTCCGAGACGAGCTCTCGGAGGGGGACCTCGTGGCCCGCTGGACTGCGGTGACGGACCGCGCGCTGGAGGCTCAGCAATTGATGGCGCAGGCGAATCTGCGCTTGGTGGTGAGCGTGGCGAAGAACTACACGGGGCGCGGAATATCCTTCCTGGATCTGATCCAGGAGGGGAACATCGGGTTGATGCGTGCGATCCGGAAGTTCGATCACACCAAGGGGTTTAAGTTCTCCACGTACGCGACGTGGTGGATCCGCCAGGCGATCAGCCGCGCGATTGCAGATCAGGCCCGCACCATTCGTATCCCGGTCCATATGGTGGAAAAGATCAACCGCCTGATTCGCCTCAAGCGACGCCTGGTACAGGAGTTCGGTCGGGAGGCTACGTCGAAGGAGCTGGCTCTGGAGTCGGAAATGCTGACCGCGGACGAGAGAGCCGCCATCCGCGAGGCGCTGGGCGAGGACCAGCCGCTGACGCCCGCGCTCAAGCACAAGCTGAACGCTGCCTCGGAGGAGGTGCGCCGTATCCTGCGCATCGCGCTGGAGCCGATGTCGCTGGAGATGCCGGTGGGGACGGAGGAGGATGGCGTCCTGGGTGAGTTCATCGAGGACGAAAGCATCCAGGGACCGGCGGACGCGGCGTACGATCAGTTGTTGAAGGAGCGCGTACGATCCTCTTTGGAGGTGCTCAGTGAGCGGGAACGAGCCGTGCTGGAGATGCGCTTCGGCCTGAAGGACGGGAAGACGCACACGCTGGAGGAGGTCGGACAGGCCTTCGACGTCACGCGGGAGCGGGTCCGGCAGATCGAGTCGAAGGCGCTGCGGAAGCTGCGCTATCCCGGCCGGGGGCAGAAGCTGCGCGACTTCCTGGTGTAGGCCGGACCACGGACGAACCATCGGCGGAGGCAGCCGGATATGAGACCCTTTCGCGAACACGTGGCGGTCGCCATAGACGGCGGGGGGATCCGCGGCGTGATCCCCGCTCGGGCGCTGGCCATTCTAGAGGACCACCTGGGCCGGCCGAGTCGGGAGATCTTCCACATGGCGGCGGGCACGTCGACCGGGTCGATCATCGCGGCCGGGATCGGGATGGGCCTGAGCGGGGCGGCGATGCACCGGCTGTACACGATGTTCGGTCCCCTGGTATTCCACCGGTCGTGGCGCGCGTGGCTGTGGCCCCTGGTCCGGTATCGGTATCCTCTGGAGCCGCTGCGGGCTGCGCTGCGGCGGTACATCGGCGACCGGACGATGGGGGACTTCTGGACAAACGATCCGCCGATCGACGTGGTCATCACCACGTTCGACGTGGTGGAGAATCGCACCCGGTTCGTCAAGCCGTGGAAGGAGGAGTACGCCGACTGGCCGGTGGTCAAGGCAGTGCTCGCTTCGTCCTCGGTGCCCACGTATTTCCCCCCCGTCGAGGCGCGGTTCGTAGACGGCGGGGTCGGGGCGTACTCGAACCCGTGTTACCTGGCTGCGTATGAGGGGCAATTCGTCCTCGACTGGGACCCCGCTCGGACCACGTTGATCAGCCTGGGCACGGGCCGCGATCCGCACAGCCTCCGGCCCAAGGACGTGATGCGGTTCTGGGCGTGGCAGTGGATTGGGCCGGTGCTGGGGGCTTTCCTGCGGTCGGCCGACGATCAGCAAGTTCACTTGGTGGATACGTTCTTCGAAGCGCTCGACTTCCGCCGCTTCCAGGTCGATCTGCGCGAAAACGTCGCGATGGACGATTTCACCCAGATGGCCGAGCTGACTGTGTACGGCACGGAGCTGGGGCAGAAGATTCTGAACGACCAGACGGATCGGGCGCTGGAGATCAAGGCCAGAAGGCCCGAGCCCCGCTGCAAATGAGGCTGTCCGATCTCCTGGATCACCTCCCGGCGGTGCTGAACTGCCTGGGCGAGGACGTCGAAATCGAGGGCATCGCGGCTGACTCCCGCCGCGTGGAGCCGGGCGATCTGTTCGTCGCCATCCCGGGTGGGCAAGTGGACGGGCACCGCTTCGTGGGCGAGGCGGTGGACAGCGGCGCGGTCGCCGTGATTGGGGAGCTTCCTCCTGACGAGGTGGACGGGGGCGCGGGAGGGGATTTCACGTACGTGCGTGTGCGGAACGCGCGGGAGGCGTGGGGGTGGTCGTGCGCTGCTTGGGAGGGGTTGCCGTCGCGGAAGATGACGCTGGTGGGCGTCACGGGCACGGACGGAAAGACGACCACGGTGACGCTCCTGCACGGGATCCTGCGGGCGGCCGGCGTGAAGGCGGGGATGATCAGCACGGTGAAGGCGATCATTCCCTCGGGCGACTCAGGGGAGGGGAGTGAGACGGAGGCGATGACGGGCCTCCATACCACGACGCCGGATCCGCCCGCGGTCCAGCAGTACCTGGACGGGATGGTGGAGGCGGGCGCGACCCACGCGGTCCTGGAAGTGACCTCGCACGGGCTGGCCCAGGATCGGGTGGCGGGCTGTGACTTCGACGTGGCGGTGGTGACGAACATCACCCACGAGCACCTCGATTATCACGGGTCTCTGGATGCCTATCGGAGGGCAAAGGCCAAGTTGTTCGAGGGATTGGACGGCTCTTTTCGCAAGCCGGGCGTCCCAAAGGTCTCGGTCTTGAACGGAGATGACGATTCGCTCTGCCTCTTGCGATCGCTGCGTGCCGATCGTCAGATCGTCTACTCGCTGGACGGGGACGCCGACGTGACCGCCCGTGGCGTGGCGTATGACGTAGACCGAACCCGACTGCGCCTTCATACGCCCATGGGTCAGGTTCCGATTGAGACCGCGCTGGTTGGGCGGTACAATGTCCGGAACATCCTGGCCGCTGCCGCGGCAGGGGTGGCCCTCGGTGTTCCGCTGGAGGCGATAGCCGAGGGAATCGCGTCGTTCTGGGGTGTGCCGGGGCGGATGGAGCGCATTGAGGCGGGGCAGGCGCATCTGGCCATCGTCGACTTCGCCCATACGCCGAACGCGCTGAAGCAAGCCCTCATGGCGGCCCGGGGGATGGCGGAGGGGAGCGGCCGAGTCGTGGTCGTGTTCGGGTGCGCCGGTCTGCGGGATCGCGAGAAGCGAACGCTGATGGGGCGGATCGCCGGGCAGCTGGCGGACGTCGTCATCGTGACCGCAGAGGATCCGCGCACCGAGAGCCTGGAGGCGATCATGGCGGAGAGCGTCAGAGCCGCGGCCGCTGAAGGGAAGCGGGAAGGTGTGGATCTGTTTCCGGTGTCGGATCGAGGCGAGGCGATCCTGCGAGCCTGTGAGATGGCACGGGCGGGCGACGTGGTGATCGCCTGCGGGAAAGGGCACGAGCAGAGCATGTGCTTCGGGACCACGGAGTACCCCTGGGACGATCGCCGGGCGATGCGGCTGGCGCTGCGGGGAGAGACTCTGAGCACGCTGCCGACGGCACGGTCGGACGGCGGGGCTCAACGGGGGGAGGACCGGGCGTGCCTGGGATAGAGACCGGTGCAGGGGAGCTGTTCTACACCGTGGGGCGAGGGCCGACGAGCGGGCCCACGCTGGTCCTGGTGCACGGGGCGGGGGGATCGCGGATTCACTGGCCTCCAGAGCTGCGGCGTATGGACCAAGCGACCGTATACACGCTGGACCTGCCCGGTCACGGCCGGTCGGGGGGACCGGGACGTGAGACGATCGAGGGGTATGCAGACGCCGTCGCCGCGTTCCTGGAGGCGGTCGACGTCGGTCGGGCCGTCGTCGTGGGGCACTCCATGGGCGGCGCGATCGCTCAGACGCTTGCTCTGTATCATCCCGTCCCGGTGAGAGCGCTTGGATTGATCGCAACGGGTGCGCGGCTTCGTGTCGCACCGGCGATTCTGGAGACCATCCAGGACGATTTCAAGGGTGCGGTCGAGCTTATTACCCGTTACGCGTGGTCCGCGGACGCAGACCAATCGTGGGTGGAGCTGGGTCGCGAGGCCCTCAAGGACACCGGACCGGAGGTGTTATTGGGCGACTTCCTGGCGTGTGATCAATTCGACCTCATAGATCGCCTGGGAGAGATCGAGGTCCCCGCCCTAGTGGTGAGCGGGACGGCGGACAAGCTGACCCCGACGAAGTACGCACGGTTTCTGGCTGAGCACATTCCGGCTGCACGGCTCGTCACCCTGGAAGGGGCGGGCCACATGGTGATGTTGGAGCAACCGCAGGAGGTTGCGAAGGCGGTCCGGGGATTCGTGACGGCGCTACGGTAGCGCCAGGCTGGAATCACAGCGTCGCCGCGCGGCGCCAGCGTCTGGGCTGGCGCTTCTTCTTACCCGTTACTCGACGAACAAGTTCAGGAACTCCTCGTTGCTCTTGGTGCTTCGGAGGACCTGAAGCAGCTCCTCCATGGCCTGGGCTTGCGTGTAGCCGGAGGACAGTGAGTCGATAAATCGCTGTCGCATGAGCCAGACCTTCCGCCGCGTCTCCTCATCCAGAAGCAACTCCTCCCGCCGCGTGCCCGAGCGTTCGATGTCGAAGGCGGGGAAGATGCGCCTCTCCTCTAGCCTGCGGCTGAGGTGAAGCTCCATGTTGCCCGTGCCCTTGAACTCCTCGTAGATCATGTCGTCCATGCGGCTGCCCGTATCCACGAGGCAGGTGGCAATAACCGTCAGGCTGCCGCCGTCCTCGATGTTGCGTGCGGCCCCGAAGAAGTGCTTCGGAGGGTAGAGGGCGGCGGGGTCGAGGCCGCCGGATAGGGTGCGGCCGCTGGGTTGCACGACCAGGTTGTACGCGCGGGAGAGGCGGGTGATGCTGTCGAGGAGGATGGCGATGTCCTCACCCTCCTCAACCAGACGCTTGGCACGCGCCAGAACCATCTCTGCGACCTGGGTATGGCTGCGGGCGTGCTCGTCGAAGGTTGAGCTGATGACCTCGGCGTCCACCGAACGGTCCATGTCCGTGACCTCCTCCGGGCGCTCGCCGATGAGGACGACCATCAGACGGACCTCCGGATGGCTGCTGGTGATGCCATTCGCGATGTGCTTGAGGACCGTGGTCTTACCGGCCTTCGGCGGAGACACGATGAGCCCGCGCTGCCCTTTGCCGACGGGCGAGATCATGCTGAGGAGACGGGTCGTCTTATTGCCCCGAGGTCGCTCCAGGTAGAAGCGCTCCAGGGGGAAGATGGGCGTCAGTGACTCGAAGCGGGGGCGCCGCTTCGCCGCCTCCGGGTCGCGGGCGTTCACCGCCTCTACGCGCAGGAGGCTGTAGTACCTCTCGTTCTCCTTGGGTGGCCTTATCTGGCCCAGCACCAGGTCGCCGGTTCGCAAGCCGAAGCGATGGATCTGAGACGACGACACATAGATGTCGTTTGAGCTCGGCTTGTAATCGTCGGGACGCAGGTACCCTTTGTTCTCGTCGATGATGTCGAGCACGCCCCCGCCGAAGATCAAGCCCTCGCGCTCTGTCTTGGCCTGGAGCAGGCGCATGATGAGCTCTTCCTTCTTCAGCGAGCTGTAGCCGGAAACGTCCCATTCTCTGGCTAACTCGCGCAGCTCGTCCATCGTCTTTTCCCGCAAGCTGGTTATGTCTATCTGCTCGTTCACTCTGTCTTACTCCTATCTGTGCGACTGTCTGTCTGCGAAACGCTTCTACGAGTCGTATCTGGCGATGAAGTCTTCCGCCTTCTCCACCAGGTGTCGGTTTCCAATGAACAGGGGGGTGCGCTGATGCAACTCCTCTGGTTCGATGTCCAGGATGCTCTGGTGCCCGTCCGATGCATATCCACCGGCTTCCTCCACGATGAAGCCCAGAGGATTCGCTTCGTAGATCAAGCGCAGTTTGCCGTCGGGGTATCTGGAGTCTGCCGGGTAGTAGAAGACCCCCCCTTTCAACAGGTTGCGGTGAACATCGGCCACCAGGGCGCCGATGTACCGCTCTGAGAGCGGATTGCGCTGATCCTCTTCGTCCATGCCCTGGAGCCAGCGGGTGTATCGCTGGATTCCGGGTGAGCGGAACTTCTCGTGCGCGTGATTGGCGCTGTGGTACTTCGGTTTGTCCGGAATGCGCAGATCGGGGTGGGACAGGAGGAACTCCCCCAGGGTGGGATCGAGGGTGAAGCCGTGCACCCCCCGTCCTGTCGTGTAGACCATCATGGTGCTCGAGCCATAGATGATGTAGCCTGCCGCTGCGATGTCGCGCCCTGGCTGGAGGCAGTCGTCCACAGTCCCGGGGCCCTCCTCGCTTCGACGCCCGTAGATGGCGAAGATGGTGCCGATGGTGGCGGCGATGTCGATGTTCGACGAGCCATCGAGGGGGTCGAAGACGAGGACGTACTTTCCAGTCCCGTATCCCGCGGGGACGTGAATGATGCCCTCTCTCTCCTCGGACGCCATCACGGCAAGCCGTCCGGTGAAGGAGTTCATGCGGATGATTACCTGGTTGGCGAAGACATCGAGCTTCATCTGCTCTTCGCCCTGGACGTTCATCTCGCCTGCCGAGCCCAGGATGTTCACCAGGCCAGCGCGAGTGGTCTCGCGGGCAATGATCTTGCCTGCCAGCGCCATGTCGTACAACAGGCTTGAGAACACGCCTGTTGCCTCAGGGAACTCACGCTCCTGCTCTACGATGTGTCTCTCTATGGTGATGATTCGTTCGACCATGCCTGTCCCCCGGAGACTGGAGTGGGTGGTATCTGCTCAGTCCAGATACCAGACCCAGCGGGCGCCGCGCATCTCGCGGATGATGTCCGTGGTCGAGAGAATGCCCAGAGGTTTGTCGTCGTCGACCACGAGCAGGCGGTGAATGTCACTGTCCAGAAGCCTCTTGGCTGCGTCTTTCACCGTCGCGTTCTGCGCAATGCTGACCACCTCGGGGGTCATGACGTCGCGAGCCTGGATAGCTGTCAGATCTTCGCTGTAGTGAGCGATGGTATCCATGTGAGAGACCACCCCCACCGGCGGGTTGCCTTCGCGCTCGGCGACCATGATCGCGTGGATCTCGGTGTCCGCCATCACCCGAACCACCTCCTGGAGAGGGGTCTCCGGCTTGCAGAAGATGACACCTTTGTGGTAGATGTCGCGGACCAATCGTTCTCTTTCCATTGGACTTCCTCCTTCTCTTTCAGGGGTTACTTCACCAGCCAGACGACGTAGTAGTAGCCGATCGCAGCAGCCCACAGGACGCTGTCCAGCCTATCGAGCACGCCGCCGTGGCCAGGCAGCAGCTTGCCGCTGTTGTCCACACCCGCCTCTCGCTTGATGATCGAGACGGTCAGGTCTCCGATGGGGGCAAGTCCACTGATGAGTGCCCCGAGGAGAAGCCCCTGGTGCGCGGTAATGGCGCTTCCCGGGTCGGTCCTGAATCCCCAAAGCCAGGCCAAGACGGCCGCCGCCAGGCTGCCCACCAGGATGCCACCTCCGTATCCTTCCCAGGTCTTGCCAGGGCTGAGGGACGGTGCGAGTTTGTGCTGCCCCCACGCCGATCCAACGAAATAGGCGCCCGAATCGGCGAACAGGATCGCCGGTATGGCGATGAGGGTCCACCAGAGGCCGTCTCCGGGCAACTGGCGCAGCTTGATCAGGCACGACCCGTACGCCCCCAGGTACAAGCCGCTGGCGATCACACCGGTCCAATCTGTCGTCTTCAGGTGACGGTGGCGAACGATCTGCCAGATGAGCGAAATACACAGCACTGCGACCAGCCCGGGTCGGAGCACGCCCCCCTCCGTGAGTCGTGCGTCCAGCAGGAAGAGCCACACCAGGGCGACCCCAAACAGGTGACTCGGCTGGAAGCGGCGTGCAATCAGCAGACAGAACTCGATCTCAGCGAGCGCCGTGAGGCCTGCTACCAGAGCCACGAACGGGAGGCCGCCCAGGTAGACGAGCCAGATGACGATCGGAATCAAGACGATGGCAGTAAGCAGACGGGTACGTAGCACAGGTCAGCAGTGTTCGGGAGCGATCCACCGGCACAAGAAGCACCGGTGCTGGAGTTTTCGGTACTACTCGGTCGCGGCTTTCCCGGGGACCAGACCAAAGCGACGTTCGCGCTGGTCGAAATCCTGGAGGGCTTCGTAGAGCTCTTCCTTGTCGAAATCGGGCCACAGGGTGGGAGTAGTATAGAACTCCGCATAGGCCGCCTGCCAGACGAGGAAGTTGCTGAGACGCATCTCCCCGCTGGTGCGGATGATCAAGTCCGGGTCGGGTTGTCCCGCTGTGTAGAGGTACTCGTCGATGAGATCTGCGTCGACATCTCCAGCCGGTATCGCATCCGCGATGATCTGACGCACGGCGTCCACAATCTCGGCTCGGCCTCCGTAGTTGAAGGCAACGTTAAGAACCAGACGATCGTTGTCCTTCGTCAACTCAATGGCTTCCCGAACCCGCTTCTCGAGTTTCGCGGGGATGCGCTCCATGCGCCCCAGGTGGCACAACCGCACCCCTTGCTCGTGCAACTTGGGGACTTCCCGATCGATCACGCGTTCGAGGATCGACAGGAGGCCCTGCACCTCGCTCTCCGGGCGGCCCCAGTTCTCGGTGGAGAAAGCGTATATGGTCAGATACTGTATGCCGAATTCCACTGCGGCGCGCAGCACCCGGCGCAGGTTTTCCGTTCCGGCGCGATGACCGGCAATCCTCGGCAGCCCTCGACGACGGGCCCAGCGTCCGTTCCCGTCCATGATGACGCCAACGTGGCGCGGTACGCGCTGCAGAGGGGGATATTGACTGGCGGTCTCAGATTCAGGGGGCATGGGATGAAACCACTCGAGCGAGCGACGAGTCAGCTCTCGATGATCTCTCGCTGCTTGCGGGTGCTAATCTCTTCCATCTTCTCCGTGTACCGGTCGATGAGGTCCTGAAGATCGTCCTTTGCTCGGTAGAACTCGTCCTCCGAGATCAGCTTCTCCTTCTCGAACTCGCGTAGGTCCTCAAGGGCATCACGGCGGATGTTGCGCAGTGCGACTTTGCCTTCCTCGACTCGCTGCCGCACCATCTTGGCCAGCTCTTTCCTTCGTTCTTCGGTGAGGCGCGGGATGGGAAGACGGATGAGCCTGCCGTCATTCGACGGCGTCAGGCCGACATCGGACTTCAGGATCGCCCGTTCGATCTCCTCCAGGGACTTCGGGTCGTATGGCCGGACGACAAGCAGGGTGGGCTCCGGCGCGGATATGACCGCCAGCTGGTTGAGGGGCGTTGGCTGCCCGTAGTAGTCAACCATCACGCGCTCCAACAAGGCTGGAGAGGCACGTCCTGTGCGAATGGTGCGCAGGTCTGACTGCAGTACCTCCAGAGCTCTGTGGGCCCGTTTCTCTGTCTCGCGAAGTAGTTCTTGATACATAGTTACCGTGAAATCAGTGTCCCGATCGCTTCGCCCAGCACTGCTTTCTCAAGGCTGTGGGGTTGCCACATATTGAGCACCATGATGGGGAGATCGTTCTCCATGCAGAGCGAGATGGCCGTGGCATCCATGACTCCCACGCGCATCTCCAGAGCCTCCATGTAGGTGAGTGCCTCAAAACGCTCTGCATCCGGGTTCTCCAGCGGATCTTCGGCGTAGACCCCATCCACCTTCGTGGCCTTGATCAGCAGATCGGCGTTGATCTCCATGGCTCGGAGCGCTGCTGCCGTGTCGGTGGTGAAGTACGGGTTGCCCGTGCCGCCGCCGACGATGACAATCCGTCCCTTCTCCAGGTGGCGAATGGCTCGGAGCCGGATGTACGGCTCGGCAATGGCTCGCATCTCAATGGCGGTCTGAACCCGGATCGTGGTCCCCATTCGCTCGAGAGCGTCGGCCAGCGCAAGGGTGTTCATCACGGTGGCCAGCATACCCATGTGGTCGGCGGTGGCCCGGTCCATGCCGTGCGCCAAGCCATCACGACCGCGCCAGATGTTGCCAGCGCCGAGGACGATCGCCACCTCCGTCTCCAGAGCGTGGACTGCCTGCACTTTGGCGGCGACCTCCTCTGCCATGTGAGGACTGATGCCAAAGCCGCCGGGCTCGGCAAGAGATTCGCCGCCCAGCTTGAGCAAGACTCGTTTGTACGTAGCTACAGCCATCGTTCCTTGCCTCGCGCGACGCCCCGGCGGCAATCCCGCGGCTTGGCTACAGGCCGAGGTTCACCGCCGGGCGTCCAGGACACAGGCTACTCCCCGACCTCGTACCTCTCAAAACGGCTCAAGACAACGAGCTCGCCGAACGCCATGGTGGCCTCGTTGAGCAGGTCCTCGATCGTCTTGTCTTCGTTCTTGACAAATGGCTGTTCCAGCAGACAGACCTGCTGGTAGAACTTCTGCATCCGCCCCTCGACGATGCGCTCCACGATGTCTTCTGGCTTCCCCTCTTCCAGAGCTTGCTTGCGGTAGATCCGCTTCTCCTCCTCGATCACGTCCTCCGGTACCGTCTCACGGGTGAAGTAGCGCGGCGCGGCAAAGGCGATGTGGAGGGCAAGGTTATGGGCCAGGTTCGCGAAGTCGTCCGTGCGAGCGACGAAGTCGGTCTCGCAATTGAGCTCCAACATCACGCCCACCTGGCTGCCGTGGTGCACATAGGCTTCTACTCGTCCCTCTGAGGCTGCGGCCTCACTCTTCTTCGCCGCTTCGGAGTGGCCCTTCTCGCGCAGATAGGCGATGGCCTTCTCAAAATCTCCGCCGGTCTCGTCCAGCGCCTCTCGGCAGTCCAGAACGCCAGCGCTCGTCGCATCTCGCAGTTCTTTGATCATCGACGTCGTGATTTCCAAGTGGTCTTCTCCTCGTTCAGTCCACGGTGGTGTCTAACAGGGTCGCAGCCCCACGGATTGCGGGGGGCTGTGTCCTACTCGTCCGACTCCTCGGCGAGAGAGACTTCTTCCTCTCCTGCTTCTTCTTCCTCTTCTCCCTCGTCTTCTGCCTCAACTTCCAACTCCTCCGTCTCGCCCTTGCCCTTGGCGGACAGCTCTTTCAGTCGGGCCAGCGTGGCAGCGCTGAGGTACTTCTCGTCCTCCAGATCGAGTTCCTCGACCTCCGGCATCTCCTCTTCCGCTTCGTATGCTTTCCTGCGTGCAAGTCCTTCCAGAACCGCATCCGCCAGCTGGTGGGTGATCAGTCTGATAGCGCGGATCGCGTCATCGTTGGCGGGAATGACGTAGTCGATGGGATCCGGATCGCAGTTGGTGTCCACCATGGCGATGATGGGGATGCCCAGCTTGTCTGCCTCGGCAACCGCCGTAGCTTCGCGCTTTATGTCGACCACGAACAACAAGTCCGGGAGCTCGCGCATCTCCTTGATGCCGCCCAGCCGCTGATTGAGCTTCTCGATCTCCCGCTCTCTCTCCAGGGCCTCCTTCTTCGGAAGGAGCTCGAAGTCTCCTCGCTCCCGACGGGCCTCCAGGTTGTGAAGGTAGTCGATTCGCTGCCGGATCGTCTGCCAGTTCGTCAATGTGCCACCTAGCCAGCGCAAAGTGACATACGGCATACCGCAGCGTTCCGCCTCTCGGGCGATCGTCGCCTGCGCCTGCCGCTTCGTGCCCACGAAGAGGGTCGTTCCTCCAGCGGCGACGGTATCCTCGACCAGGTCACAGGCATCACCCAGCGCCTCGAGCGTTTGCTGTACGTCGATGATATGCACCCCTTTGCGCTCGGTGAAGATGTAGGGAGCCATCTTGGGATGCCAACGGCGGGTGCGATGTCCGAAGTGCACGCCCGTTTCCAGGAGTGCTTTCATAGAAATGTCAGCCATTACAGGGGAAACCTCCTTATAACCGTTATTCCTCCGCCTCCATCGTCCCTTTGAGAGACCAGGGTGGCCGATCCCCTGGCACGGTCTCGCCGGTCAAGAGGCGTGTGTTATCGTCTACTGCAGGAATTTTACCACAAGGCGGGATTTCGGCAAGTTTAGTGGGCTTTTCCCGATTTCTTCGGGACGGCGAAGCGATAGCCCACCCCGCGCACTGTGTGCAGGTAATCAGGCGACCCGGTGTTCTTCTCGATCGCCTCACGCACCCAATGAATATGCACGTCAAGGGTACGGGTATCGTCGGTGAAATCCGTCTCCCAGACTCGCTTCATGAGGAACTCGCGAGTCAGGATCTCGCCCGGATGGCGCATGAAGAGCTCCAACAGCTGGGCCTGCTTGGGGGTGAGATGGGACTCTCGGTCTCCCCGAGTGACCGAGCGACGTTTGACATTGAGGGTCAACTCACCTCTCTTCAGCAACTCGCCGTCGCCGGCCGGGAGCAGCCACGAGATCCGATTGATGAGCTTCTGCGAGGAGAAGGGGTGACGCAGATAGGCCCGGGCTCCGATCTCCTTTGGTGCCTCGCTGCCCTTGTACAGAAGAAGCACCGGGATGCAAATCCCATCATCGTCCAACGTATCGCAGAAGCGCCGGCGGCTGAAACGGAGAGACGGAGAATCCAGCACGATTACCGCTGGCTGCGCTTCACCGATCTTGGTCAAGGCTTCCCTTCGAGTTCTCGCTGTGACCAGGTCGTATTCCTCGTCGAGTATCGGAGCTAGGCGCTCGCCCGCGGGCTTCCTTCCCTCCACGAGCAGCACTGTGTGTGATGAGGCCACCTACCTGTTGCTCCTCCTTCTACGAGATGTTTTGCACGTACAGCTGTCCACTGACCGCATCTTGTCCATGCGTTCGCTGGGACAGTCTAAACATTGGTATTGAGCCGGTCAGAAAGACGTATCGGGAAGCCACGCCTTCCGACACACGGTGACGTTCAATCTACGCTCTCCCGCCGCGAGAAGCCCACCCATTATACTCCATCCTCATAGGACTGCAAACCCAGGTGGGAGGGTGTCCCGGACTCAGGGGAGCCTGACGTTCGCGGCAATCATCGCTTTGAGGAGAAGGAGAGATCTGAGAAGGTCCGCGGCAGGCGAGGGGTTGCCCGACTGCTCGGGCCTTGCCCGGATTCGCGAGCCATGATACGATACGTCCAGCTGGGACGACATCAGGGCGTGAAGACCCGCTGGTCCGGCTGCCACTTACTGAACAGGAGGATTCCACGATGGCGAAGGTTGCTCGAGATCCCACGACGGCCCTTTACCCGCTGCCGGCGGTGCTGGTTAGTTGTGGCATCGGCCCGCGGGCCAATATCATCACTCTGGCCTGGGTTGGCACGCTCTGTTCGGATCCGCCGACGATTGGGATTGGAGTGCGGCCGAGTCGATATTCGCACGGGCTGATCGAGGAGGTCGGTGAGTTCGTGGTCAACCTGCCCACTGCCGATCAGGTTGAGTGGGTTGATACCTGTGGGGTGGTCTCAGGACGGGACGAGGATAAGTGGGCTGCGTGCGGATTCACGCGTGGTGCTGGGGTAGAGGTGGACGTGCCCCTCATCGCTGAATGTCCCATCAACATCGAGTGCCGTCTGGACCGAACGCTGTCGCTGGGCAGTCACGATCTTTTCATCGGGCGGATCGTGGCCGTGCACGCAGACGAGGGCCTGCTGGATGACCGGGGAAGGTTACACGTCGCGAAAGCAGACCTTTTCGCCTATGTGGGTGGCGACTACCGTCGAGTGGGGGAGTTGCTGGGTAAACACGGCTTCTCGCGGCCGGGCTGAAGCGCGTCAGGGGGCCTTGTTGCCGGGCCTGATGTAGCGCACTTCCCTGTACTCCTCGATCCGCTCCTTTACCTCGCGCTTCAGGATGTTTCCGGACACGTGCATGATGGTATCGTCGAAATCGTCGTCGATCCCCATGCTGGCCAGGCACGGGTAATGGTGATGGAGCAGCCCGGCCAGGCGCTCCGCGTCGTCGGCGGGCACACCGACCAACTCCTGGGCCACGTAGCGAGCGCAGCCGCACACCGCATCCCGGAGGACCTCGATCTCGAGGATGTCCCGCGTCTCGGGGTCGGCGCTTATGCGGAACTGGGGACGGCCGAAGTGACGCGCAAACTGGGCGATCAGGGGGTCGTCGTATTCCGTACGGTGCCGCCTCACGTTGTAGTGCGTCTCGGTCAGTGAGCAGAGGGGCTTGGGCGTGACGCAAGTGACGTCCACCTCGGCCAGCCACGCCCGCAGCTGGCGGGCCAGCCCGCGGGGCAGCCATTCCTCACGATCGACCGGCGCGATGACAGCCTGCGCCCCTGTCCTGCCGACAATCTCGGGGAGCAACTCGACGACCCCCTTGTGCTCGCCGAAGGCGAGGACAAGATCGATGTCCTCTCCCTCGCCAGGCAAAGCGTCGGGCAGATGGTCCTCCGGATAGTCGATGATGGGCGGGTAGAAGGCCGGTGCCCGCCACACATCGATCTCCCATCCGTCTGGCGCGTGGCGGCGGATGTTGTCCACGTGTCGCTGCCCGTATCCGCCCGTGATAATGGCCAGGATTCGCATATCAGGGTGTCTGAGCCTCATGCTCCGAGTCTGTCGTCCTTCAGTTTCTGGACGACAGGCCTGTACTTCATCACTCACCCATCATCATGGCGGCGATGTCGTCTTGGACGGTTCCGATACGTTTGATGTCAAACTTGTCCACCAGGACCCTGGCCACGTTGGGAGAGAAGAAGGCTGGCAGGGTAGGTCCGAGGCGGATACCCTTGACGCCGAGGGACAGAAGGGCCAGCAAGACGGCTACGGCCTTCTGCTCGTACCAGGCGATGTTGTAGGAGATGGGGAGCCCGTTGATGTCTTCGAGCTCGAATGCCTCTCTGAGCTTGAGCGCAATCACTGCCAGAGAGTACGAATCGTTACACTGCCCCGCATCCAGCACGCGGGGAATGCCGCCGATGTCGCCCAGGTCCAGCTTGTTGTACCGATACTTGGCGCATCCGGCCGTGAGGATCACCGTGTCCTCGGGGAGGTTCTGGGCCACCTCGGTGTAGTAGCTGCGCGTCTTGTGCCGCCCGTCGCAGCCGCCCATGACGACGAAGCGCTTGATGGCTCCTGACTTCACCGCGTCGATCACCTTGTCCGCCAGGGCCAGAACCTGATCGTGGGCGAATCCACCCACGATCTTGCCAGATTCGATCTCTTCCGGCGGCGCACTTGCCCTGGCCAGCGAGACCACCTCGGAGAAATCCTTTGCCCTGCCTTCCAGTCTCTCAGCAATGTGCCTGGCCCCAGGATAGCTCACCACGCCGGTGGTGAACAGCCTATCCAGGTACGTGTTCTGCTTTCTTACAGGAATCAGGCAGTTGGTAGTCAGGATGATCGGGCCGTTGAACGATTCGAATTCCTGGTTCTGACGCCACCACGACCCGCCGTAGTTGCCCGCGAAGTGATCGTACTTCTTGAATGCCGGGTAGTAGTTGGCGGGCAGCATCTCCCCGTGCGTGTAGACATCCACCCCCGTGCCCTCGGTCTGCTTTAGCAGCTCTTCCATGTCCTTCAAGTCGTGACCGGAGATCAGGATGCCAGGGTTGTCTCTGACCCCGATGTTGACCTCCGTGATCTCGGGATGGCCATACGTGGTTGTATGGGCTTCGTCCAGCAGGGCCATGGTGTTGACTGCCATCTCGCCAGCCCTCATGACCATGGCGACCATCTCGTCGGTAGAGAGATCCCGGGTGGTCGACGCCAGGGCCTCCATGAGGAAAGCGTCGATATCATCCTTGTCATAGCCCAGAATGGCGGCGTGGTCGGCATAGGCGGCGATTCCCTTGCAGCCGATAATTAGCAGCTCTCTGAGGGAGCGCACGTCCTCATCCTGGGTGGATGTTATGCGAACGTCGTCGGACATGGCCTTGGCCATGATCTCCTCATCGTCCTCCGGAGTCCATGTGGCGCAGTCTGGTGGCGGGCCGGAGACGGAGGCTCCAACCTTCTCCCTGACGGCGGCCCGGACCTCGAGGCCTTCCTTGATCCAGTCGGTGATCACATCATCGTCCCAGGCCACGTTCGTAACGGTGACGAAAAGGGCCTTGCTAATGAACCGGGCGGCGTCCTTGTCCACCGTGCCCTGTTTGCGTAGCTTCTCGCCGTAGACGGCGATGCCCTTACATACGAAGATGAGCAGATCCTGAAGATCCGCCGTCTCCTCGGGTTTCCCACAGACACCCTTCACCGTGCAGGCTTCATTCTTGGCCGTCTCCTGACATTGAAAGCAGAACAACTGAGTCCTCCCTTGGTCTTGTGTCAGCCTCACATACGGGGTTGCACCAGGATTCTGACCGTGAAAAACCTGTTACCCGTGAATGAGTTGCGGGAGGCAGCGCGTGCAGACCCAGAGGCTCTGACCTCCCGTTCGGCAGGGGAGCAGCACGCGGCTGGCCTCCCCCGCACTGCAGACGTGGCACCTCTGCTCGATGTATGTCTGGTCACGTTCCGCCACCTTCTTCTCGGCAGCGTGCTCGTCGAATGCCGGGGCCTCCCGCGTCTCGATGGTCAACGCGGCGGTGGGGCACACGCCGATGCAGAAGCCTGCGCCGTCGCACAGTTCCTCCCGCACGACGCGCGCCTTCCCGTTCACCATCTCGATGGCGCCCTCCGCACAGGGGGCGACACACGCACCGCATCCGTTGCACAGCTCCTCGTCGATGTGCACGATCTGTCGTTTCATTCTTGCTGCTCTCGTTAGACGGCTTCCACGCGCGTGACTTCGGGCACTTGCTTCTGCAGTGTGCGCTCAATGCCCATCTTGAGGGTCATCGTCGACATCGGACAGCCCCGGCAGGCGCCGGTTAGACGCAGCGATACCACGCCCTCATCGCTCACCTCGACCAACTCGACGTCTCCCCCATCCGCCTGGAGCGCTGGCCTGACCGTCGCCAGCGACTTCTCCACCTTCTCCCGTAGGGTCACTTCACCCGTGTTCATAAGTCGTTTCACTCCTTTGGTTGTTTGCTTGCTCATTCGCCTACCCAGACAATCTCGAACGGACACGCGATCGCACCTTGTGGACACATGGCCTCGCAATCGGTGCAGTACGTGCAGTCCCGGGGTCGGAGGATGAACGGCCCATCCGGCCCCATCTCCACCGCATCCGTGGGACAATGCTCGACGCACAATCCACACTGATCGCAGCGCTCAAGATCGATCTCCGGCAGTACCCAATTGCTCATATCACGCTTTAGTATACCATAAAGGAGGACATCTGTCTGTGACAAAGGTCGCACAGCGTTCCGGCTCTGCACAGCAATCGCCTGATGGTCGCCGTGTCCGGCTCTACAACAGGGCTCCTAGTGTGATGAGGATCATCGAGCCAAGCATGTGCAGCGAGGCAGACTTGAACAGCACGTCATTCAGCCTGGAAGAGGGCCTCCCGATCGACCACATTGAAAGGCCCAGCATCACCGTGCCCAAGAGGCCCAACAGGGCCAGGCTGGATGGGCAGATGCGCAGCAGCCAGCCTGCCCACACCAGCGCGACGATGCGCAGCCCGTTGGCGACCGCGATGAAGCGGCGCGCCGAGTCGAAACCGTGGACCGTCGGCCACGTCGGCACGCCGGCCCGGCGGTAGTCGTCGGCGTACTTCATCGAAAGCGGCATGATGTGCGCCGGGATCCACGTCAAGACGGACAGCGCCAGGAGCAGTCCCAGCCCGTCCACCTTTCCGGTCCCCAGGGCCCGTCCCGCGAGGATCGGCATCCCGCCCGCGATGCCACCGAAGACGATGGACCATGGAGAGCGACGTTTGAGCCACAGCGTGTAGACGAGCAGGTCGAAGAGCACGCCGGCCGCGAACACCGCGCCGAAAACCACGTCTGCCCAGAAGGCGGTTGCCAGACCGAAGCTGATGAGCGCAGCGCCGAAGAGAGTTGCCTCGGTGGGGGACAAGACGCCTGCCGGGATCGGTCGCCCGGCAGTGCGTTCCATGCGGGCATCGATGTCGCAGTCCAGCACCATGTTGAGCGCCGTCGTTCCGCTGATGGCGGCAAACAAGCTGAGCGACAGCGACAGAACATCCGTCCAGGATGCGCTCTGGGGCCTGGCACTGAGGTACCCGGCCATGCCCGTGGCGAGCAGAAGCAGCGTCTGACGGCTCTTGATCAGGGCCCGGTAGGCGTGCAGCTTATCTGCTGGGTCAGTCTTGGAGGCGTTCACCCCGTTCTCGCGCATTCCAACCCTCTCCAATCCCGTGCGCGTGGTCACGCCTCACTCTCCTCCCCTGTCCACCGACCCGGTGGCGAGGTCAGGTCGATCAATCGTCGACCCAGGAATAGGGCCAGCCTACTGCGATAACGGGAGCCCTGACTAGGCCTTGGCTCGCCACTTCAACGTGCCCTCCTGCGGACAGGCCTCGATGCAGGCACCGCACGCGAAACAGTCGGCGTGAAGCGGAGCATCGGCGTAGAAGTCGCCCATAGCTCCCGAAGGGCAGGCTTTGACGCAGAGTCTGCATTCCTTGCAAAGGTCCCGGTCGATGCGTGGGCGCATCAAGCTTACCTGCTCCACCAGCCAGCCGGTTAATCCAAACGGGCAAAGGAACCGACACCAGGGTCGGTATACGAACAGGCTGGCGAGGAGAAGCGCTCCGGAGAACAGACCAATCGCCCAGGTGACGTCGAAAGAGAAGATCAGGAACGGGTCAATGACGCCGATCCAATCCATCCCCGCCACGATTAGCCCTCCCAGCAGTGCCACGAAGGCCAGGATGCGCACGCTGTTCGAAAGCCAGAACGGTGGTTCCCATTTTGGCAGTTCCACACGATGGAGCAGGTCCTGCAGCAGTCCCAGCTGGCAGGCCCACCCACAGATCGACTTGTTGGAAACCCACACGGCCACCAGCAGGATCGCCAGCATCGCGGCCACCGGGAGCACAAGCTGGCCACGCACCAGGATGCTGGTGACCAGCGTCCGGAGCGAAGCGACCGGATTCGGGTTCAACCCGCCGGGGATGAGAAGGCCGAAGAGAAATCCAAAGACCAGAACCCCGCCGACGAGAAACACCAGGCGGACCTTCGATGTCGCCTTGCGCCGGCGCAAGAGCACGGTGACCGCGGCGACCGTCGCGATCCACAGAACGAACTTCACCAGAATGAGAGGGTTCAACCCTGCAGATCCGGGCATGGGAAGCACCTCCTCCTACAGAACCCGGGTCGACTCGGTTGGACGTGGCGTCTTCACCACCAGGAACCGAAACACATCGCCGCTCTCGTTAAGGAGACGGTGCGGGATGCGGGCCGGGCTGTCGATCAACTGGTCGGCCGATACTTGCTCTCGCTCTTCGCCGATCTCGACGATGCCCTCCCCTTCCAGGATGTAGAAGAAGACATCCACCGGCGTCACGTGTCGCTTAAGTGCCTCGCCTGGCTTCAGCGTCACCATCGATACTTGGACGTGCTCTGTGGCGTGCAGGGCTCGCGCGCTGACGCCGTGTGGATTGGGGGCCTCGGGGGCCGCCAGTGCGTTCACAGTCTTCATCTCATGTCCTCCTTCTGTTGTACAGGCCTAGTTTCCACTCCCGCAATGATACCTCATTCTGTCGGAGGTGTCTTCGACTTTTGTCAAACGCGGCCGGGGTTGCTCACTCGATCATAGCCTTCGCCCTCAATCCCTTCCGGTCCAGGATTCGGATCTGATGCCGCTCTACCTCGATGAGCCCCTCGTCCACCAGGCGGTGCAGCGCTCGATTGAGTACCTCCAGGACGGTGCCGAGCCGTGCGGCCATTTCCGCCTGCGTCGCCCAGCGTCTGCGGTTCAGCGCTGCCTCGTCTGCCCTCTCAAGCAGGAGCCGCGCCAGCCGAGCCTCTACCGTCCTCAACGAGAGGTCCTCTACCAGGGACGCCAGATGGAGCACCCTTCGGGCCAGGTCCTCGACGACGCTGCGAACCAGGCGGGGATGGCCGTCGAGCAATTGGAGCATGGTGTCCTCATGGATGAGCCAGACCGACCCTCGTTCCAGGGCCACGACGGTCGCCGGATTAGAGGTTCCGGCAAAGACTCCGACCTCGTTGAATACCTCCCCTGGCCCCACGAAGCGAAGGGCTTGCTCACGGCCCTCCGGTGAGATCCGGACGGCTTTGAACCACCCTTTCTCGACGACGTAGAGCCCGGAGCACGGCTCTCCTCTCAGGGACACCACCTCGTCCTTCTTGTACTCTCGCCGCACGGCAGCTTGAGCGACGGCTTCCAGGCTGGTCGCGTCGAGACCAGAGAAATAGGGTACTGACGGGAGCGCATTGCGCGCCTGTCCGGTGACATCTGCATTGGACACTGCGGACCTCCTGATGTTTCGAGTCAGTCTTGAGTCCTGTTCCAATACGCTCGAGGATGGCCCCAATAGTATCACATTTCGCCATATCCTCAACGGGCTCGAGCCCAGATCAGCGGGTGGGGGTCATCGGGCGGGGGAGCAGGCAATGGATCCCAGGTGCCATGGTGGGAGGCAGATGTTCCGGACGACCGTCGTGAGCGACGTCGGCATGGGCCTATACCAAATCGGCCGGTTTGCGAGAGGGCTCTTCGTGCCGCTCGCGGAAGAGGGGACGACTCGTCGTGGTGTTTGCGGTCGCCTGCCGGGCGGGCTCTCAAAGGAGTGCGCGGCGCCTCTGTCCTCCGCGGCACCACGCGTGGGAAGTCTCAAGCTGGGTCGGTTGACCACTCGCGCTTGGGTTTTCTTCTTCGCCGTTGTCCTGGGCACAGCGAGGGCCGCTGGTTGCACCACCAGTGCCGAGCCCGCATCCACACGCCTCCCGCGCGCCGCCTCAGGGAATCCGCATCCAGCCCTGCCTGCAGCCGCAGCCAGGCGGCGGCCATGGTGACGGAAGAAATCCCGACCAGGGCCAGTGCGGGTAACCAGATCAGGCTCAAACCAGCACCCCGGAGCATCACCCCCCGCAAGATCATCAGGTAGTGCTGGACCGACGATACGTACGAGACCGTCCGCATGAACCCGGGCATAGCGCTGGCCGGGACGAGGAGTCCTGAGAACGCCACCTCCAACATCGCCAGCGCGAAGACGAGGAGCATGGCCTGCTGCTGTGTGCGGGACACGAGGGAGATGAGTGTGCCCCAGCCGATCTGTGCCAGCAGGAAGGGGATGGTGAGGACGCAGAGGAGGGGCAGCGACCCTCGGAGGGGGATGTCGAACCAGACAATCGCGAGGCCCAACATCATCAGGAAATCCACCAGCCCGATCAGCAGGGTGGGGATGGCCTTGCCCACCATCAGATCGATCCGTCTCAGCGGAGTGACGCGGAGTTGCTCCATGGTGCCCAACTCCCGCTCACGCGCGAAGCTCTGGGCAGCCACCACCAAAGCGACCTCGAAAACAATCATAGCTAGCATCAGAGTGATCGCGTGAGGCTGATCCCTTAGAGCGGCGTTGAATCGCGCCATGAAGCGAAGGTCCACCGGCCCGCCCGTCATTTTGGGTCCCACAGCGGAGATATTTCTGCTGATCTCGGCGGCGACGTCCTCTGCTGTGGCCAGGGCGACCGTGGAGACGACGTAGTTCGAGCCATCGGCGATGACCTGGACGCTGGCGCTCTGCCCGGGATCGGTCAGGGCCGCGCTGTAGCCTGGGGGGATTACGGCGATGACGGCCATTTGCCCGTTCTGCATCCAGCCTCGGGCCTCTTCCAGGTTCGCTGCCTGGGCTGTCAGGAGGAGCTCATCGGTCCGCCCAAGTCTGGCGGCCAGGTCACGGCTGGCTCGACTTCGATCATGATCCACTATCGCCAAGGGAAGGTTGTGCACGCCACCACCGCTGAGACCGCCCATAAGGAGCAGCTCCAGAAGCGGTGCCAGGATGAGGAAGACGAGCAACAGCCTGTCCCGGGCAAGCTGAAGGAGTTCCTTGACCGCCAGCCCCCAGATGCGACCCAGGTCAGTTCTCATGTGGGTCGATGTCTCCCCGCTGGCGAGTTGATGATGTCGGGACCGGTGCTGTCATCAGTCGCCTTCCATATGCGGTCACGCAATACGTTTCTTGAACGTCAGCGCGCCCAGCGCCATCCACACTGCAGAGAGCCCCAACAGCATCAGGGAAGGACGCCAGAGTTCTGCCAGCGAGGCCCCTTTCAGGAAGAGGCCCCGGCATATGGTGACGAAATGGGTGCTGGGCATGACGTAGGAGACGATAATGCTGGCTACATCGGTCACGTCGATGGGATCGGTCAAGCCGGATAGAAAGAAGGCCGGCACAAAGAAGATGAACAGCGAGAGCACGGTAGCAGCCTGCTGGCTATGCACCAGGTTGCCGACGACGGTGGCCAGACCCACGCTAGCCAGCAGGAAGTCCGCGGTCAGGACGACGAGGAGGAGCGGGCTCCCACGAAAGGGAACCCCAAACAGCAATGAGGCCGTCAGCCATACCGGTAGAAGACCCGTGAGTGAGGCGGTGACGTAGGCGAAGAGCTTCCCTCCCAAGTACTCCAGGCCCCGCACGGGAGAGGCCACCAGTGTCTCGAGTGTGCCCTTCTCCCGTTCCCGCGCCAGCGCTAGCGCCGCGGCGATCACCGGCAACGAGAACACGATGGGGATCAGGCCGGATACCATACTGTCTCGATCAGCCGTCGTGGGGAGGTAGGCTGACTGCGGCCTGATCTCCACTGGTGAGGCTGCCGCGACAGTTTGCTCGCTCAATCGCGCGCCAAAGGCAGCCGCGCTTGCCCTGAGGCTGCCAGTCGCATTTCCGGCCACGACTGTATCCACGCCGTCCAGAATCACCTGGACGGAGGCAGTGTTCCCATCTTGGACTGTGTCCGCGAAGCCCGGCGGGATGATTACCGCGGCGTGGATGCGCTGGCTCATCAGTCGCGACTCGATCTCCTTATCGTCGGAGACGTACGAGATGATGAAGTCAGGATCGCTGCTCAGGGTGCCAATAAACCGGCGTGAGACCACGGTCAAGTCTTGGTCCCAGATGCCCAGGTTGATGCGCGTGCTGCCGCTAGTGAAGACTAACGATAGGGCGATAAGAACAAAGGCCGGAGAGAGGAACACCATCCAGAGGGTGCGGGGCTCGCGGATGATGTGTCGGTACTCTTTGGCGAGTATGCTTGTTAAGCGCTTGATAGACATCAAGCGCGCATTATAACGCGAAGGTCACAGGTCGTCAATGGCGCACCAAGATGCTCGCTTCATCGCTCCCTATGACGTGTGCCTCAAGCTGCCCGCGCGAGAGCTCTGCTAAGCCATCTTGAAACCCGGCGAGGCGATCCTGCGGCAGGCGAACCGTGAGAGTGACGTGGCCGGCGAAGGCCTCATCGGTCACTTCTCCTTCACTTGCCCGCACCAGGCGGCGGACCGGTTCGAAGAGCCTGTAGGGCACTTCGATGAGGAGGGTGTGGGTGCGTACCTTCACGGCACGCGGGAGCACGGACAGGACCTCCCGCACGGCATCCCCGTACGCGCGCACCAGCCCTCCCGTTCCGAGCTTGGTGCCGCCGAAGTAACGAGTCACCACCACGACGACGTCGCCTAGGCCGCTGCCCTGCAGTACGGCCAGAGCCGGGGGGCCAGCCGTCCCTGAAGGCTCGCCAGCGTCGCTGCAATGGGCAACTGTCGAAGCGCCGTGGCCGATCACATACGCGGGAACGTTGTGCGTTGCGTCGTCGAACTCGCGCTCAATCCGGTCGATGAATTGCCGTGCTTCCTCCACGCTGAAGGCTGGCGCCGCGGTGGCGATGAAATGTGAGTTGAGCACACGGAGCTCGACTCGCGCCTCTTCAGCGGGAACTAGCTGCTGTTCCCTGGCAGGCTCCCTGTTCGTCTCCGGCTCCAAATGCACCATCTGTTGATGAGGTGACGGATTTCGACTATCAAGGTATTCAGGCTTCGAGAAAGCGGTGGTACTGCACCCCGCCTGTGGCAAGAGAGGCAATGAGGCTGTCGGATGCGTGTTTGAAGAACGGAGCTGGCCCAAGTCAGCCGATAAGCCGGGTTCTGTTCCCCGTACCGTTTCCACGGTGCAGGGCGGCGATCATCTATCTGGGGTGATGATTACCCATCACCTCTAGCAGCCTACCCGGGGCTCGAGCGGAACGGGTCATCCCGCGCCCTCGATACCAGATCGAGGGACTCGCCCTCATTGCTTGGCCTTGCTCCGAGTGGGGGTTGCCTGGCCGCCCGTGTCACCACGGGCGCCGGTGGTCTCTTACACCACCTTTTCACCATCACCGCGGCGCCTCATTCCCGGACAATTCGTCGGCAAGAGATCGCCGCGGCTGTCTGCTTTTCTGTGGCCCTTTTCCGTCAGGTCACCCCGACCTGGGATTACCCAGCACCACACCCTATGGAGCCCGGACTTTCCTCGCCCCGTTTCTGGGACGCGATCGCCTGGCCGACTTGGGCACTTGGGATTATGATAACACGTTACCCGTCGCTGTCAAGGAGACCTGAACCGGAGTTCAGGGAAAGCCACCTGAAGGCACCATTAGTCCGAACGCCTGAGGTGGGTTGCATACCCGCACGCTTGTGGTAGACTGACTCACGATGAGATCTCGCTCTTGTTTCCTACTTCATCCCGTCGTCGTTTCGGCGGTCGTGGCCCTTCTCGTCGTCGGTGTCTTGTATGTGGATACCCTTGCGCTTCCCCTGTTCTCCGACGATCTGGTTCAGATTCCGTGGTTGGAGTCGATTTCCTGGCGTCAGCTCTGGACGAGCCCTAGCCCGTACGGCTACTACCGTCCGCTCTGGTATTCGATCTGGCGCGTATGGGGCGGCCTTGTGGGAGGGCTGCATCCACCCGGTCTGCACCTTCTCAACCTGATCGCTCACGGAGTGGCCACGTCGCTCACCGGCCTTCTGATCGCCGGCTGGTTGCCGGGTTCCGTCACCCGCGAGGAGCGGGCTGTCGCTGCGGCGCTGGCGGCGGCATTCTTTGCCGTGTTCCCTTTTTCACGCCAGGCCGTGGCGTGGCCTGGGGCCGTCTACAATCCCCTGGTCAGCGCGATGGCCACCGCGGCAGTGCTTGCCTACGATCGGGGCCGGGCCGGAGGGAGCGGGCTGTGGATTGGCATCGCGCTTCTGATGGGCGCCGTCGCGCCGTTCACGTACGAGAGCGGGATCGTGGTCGCCCCGCTGCTGGTCGGAGTGGAGGTGATCGGATGGTCGCGCGGTCGGTGGCGGAACGGCTCGTGGTGGGCCATGGCGTTCATCGCCCTCTTCGTCCTCACCTCGTTGCTCTGGAGATCGATGCGGGGGGTGGGGGTCGTCGCCTCCGGTCTGACCCCGATCGACCTCTGGCATAACACGGCCTACCTGATTCAGGGGCTGATCTATCCCGTCGCCCCGTTGGTGCAGTGGTTCGCAGGGTGGGTGGGTCTGGACCCGGTCCTTGCTCTCTGGCTCGGTGCACTGCCAACCGCGGCGCTCTTGGGTTGGTGGGCGGTGCGGCACAGCGTGGATGTGCTGTTGCTGGGCGCCGCGTGGTTCGTGGTGTTTGCCTTGCCGCCGCTGGTCTCCATGAAGGCCGACTGGTTTGCCCTGGCTCCACGCTTCCTCTACATGACGGCGGCCGGTGTCTCCCTGATCTGGGCGGGGGCCCTGGGCCCGTGGATCGCTCGGGGAGTAGGCGTGCGCCGGGTCGCCGTGGCCGCCCTTGTGCTCGCAGCGCTCCTGATCCCGGCGGCGTGCTTCGTGCGCCAGGGGATAAGGCTCTACCACATGGCGGGGGAGAGTATCTGGGATGCAGCTCGCGTCGCGGCTGCGGGCGGGCGTGTGTTGCTGGTCAATCTGCCGCGGCGCATCACCCCGGTTGGACGTGTCTACCCGCTTGGTTTTGAGGGCGTGACGCCGTTGCCTATGCGGGTCACGGCAGATGGGCTCGTGTACGTGCACACCGGGGTTCGAAATGCGGCGAATGCGGTGGCCTTCGGGGTCGTCGCCACGGAGGATCCCGAAGGCTACTCCTACGAGCTCTTCGGGCGACCCGCGGGGTGGCAGGATATGGCAGATGCCGTGCGCGATGGGGGCATCGTGTATCTCACGCGCTATGAGTCAGAGCGCATCCGTCTGGTTGAGGCTGGAAACGTGGAGCGGACCCCGATCAACGCCGGCTCATCTGTCCAGTTCGGCAATCGTGTCGACCTGCTTGATACGTCGTGCTCGTGCGACCAGGCGGGTCGCGTCCGTCTCACAGCCTGGTGGCGGGCTCCGTCCGGGGTCGAACCCGACGTGAGCGTCTTCGCCCACCTGCTGAGTTCTGAGGAGACGCTGGTCGCTCAGGCCGACGGTCGGCCGTTGTTGGGGATGTTTCCCTTCTGGATGTGGAGCCCCGGCGAGGTTGTGCGTGACGTCCGGCAGTTTGCCCCTGTTGAGAGCGGCACGTACCGGATCCGGCTGGGGATATGGGAACCGGCAAAGGGAGAGCGGTGGCAGGCCACCAACGGGCTTGGTGACGCGGCGTCGTTCTCTGTTCGGTGCCCTTGAGCAGCCGCGCGGAGACGGTCAGGGTCCTGTAGCTGACAGCGAGTCGTGGCTGGCGGCGCGCTAGGGCCGAAATAGGAGAATCCCCACCCCCATCTTCTCCAGCGCTTCCTCCGCGTAGTTGGTCACCACGGCGCTCCGATCGTCGAGGGCTTCGTATAGCACAGAAATGGCCTCGTAGGGCTGGATGGTGCTCAGAGCGCGAGCAGCTCCTGCCCGGGTGGCGGTGTCCCCCTCCTTCAGGGCCTGGATCAGGGCCTCGACGGCTGGCCGGCCGAACTGGGATAGCGCATCGGCGGCCAATCGACTCACATAGGCTGAGGGATCCGAGAGGTGCGCCACGAGGGGTTGGATTGCTTCCGGCGGCTTCAGCTTCGACAGCGCCACTGCCGCGCAGGCTCGCACGTCAGGGTCAGGGTCCTCGAGGGCGGTGAGGATCAATTCGATGGCGCGATCAGTGCCCACGACGGTCAGTGCCCGTGGAGCCCACCATCGGCGGTGAGGATCGCGATCCTCCAGGATGCGGCGCAGCGCAGGTAATGCTTCGTCACCGACCGCCGTCAGCGCAGCGGCAGCCTGCTCCGCCCGGGCGTCGTCTCCAGCGTCCAGGGCATCCATGAGTGTCTGAAGGGGGTTAGGCATCGACCAGTTCCTCACAGACGGGACGGCCTATGGCAGCGGCGAAGTGCGACCTGTCCGGCGCCGTCGGGAAGTGAACGAGGTGCGTTGGGCACCGGCAATCGGAAGCGCCGAGACCGTAGGCGGGGATCGAGGCGTCTGGGATTTCGCATAGTGCCTCAGCCCACACACACTCCTGTCTCCGCCGTCCGACAGTGTACCAGACAGCGACCGCGTCGGCCTGGGCGCGCACGTAATCGATGTGCCAGTGGAGGCTCTTCGATCCGCGGCGATGGCGACCCACTCGGGCTGCTAGTCCGCCTGGCCCCAGTGCGCTTCCGGCGTAAGCATACCAACCGGCAGAAAACTGGAATCGGCCCAGTTGCCCGACATCGACAGTCGCAGGATGGGGCAACCGCATAAGGAGCACGTAGGTTCCGGGTTTCTCAGGAATCATACGTGGTTCGCTGCCAGATCAGGCCAGCCAGCCAGGCCACGGCGCACCCTGCCAAGAGCAATGCTGCTCCCACCACGTCGAGGGAGCGAATCACGTACGTCCCGTCGATCCGGTAGATCTCTGGCCCTTCGTGCTCCTCTGGGACGATCAGAGCCGCCAGTCCGGCCAACAGCAGGAGCACCGCCAGTGCTGCCAGGGCGATCACGCGCCACTTGTGCATGGCGCTATTCGGGCGGCGGTGGTACGGGCAGGTCGTCGACGTCCGTCTCCATCCACTTCTCGCCCTCCTCGATGAGCATCACCGGGATATCGTCGCGGATGGGGTACTTACGGCCACAATCTGGCTCCTGACACACCAGCCAGGTGTCGTGGACTAACTCTAGCTGACCGGGGTCGTCGCCTGGCTTGCGGGTTTCGCCACTGACGCAGTAGGGACAGCGCAGGATCTCCAGCAGGTCATCGCTTACCATTGTGTTGATCTCCTTCGGTCGCCTTATACGATGAGTCTTCAGTCCGTCTGCTATTGACTGCAACTCGGTGGCGGTACTATAGCACAACCGATTGGCTGCGTCAATCGGGGTGTGTGTCGCGGAGTTATGTGGGCGGCCGACATCCCCCGGCGGAGCGCTGGACAAATCACTTGATATCGTGTATCATCTTCACCGTTGAGGTAGACGTCAAGGCTGCCCGCAGGTAGGGCAGAGTGGATCAGCTAGGAAGGCGGTATGTTTCAGAAGCAGCTTGGAATTGACCTCGGTACGGTCAACGTCTTAGTGAACGTCGTCGGACGCGGCATCGTCCTCCAGGAACCATCGATCGTCGCCATCTCCCCGGACGAGTATCGCATCATGGCTGTGGGGGAGGAGGCAAGCTCGATGATGGGACGGGCGCCGGAGTCTATTGAGGTACTGCGCCCTATGCGTGACGGCGTCATCGCGGACTATCGCGTCACCTACCGCATGCTCCAGTATTTCATCCGCAAGGCGTGCGGCCAGTTCAATGTCCTGAAGCCGAAGGTGATGGTCAGCGTACCCCATGGGGTCACGAGTGTTGAGAGGCGGGCCGTGCGCGAGGCGGCGCTTGATGCGGGTGCCGGCGAGGCACGCCTGATACCGGAGCCCCTGGCCGGCGCGATAGGTGCCGGGTTACCGGTCGATACGCCCGCCGGCAGCATGGTAGTGAATATGGGTGGGGGGACCAGCCAGGCTGCCGTGGTGTCGCTGAATGGTATCGTGCGCGCGAACTCGATCCGGATCGGCGGGGTGCGCATGAACGAGGCGATCATATCGTACGTCCGCCGTAAGTACAACCTGATGATCGGGGAGATGACGGCCGAGAAGGTGAAGATCCGCATTGGTGCCGCGCTCCCCTTGGACGACGAGAAGACCATACAGGTCCAGGGACGCGATCAGGTGGCAGGCCTTCCTCACCGCATCACCCTCAGCTCCGAGGAGGTTGCCGAGGCGCTGTCTGAGCCGTTGTCCGCTGTGATCTCCATGATCAAGGCTATGCTGGAGCGGACGCCACCGGAGCTTTCGTCCGATATCATCGATCGCGGCATGGCGCTGATTGGGGGCGGTGCGCTGCTGCGAAGAATCGACGAGTTGATCACGAAGGAGACCGGTGTGGCGACGTACGTGGCCGATGCGCCGATGGCCTGCGTGGCGCTGGGAGCAGGGAAGGCGCTCGAGCAGTACGATATCCTCAGACGCACGGTGCCCGATATGTAGGGCATCCGTTCTCAGGCGATCACCGATCCATCCACCACTTGCTGTGCCTTGACCGACGCGCCGCGCAGGACAACGGCTCGTCGGACGACTGCCCCTCGCTGGACACTACATCCCGTCTCCAGGTAGACCTCCGGGCCGATTCGGCACCTCGCCCCGACTTGAGCCCCGGCCTCGATGCGCACCGGAGGGACGACGGTGGCGTCCGGTGGGATCTGTGGCCTGATCACGGCGGCCTCCGGGGCTGCGCGCAGGAAATGACGGTTGATGTCCAGGAGATCCCTGGGGTGGGTAAGCGTCATCCTGTCCTTCACAAGCTGCCCGCCCACCCTGCCGCCGTCCGCAATCAGAAGACGAAGCGCGTGGGGGAACTCGCGCTCGTTGCGCCGTGACAGCGGCACTCTCGGCACGTAGTCGAGAATCAGCGGCGTCAGGGCGTACAGCGACGGTGCGCTCAATGCCCGTAGGTGCCCGCCGTACGAGGGGATCTGGTTGGCCGCCGGCTTCTCCGCGATGTCCGTCACCAGTCCGTCCTCCACGACCACACCCGCGCTCGAGGCGACCTCCTGCTGCGATGTCCACATCAGGGTGAGCGCGGCGTCCAGCCTCTCCTCGCGGCGGCGAACGATCAGGTTGCTCGGGTGGCGCGGCGGGTAGAGGTTGTCGCAGGAGGCAAGCAGGAACTCGGCAGCACCTGTCCGTTGCACCAGTGGCGCAGCACATCCGACGGCATCCGCCATACCCCGCCGCTCGGCCTGATAGGCCTGCCAGATCCGGGTTTTCCGTGAGGATCGCGTCAGTTCTTCGAGGAGCTCCTTGTCTTCCGGATGGACAACGACGATGAAACGGTCGACCCCCTCCGCCTCCAGCATGTCCAGCACCCGCGCGATCATCGGCTTCCCCGCGATCGGCATCAAGGCCTTGGGCCGATCGTCAGTGAGACGCCCCAGCCTCATCCCGCGTCCAGCGGCCAATACGACGGCAAGCATACTACCTCTCGTCCGCCCTGGATTCAGCTTCGTATCGTCGCGGCGGTCTGACTCAAGGTTCCACCTCGTCTGACGCCGTCCAGTAGGGCCTCTCCTCCTCCCAGCCGTCCTTGAATTGCTCGGGCGGCTCGGCCAAGAGAGAATTGCAGTCGGCCGTGACGGTGCCATCTGGCAGTCTGATCTCACCGGCCACCTTCGCACCGACACCCCCCAGCTGGTTCACCCAGCCGACAGCGGTCAGACGGGTCCCCGTCGGGGTCGGGCGTCGGAACCGCACGGTCATGCGCAGTGTGGCCATGAGTCTCTCATCGCCCTCCTGCAGCATCACCGCCCTTCCGGAGACCTCATCCAGAATGGCGGAGACGATTCCCCCGTGGACAACGCCGGGATACCCCTGGTACTGATCGGAAATCGTGACCTCGGCTCGAACTTGATGCGCTTCGGGGTCCTCGTAGAACTCCAGTCTCAGGCCAGCGGGATTCTCTCGGCCACAGACGAAACACATACGAGAGGTAGGTTGTTTGCGCACGATGTTCTCTCCTCCTGGCAGCAGATCTATCCGTCGCGGACGAAAGGGTCCGCCCGTCTTGGTGCCAAGCCTCCGGCGACATGCTGAGCTGCAATGGATTCTAGGTGAAGCCCTGCAGGTACTCGTTCCAGCGGTGCACGGCCTCCGGCTCGGGCCCCTCCGCGTCGAGACGAAGCCCCAGAACGCCGGCCATCGATCGGAGGGTCTCCTGCGCCGACCGGACATCGCGTCCCGCCCGTGCAGCGCGCTGAATGGCCTTCCCGAGATGCTCCAGATGGGCGATGGCGGTCGAGGTGTCGAGGTCGTCGTCCATCGCGTCGCAGAAGCGCTCCAGCGCGAGGCGGCCCTCCAGCGATTCGCGGTCGCCACCCTCGACGATGACCGTCTCTTGCAGCGTCCGAGCGAGTTCATCCGCCCGCTTGAGCTCCTGGGGATTGTGCGTCCAGCTCTTGCGGTAGTGGTGGCCCGCCGTGTACAGCCTCAGCGTATCGGGCGACCAGGACTCCAGGAGATCGCACACCATGATCAGGTTGCCCAGGGACTTGCTCATCTTCTCGCCCTCGTGCCGTACCATCGCCGTGTGGACCCACGTGTGCACGAAGGGCTTCTGCCCTGTCGCACCCTCGGCCTGAGCGATCTCGCTCTCGTGGTGCGGGAAGGCGAGGTCTGCGCCGCCGCTGTGGACGTTGATCGTGCTGCCCAGATAGTGCACGGCCATGGTGGAGCACTCGATGTGCCACCCCGGGCGGCCCGGTCCCCAGGGACTGTCCCAGAAGGGCTCACCGGCTGCCCTGGCCTGCCAGAGCACGAAGTCAAGGGGGTCGCGCTTGTGCGGATCGTCCGGGTCGTTGCCTCGTTCGTTGGCGATGGGAAGCATCTCTTCGCGCGAGAGGCGGCTCAGCTTCCCGTACTCAGGCCATGCATCGATGTCGAAGTAGACGCTGCCCCCTGATTCGTAGGCGACGCCGGCGTCTATCAGCCGCTCTGCCACGTCGAGAATCTGGGGGATGAACTCGGTGGCCCGAGGGAAATGGTCCGGCGCGCGAACGTTGAGCGCCATCATGTCTCGGATGTAGCGCGCTGTCCAACGATTACCCAGCTCCCTCCAGTTCTCGCCGGTTTCTCGCGCCTTGCGTAGGATGTCGTCATCCACGTCGGTGACATTCTGGACGTACTCGACTGGCCAGTCCTGGAACTCCAGGTACCGGATCAGGATGTCGATCGTGGTGTACGTAAAGGCGTGTCCGAGGTGGGTGGTATCATAGGGCGTGATGCCGCATACGTAGACGCTGGCTGCTTCCTGTGCTGGGACAAAGGGCTCAATCTGGCGGGACAGCGTGTTGTAGAGCTGCATACGTCGCCCTCAGGTCAAGCGGACCGTGGGGCGGGGAGCTCTCGAGCCCCTCCGCCCCGCCCGTTGTCTCAACCCCATATCGGCTCTCGGTGGAGATTGCCTGATCAGGCCGAACCACCGCGGCGCCGCGGCCGTAACAGCGGCCGGATGAGCAACAGGATGCCGAGCAGAATCAGCAACACCGGCCAATACTGCCCCATGAACCCCAGGGCTCCGAAGACCGACCCAAAGATGCAGAAAAGGGTCAGGCTAATCAGAATAAGCCAACCCCCTGCGCCAGCAGCCGCACGCGTGTCTCCGCCCAGCAGATCGAACAACACGATGCCGATGCCCACGAACCCGGGGATGAGGGACCAGATGTAGGCCCAGCTGTCCCAATCTCCGCTGGCGTACTGATACGCGAGTATCCCGCCGATACCTGCGACGATGCTGGCCGGGATCGAGAGTGCCGCCACGCCCGTCGCCGACCCGATCAGCAACAGCAGGACGCCGAACCCAATGATGATCCACGGCCATGAGAAATGGATCCTGAGGCCCGGCAGCAACTGGATGACCAGGACCAGCAGGCCGAGAAGGACCAACAGCAGACCACCGACCAGGTTCGACCTCCGGGTGCGATTCATGGCTGCCCTCCTGTGTCGCTACCCCCGGCCTCGCCGCCTGCCCTCGGGTCATGCTGTGAACCCTCCGCCTCCGATGTGGGCTCCTGTCTCTCCATACGCGCGATCGCCCGTTCAAGCTCCGCGTTGATCCTCGTCAGCGCCGACAACAGGTGCGGACGGGCCTCCCGCCACGTCTGCTCCCCGGCCAGCCGAGCCGACTCGGCCGCCTTATCGGCTTCGCTGCGCAGGGCCCTTGCCTCGGCCGACTCGCTGGCCTCACTGATCGCGCGATCGATCTTGTCCGCCATCTTCTGCAGGCCCCCCTGGATCGATGCCAGATGCCGTTGCGTGTCTTCCCGCTCCCACGCAGCGCGGATTGCCCGGTCCAGGCTATTGCCCAATGCCTCGAAGCGCCTGGCGACCTCCTCCCAGGCTTCTTCGGTGGTTTGCTCCTCTCCCCCGACCTGTTCCTCCTTCATTGGCTACCTCTTGCTTTGTCTGTCACTCCAGTTCCTCTAGCTTCTCCTCCCACTTGGAGCGGAGGTTGTTGTACAGATCCTCGCTGATGTCGCCGTTCATCAGCCGTGCGTCCAGATTGTCCAGCATGTCCCGGACCTCCTTGGCGGTCTGGGGCGTGGGGACAGCTCCGCTGCCTCCTTGCTGCTGTTGCTGCTGGGCCGGCTGCTGCATGCTCTGCGTCAGCATCTGGGCCATCGCTGCGCCCATCCCGACGCCGGCGCCCAGGCCCACTCCCGCGCCCGCGGTCCCCTCAGGTTGCTGCGCCGCGTCCCGCATGCCGCGCGCTGCCTGGAACTGGAGATAGGCCTGCATGTCGCCGATGGCGCCCATCGAAGCGCGCTCGTCGATCGCTTTCGCTGTCTCCTCTGTGGGGCCAATGTACTCGGCGTAGACCGACGTCAGCATGATGCCGCGAGCGGCGAACTCCTCGGCTGCCTTGGCCCGCATGGCTGCCACCATCTCCTCCGTCTTGGCGGCAATCTCGAGGACCGACTCACCCATCTCGCCGACCAGGTCGGCCAGTTTCGTGAGGATCATCGAGCGGAAGAAGTCCTTGATGTTTGCCGTCCGGTAGAGCCCTTGCGTGCCCACGATCTTGTTGACGAAGAGCTGGGGGTCGGCGACCTGAATGCCGTACGTCCCCCGCGCCTGCACGCGCGCCATCCCGAGCTCCGAATCCTTGATCGTGATGGGCGTGGGGGTACCCCACTTAAGGTCTGTGAACTCGCGGAGGCTCACGAAATAGACTTCGGCTTTGAACGGCGTCTCGCCGGAGAATGCCTTCCCGATCAGGTTCGTGAGCAGAGGGATGTTCGCTGTGGTGATCGTGTGCCGACCGGGCCCGAACGTATCGAGCGCCTGACCATCCCGGAAGAACACTGCGGCCTGACTATCGCGAACGATCACCTGGGAGCCGATGCGGAAGTCGCCCGATCCCCTTTCGGGAACCCGGTGGACCATCTCCGATGCGGACTCGTCCATGAACTCTACTACGTCGAAGACTCGTGCCATTTCTGTTGCCTCCTCTATCTGTGCCTATCAGTGACCGGGCCCCCGCAGGGGGGTCCGGGGCGCCTTGTCATCACTCAGACTCCAGGATCAAACGGTGGCGTCGATCAAATGTCGTGTTCGCCTCGCGCGTGATCTCTTGTATGACCTCGATGGTTTCCTCTATCGCTTCTCCCTCGGAAATCGCTTCCCGCAGGCGATCGTTTGCGACGTCCAACCGGTCAGCGTAATCGATCAGTGCGGCGTCGAAGTCGTAGAGCTGACTCAGCTCCCCCTCTCTGATCTTGACTGCGTCGAACAGCCCGGCGTAGCCGTAGCTGGCGAACCGAATCCGGTCGGCGAACGTCTTGAGTTGAGTCACGGCGCTCTCCACGTCGTCGACCAGCTCCAACCGGCCGTGCTCCAGAAGCTTCTTCTGCGCCGAATCCAGGCGTCGGCGCTGGGCCTCCAGTTTGTCGGCAAGCATCTCGCGCAGGAGCTTGTCCGCCTGACGCCGCTTCTGGCGTTTCTGATAACCACTCCACCCTGGGATTGCGTTGATCACCTTCTCTACAGCTGTGTACTGCTCCTCTACCTTATCGTGGATGTCTGGCATCTCTCGAATTCTCCTTTTCCCCGACTCGTCAAGTTGGCCGATTGTACCCGTCTTCTATACGCAAGCGGATCCGGTCGGTTGCGCACTGTCACTCGGTCAGGAAGATCTCCACCCCGCAGTAGGGGCACTTGATCACCCCCTTCCCAGCCAATTCGAGCTCGCCACCGCAGTTGGGGCAGCGATTATTGCCCCGCATCTGGCTTGCGTCCCGGGAATAGAGCATCCTCTCGTCCCAGTTCACGTACCCGGCAAACAGGTCCTTATCGACCAGGTCGTAGATCCAGGTCTTGACCTGATCGCGGTTCACATCCAGTTCTATGGCTGCCTCGGGGATCGATACTTGTCCCTGGGTACGGATCATCCCCAGCAGTTTCTGCTTCCTCTCCACCTCGGCCATCGCGGCTGCCTCTCGCTTACCGCGGACCAGCAGGAAGACCCCCACGCCTACGATGGGGGCCGCGATGATGAACACCAACACTGCTCCCAGCACGGCTCCCGTGAGCTCCAGGTTGCTTCCAGGCCCGGCAGCGCTGGCCAGAAGCCACGCGCCGGATAGGACGCAGAGGCCCATACCAGCCGCAATGAGGACAATGCCGAGCGTCTTCCCTGTGTTCATGGTCAGTTATTGCCTCCTTCGCTTCATTGTAAGCCGCAGATGCCCCACGCTATCCAAAGCCGCCTCCACCGCCACCACCACCGCCACCGCCTCCACCTCCACCTCCGGAGAAGCCACCACCGCCGCCGGAGCTGCTCGGCTGGCTGGAGAGCGTGCTCCCGGCCGAGTTAAGCATCGCCGTCAGGCCGTCGGACATGCTCTGGAGGCTGCCGGACAGGCCGTCGGACATGTCCTGGAGGGAGCCTGTCGGCCGTCCCATCTCCGCCGGTTTGCCCATCCCGGGCGGTCGAGACCCGCCGGCGTAGCCCGGCCGTGGCATCGGCATGTACCAGATGGGGATCGGAACCGGTGCCTTCTCCACGCTCGAGAACTTCCGTACCCAGACCTGGTCGACCCCGAACGCGATGGCGTAGGGGAGGTACTTCTCGAACTGACCCGTGGCTTCACTCAGGTCCGTGTACCGTTCGATGTCCTGGAGATAGCGCTTGAACGCCTTCCAGCGCGCCGCCTGCTCCGAGCCTTTGTGGGTCTTCGCCGGCATCCATTGCCCCACAATCGCCAGCCCGATGGCGGTGATGCCCATCCCCACAAAGGGGCAGATCACCGCGCCGGTATACTCGGAGAAGATGGCCGCAGCCGAGATGCCGCAGGCGAACACGCCCGCCAGCACCGCGAGTCCCAGCCCCACGTACCGCTTACGAACCTGACTGGGGTTTCCCGTGAAGTACCCTCTCTTCACAAGCTGCTTGTACAGCTGGCGGTTGATGCCGGGGATGGCCCGGTAGAACTCGTTCCGCAGGTCGGACATACGTCGCGACTCGCGTCCTTTGAACACGTCCCGTAGCAGTTGCTGCTCGTAGGACAGCAGGTCACCACTCTCTTTCTCGGTGCGGTGGAACGTGAAGTCGTAACCGCTTCTGATGCCGAGGAGGCCGCGCTCCTGACCTTCTTCGATGGTCAGGTACCCCCGCCGGGCGAGATCCACGAGGGTGGCGACGATGTCCTCCATGTCTGCCTTCTCGTCCACAAGCGTCCCCGCGACTCCCGGCCGGTCGTCCGATGGTGGCTCCGACAGGTACTCGGCCGGCAGGGACACCTCCGGATCGCGCCCGCGCAGATACCACAGGAGCACGAGCAAGAGTGGCCCACCCACCAGAAACACCACGCCGAGAGCGCCGAGACCGAGGCTCACGATATCTCTGTACCTCTCGTCCCAGACGGCTCTGCGGTCGTAGGCCGCCTGCCAGTCCGGCTTCGACCCTTGAACGATGCCGTGGGGAAACTGGACGCGCACCTCGAATTCCTGGCCCGGGTCAATCCTCTCTTGGGCGGTGAAGGCGACCGTGCCCGTGCTCCTTCCGCTTATCGACGCCTTCGTGTCATAGGCTGCCACTGGATCGGCCGTTGCTCCCCGTGGCAGCTCTACGGTCACCGTTGAGTTGTAGACCGGGAAGTCGCGGTCGGCGTAGACCGCCTTCCAGTACAGCTGATCGCCGCCGTCGTAGTAGCGGAGGCCGCCCGTGACGGTGTACCGCAGGATAAACGTATGGGACGTGTTCGAGGTGTAGGGAAACTCCCACCGGATCCGAAAATCCCCGTCCTCCACCGAGGTCTGATAGGTGTAGCTGCCACCCCGACCTGGCTCATACTGACGTTCCCCCTCCCACACCTCCACGTCTGTAATGCCCTCGAGCCGATCCATGGGGATGTTGCGGTACCCGAAGTGGAAGGACCCGCTGGTGAAGGCTATCTCCTGCACCTCCTCCACTCGGAAGTCGCCGTTTTCCAAGACCTCGATGTTGACGTCGAAGCGTTCCCAATGAAGCGTCTGCGTCTGAGCCTGAGTCGTTCCGGTGAGGACGAGCCCCGCCGCCAGGGCGACCAGCAGAATCCAGTGGAGTTGTTTCACCTTCATGATCTGTAGTTCCTTGCCAGGAGTGTTGCCGTTTCTACAGCTGATTGTCTTGCCATACTGTGACGGATGTGTGCATATTCCTCTCCTCCGATCGAAGATGTTCACATTATAGCCCAGAATTGTCAAATCAGCTACCGAACACAAAAGACCACCGGCGTACGCCGGCGGCCTTGCTGTCTGTCAGGAGAGGGCAGCGTCTCTTGGAGAGCTGACCCCTCTTCTGCGGTGAACCCTTCGTTCCGTGCCTAGCTGCCCCCCATGCGCTGCTCGACGTAGTCCACGGCCTGACCGACGGTTTCGATCTGTTGTGCCTCCTCATCGGAGATGGTGCCGCCGAACGTGTCTTCGAACTCCATGATCAGCTCGACCAGATCCAGTGAGTCCGCTCCCAGATCCTCACGGAAACTGGCATCGCGCGTCACTTCTTCTGGTTTCACGCCCAATAGATCGACGATGATCTTCTGGATTTCCTCGAATGTGTCTGCCATTGCCTTGCCTCCTTTGTGATTCTCGATTCCTCTACGGTGCGCTATTCTACCCATCGCAGGGACTTTGTCAAACCTCCCCGTCAGCCGTGGTTGACAACCCAATGCGGGGCAGGTATCATATCGTTCATAATAACACGACAGACCTCCACGGGTTACGGCGAGAGGCGGAATGCACGAGCAGCGCAAGTCGGAGCACATACGGATCAACCTGGAGGAAGACGTATCCTTTGAACGCGTCGCCGCCGGTTTCGATGGTTATCGGCTGCTCCACCGCGCACTGCCGGAGGTAGACCTGAAGGATGTGGAGACGTCGGTTGATCTCCTGGGCAGGCGTCTTGCTGCACCGCTGCTGATCTCCTCGATGACCGGAGGGACTCCGCAGGCCAGAGCGATCAATGCCCGCCTGGCCGAGGCCGCGCAGGCGGCGGGCCTCGGCATGGGACTTGGTTCGCAGCGGGCAGCCATCGAGGATCCCGAGCTGGAGAACACGTACCAGGTCCGAGACGTGGCACCAGACGTCCTCCTCCTGGCGAACCTCGGTGCGGTCCAACTCAACTACGGCTACGGGCCTGATGAGTGCCGGCGCGCCGTGGACATGGTCGAGGCAGACGCCCTCATTCTCCACTGCAACCCCCTGCAGGAAGCGTTGCAGCCACGCGGCAACACCGACTTCACGGGCCTCCTGTCGAAAATCGAGATGGTCTGCAAAGCGCTCGACGTGCCCGTGGTGGTGAAAGAAGTGGGCTGGGGGATCTCGGAGCGGGTGGCGAGCCGGCTGGCCGAAGTTGGCGTGGCAGCCATCGACGTGGCCGGCTCCGGCGGGAGCTCGTGGAGCCAGGTGGAGATGTATCGTGCCGTGACCGAACACCAGCGGGCGGTAGCCGAGGCCTTCGTCGATTGGGGGATTCCGACCGCCGAGAGCCTTCTCATGGTCAGGCAGGGTGCGCCAGACCTGCCTGCCATCGCGAGCGGTGGGGTCCGGAACGGGATCCACATCGCCAAGGCGGTCGCCCTGGGCGCCACAGCCTGTGGGGTCGCAGGTCCGTTCTTGCGCGCCGCCGTTGAGTCGACTGCGGCCGTGGCTGGGCTCATCGATGTCCTGGTCGATCAGCTGCGCGTTGCGATGTTCGCCGCCGGAGCCCGGGATCTGGCAGAACTTGAGGGCTGTCTGCTCCGCCTGCCGGTCGTGGAGCGAGAGGAATGAAGCCAGTGGGTATGGATGAACTGCACCGTCGCTATGGACCCTCCCTCGAGGCCGAGATGCGGAGTGTTGTGCAGCATGGGGAGGACCGTCAAGGAAGCCTGTTCGGGATGATCCGCTACCACCTCGGGTGGGTGGACTCCCGGTTCGAGCGCTGCGAGGCGACCTCGGGAAAGCGTGTGCGGCCTATCCTGTGCCTGCTGTCCTGCGAGGGCTGCGGCGGAGCCTGGGAGGCTGCCCTCCCGGCGGCGGCTGCTGTCGAGCTACTGCACAACTTCACGCTGATCCACGACGACATCGAGGACCGGGACAGGACGCGCCGCGGTCGCCCGACCGTCTGGTCGATCTGGGGAGAGGAGCAGGGGATCAACGCCGGGGACACCCTGTTCGCACTCTCTCAGCTGGCCCTGCTGCGCCTTGAGGAACGGGGAGTCCCCCCGGCAGCGGTGGTAGAGGCCGCACGGTTGTTCAACGAGACGTGCGTGGCTATCACCAGCGGGCAGCATTTCGACATCCAGTTCGAGGGGCAGGACGACGTATCGGTCGAGGACTATCTGACGATGATCGACGCCAAGACGGCGGCACTGCTTTCCTGCTCGTGCCGCTTGGGGGCTCTGGTTGCGCAAGCGTCCGCCGCTCAACGCGAGCAGTTGCGCGCGTTCGGCCGACACTCGGGGCTCTCCTTTCAGATGCTTGACGACGTTCTCGGCATCTGGGGAGATTCGACGGTAACCGGGAAGCCGGTGGGTGCCGATATCGCGCGGCGGAAGAAGACTCTCCCTCTTCTGCACGGGCTGGAACGGAGCGCTGAACTGCGTGAGCTTCTGGCGCGGGAGTGTCCCTCTGAGGATCACGTTCGTCGGGCGCAGCGCTTGTTGGAGGAAGCCGGCAGTCGCCGTTACGCCGAGGAGTTGGCCCGGCGCCACCACGACGCCGCGTTGACGGCGCTGGAGCGGGCGAACCTGCACGGACCGGCGGCCCGGGCGCTGCGGGAGTTGACAGAGAGCCTTCTCAACCGCCGACGCTGATCGTTGTCCTACAGTGCGTCCAGGCGCGCCATAAGCAGCGGAACCAGCATCTCCTCGGGCGTCAGGCTGCCATGGTGACCGTGCAGTGAGCTTCTGTCGTCTTCTTTCCTGCGCGTCGACAGGCGCGCGTCGTTCCTTGCCACCAACACCGCGTCTCCCAGGCGCACCCGGAGCGCACCCGGGACTTCTTGAGCGGGACCCCAAAGCCCCGCCTCCAATGCATGCTCTGTGTCTACGAGGACGAAATCCTCTGCCAGGTGCTCATGGACGTAGGCCCGCAGTGGACGCTTCGCCCCCGGTCGCGCGTAGAGATAGGCGGCGCGAGACTCCCCAGCCGGTGGAAGGAGCAGCGTCTCCTGGAGGCCGGGATGGTCCGGCAGGCGCACAACCCGCTCCGGTGGTGTGGCGATCTGACCGTGGTCTGCGGCAACGATCAGGAGCGTGTTTTCCCGTGCCTCTGGGGCCAAGGTCGTCAGGAAATCCTCCTCCAGCGAGCGGGTGAAGTGTCTCAGTGCCGCAGGCATGTACGCATTCTCCGTGCCGTACACGTGTCCCACGTTATCCACGCCACCCCAGTAGACGTCGACCAAGAGTCGCTCGCCGGGACGCCTCTCGACCAGCGTTCGGCGCAGGTTGACCCACAGGTCGCCCAGGTCGAGGTAGCCGCGCAGAGCGTCTATCCCTTGAAGGAAGATCTGAGTCAGAATACTGCCGATGAAATGGCGGCGCGTGTGCGCCACTGTGCGGACTCCCCCTGCCTCCAGCTGGTGGGCCAGGCTGGGTGTACGGATGAAGTCCTCCGCGTTCCACCCCCATTTCTCCAGCCCGCCGCCGCCCGCGTAAGCCGCCGGAGCCATCTTCAGCATGTTGGCGAGCACCCCCTGCTCCGGCAACAACAGGGTAGTGCCCAGAAATCCGTGCGCTAGTGGTGTCTCACCGGTCCAGATCGAGGTTAGGGCGGTGACGGTCGTCGAGGGGAACACGGAGGTGATAGGGAACAAGCGGCCTTCGAGCGCCAGGCGGCTGAAGAGCGACGTCTCGCCGGCCATGAATCGTCTCAGCTGGAGGTAGCCTGCGGCGTCCACGAGCAGCAATATGACGCATTCGACATCTCCGGCCATGTCCAACCATAGATCCTCGGGCAGGGCCCGGGCTGACCCCTCCAGCTCGATGCCGAACACCTGGGCGATGGTCGGGGCGATGTTAGCGATCGAGTAGCCCCCATAGTGCGGCAAGACGAAGTGATCGGGAAGCTCCGGGATGTGCCGCCTGCGGAGCCGGTGTTCGATGTCGCTCGCTAAGGTTGTATTCATGGGCTACTCAACTGAGGTTCCATTCCCTTTGTGAAACACTAGTTGCAGGACTAGCGGTGCCCCGCGGCGGAGACCGGTCGCAATCGGTGAAGGACATCCTCAAGCTCCGGAGGCAGTGGTGCCTCGAAAATCACCTCGGCCTGCGTGGTGGGGTGGGTGAGACGAAGCGAAGAGGCGTGTAGAAAATGGCGATCCTTGAGCAAGTGCCTGCGACGGCCCCCATAGTCAGCGTCTCCCACCACCGCATGACCGAGCCACGACAGATGCACTCGCACCTGGTGCGTTCGCCCCGTATAAGGTTCGGCCTCGAGCAGCGTATGCTGGCGAAAGCGACGGACGACTCGATATCGTGTCCGGGCATACCTCCCCTCCGGCAAAGGGGCCATCTTCTTCCTGTCCGCCGGATCCCGCCCAATGGGCACCTCGATGATGCCCTCTGGAGGGTCGACCCGTCCCTTCACCAGCGCGAGGTAGGTCTTCTCGACTTCGCGATTTCGGAACTGCTGCTGAAGCGCCTCGAGCACCGACAGCCGCTTGGCGACGACGAGCACACCCGATGTGTCCTTATCCAGGCGATGGGCGATTCCGGCCCGGTCCCGGGGTCCCACCTCAGCGATGGGTGGGTAATACGCGAGGAGCGCGTTGACCAACGTCCCGGACGGATGACCAGGGGCTGGGTGTACCACCATGCCGGCGGGCTTGTTGATCGCGAGCAGGTGCTCGTCCTCGTAGATGACGTCAAGTGGGATTGGCTCGGGCTGGACACCGTCCTCCGGTTCCTGCGGCGGTAGGATGATGGTCACCTTGTCGCCCGGCTCCACGCGGTAAGCTGGCTTGCGTGGCTGACCGTCGACTGTCACCTCGCCGGCTTCGATCAACCGCTGTCCCTGGGTGCGGCTGAGCGCCGGCACGCGGTCGCGTACCACCTTATCGAGGCGCTTCCCGCGCCGCTCGACGACGAACGTGATAATGCATGAATCGGAGTTTGGGCCAGGCGGTGACTCAGTCATCCTCTACCGTGGCCAGCTGCTTGCGCCCGCCTTCGGCTTGCCGTTCCTCCCAGAGCATCAGCAGGCTCAGCAGCGTCACGCCCACGACGATGGAGGCATCTGCCAGGTTGAACACCGGCCAGCGATGCAGCGGCCAGAAGTTGAGGTCAATGAAGTCGACGACGGAGCCACCGTAGCGTAGACGGTCAACCAGATTCCCGCACGCCCCTCCCAGCTGCAGGCCCAGAGCTAGCTGGATCAGCCAGTAACCGTCGGAAAGCTGGAGCGTATACCAGACCAGGGCCACGATGACGAAGACGGCGATCACGACGAAGAATCGGCCCCAGCCAGGGAAAAGACCGAACGCAGCACCGGTGTTCGTCACGTAGGTAAGTCGAAAGACGGGCGCCAGCCAGGCTGTCAGATCCACAGATTGGCCCGGCCTCAGGTTCGCTCTGACCAGATACTTCGTGGCCTGGTCAGCCAGCAGCACGACAGCTGCTGCCACCAGGATCAGCGAAACGCGTTTCTGTGCTCTCAACGGGAACGAGGTAGGGTCCGATACTCGTGCTCCGCCTGGCAGTCTAGGCAGTACACGGCCTGGGGCAGCGCCTCGAGCCGAGCGCGGTCGATCCGTCCGCCGCAACCCTCACAGATGCCGTACGTACCATCATCGAGCTTGCCAAGAGCCTCGTTCACCCGGTCGAGGGAGAGCTCAATACGGCGCCGGAGGCCCATGTCGACAGTCTGCTTGAACGCCTCACTGCCGTCGTCGGCCATGTGGTTGCCATAGCCGACGCCCTCATATTCCTCGTTCTCCAGTTGTGTGAGCTGCTCCTGCAGTGCCTCTTTCTCTTCCAGTAGCTCGCGTCTTGCTCTTTCATACGAGAAAGGCATTGTTCGCCTCCTTTCGTCCTTGCCAGCGTTCGTGCGGCTTCAACAGGCTCTCTGCCAGGGCAGAGTCATCGCCGATTCCATCTTGTTCCCGATTAGTCTACTCGGACCCCAAATTCTACTCCACTTCCGGTTCTTTGACAAGAACTGCGGCAATCTGAATCTACGCTTTCCTGACACCCAGCTTGAGCCAGTACCCTTCTACCCGATCCTCGCCTACGGCGTCGACCTCAGTGTCCTCCGGCGCACCCTCCCTCAGCTCCACGCTCAGCGTCTCGGCGGCAATGTAATCCCGCCAGGCCTCGATCGCGTCGGTCAGACCCTCCTCCGTCTGGTAGGTGGTGATGATGCGGTCATCAAGGTCAAAGTCCGCCTCCTTGCGCAGACTCTGCACGCGCCGCACGACGTCCCGGGCCAGGCCCTCCGCAACCAGCTCTGAGGTCAGCTCAACGTCCAAGGCCACGCTCACACCGTGGTCTGACGCCACCGCCAGCCCTTCGCGGGGCCCTTCCCGGATGACGATCTCATCCGCGGCAAGCTCGATCTGCTCCCCCTCGACCTCCACCTCGACCGGCAGATCGGCGTGCAGCCGGCGGACCACCTTCACTGGGTCCTCCACCGACTCCAAGGCGGCCTTCACCGCTGGGAACCGATCTCTAAACCGGGGACCCAGCTTCTGGCTGTCGGGCAGTAGACGATACGTGATCAGGTCGCTGAGCTCGTCGACGAAGACGACCTCTTTGACGTTCAACTCGTCCTGCACCAGGTCGATCAGTTCGTCCCTCAGCTCTGCCGCGCCTGTTTCCAGATAGACGAGGGCACGCGAAAGTGGCTGGCGCAGCTTGAGACCCTGGCTGTTGCGGGCCGAATGGCCCTGCGTGACCACCTCGCGAGCCAACGCCATCTGCGCCAGCAGATCCTCGTCGATCTTCTCCAGGTCGGGCTCTGGCCATCGTGCATGGTGGACGCTCTCCAGTGCGCCCTCATCGACGGAACGCACCAGATTCTGGTACATCGCCTCCGTGACGAACGGCAGGATCGGCGCCAGCAGCCGGATCAGGGTCGTTAGGACGCGGTATAGGGTCGCGTATGCCGCCCGCTTGTCCGCATCCTGCTCGCTCTTCCAGAACCGGCGCCGGCTGCGTCGGACATACCAGTTCGACAGGTCTTCTAGGAACTCCTCGACCGCTATGGTCGTCGCGTACGCGTCGTAGTTCTCGAGCCGCTCCCTTGCCCTGCTTGTGACCTGGTTCAAGCGGGCCAGCATCCACCGGTCCAAGAGGGTGGCTTGCTCGGGCTCGACCTCGTCCCAGCGATCTTCGGGCTCCCACTCATCGATGTTCGCATACGTGACGAAGAAGTCATACACGTTCCAGAATGGGATGAGGAACTGCCGACGGACCTCGTCGGCCCGGTTGTAGCCGAACAGCAGGTTCTTCTCCGGTTTGTGGCCGCAGTAGAGCCAGCGCATGACGTCGACCCCCATCTCGTCGGCCGCCTCGTTGAACTCAATGGCGTTTCCCCAGGACTTATGCATCTCCCGGCCATCCTCCGCCAGGAGCAGCGCATAAGAGAAGCAGGTCTTGAAAGGGGCCGAGTTGTCGATCACCGTCGCCATCGCCAGCAGGCTGTAGAACCAGTTGCGGAACTGGCCGGGAAATGACTCGCTAATCCAGTCGGCCGGATACCACCTCCGCCAGTAATCGCGATCGGTGCGGTAATGTAGGGTGCTGAAGCTGACGATGCCGGCGTCGAGCCAGGGATTGCCGACGTCCGGGATGCGCTTGACCTCCGCGCCGCACTTCGAGCACTCGATGCGCACCTGATCGATCCACGGCTTATGGGGTGTGTGGCCCTTAAAGGTGTCCCAACCTGAGATTGCTCGCTCCTCCAGCTCGTGCTCGTCGCCGATCACCTCGAAGTGACCACACTCTTCACACTCCCAGATCGGCAACGCCAGCCCCCAGTACCGCTTCTTGCTGATCATCCAGTCGTGCATATTGCGCAGCCAGTCCAGCTCTCGGTCCAGACCAAAGGCGGGGATCCAGCGGATCTGCCGGGTCACATCCATGATGTCATAGCGGAGCTTGTCCATCGAGATGAACCATTCGTCCACCAACCGGAACACCAGCTCGGTGCTGCACCGCCAGCACACCGGATAGCGGTGCGTGTAGTCTTCGACTTTGTAGAGCAGTCCCTTCTCTCGAAGGCTCTCAAACACGCGCTCTGGGCTCTCGGAGACGTCTGTACCTGCGAAGGGGCCAAACCCCTCCACGAACATGCCTTCCTCGTCCAGCGGCGCAATCGCCGGCAGGCCGTGCTCTCGCGCCAACTCGAAGTCCTCCGCCCCGCATCCCGGGGCGATGTGCACGATCCCGGTGCCCTCTTCCTCGCCCACGGCCTCCCACAGGATGACGCGATGGGCCTGCGGACCGCCCATCTTCTTCTGGGCCTCAAGCTCGTCGAAGGGGCCGCGGTACGTCAGGCCTGCCAACTCCTTCCCATCCATCTCCTCCAGTACCTCGTAGTCGCCCACCAGGGTGACCAGTGCCCCTTTCGAGAGGTAGAAGACCTGGTCTGCCTGCCGGACCTTGACGTAGGTCAGGTCCGGGCCCACGGCGGCGGCCACGTTGCTCGTGAGCGTCCACGGTGTCGTGGTCCACACGAGAAGGCTCTCGTTCTCCCTGCCGCGCAGTGGGAAGTGGACCGTCACACTTGCGTGGGTCAGCTCCCGGTACCCCTCCGTCACGATCTCGTGCTGACTGATGCCTGTGGCGCAGCGGGGACACCAGGGCATGACGTCTGTCCCCTTGTAGAGCCATCCCTCCTCCCAGCAGCGCTTCAGCATCGTCCAGATCATGTAGTTGTTCTCGTTGGAGAACGTGAAGTAGGATCCACCCAGCTCTGGAAGCCCCAATCGGCCGACGATGTTCTCAACCGTGTCCGTCACCGGGCCCTGCGGCCCGTCGATCGTGATCGTCCCCTCCGGGTCTTCCTCCATCTGTTCCGCCAGCCAGCGCAGTCTATCTGGATCGTTCCAATCCATCCAGTAGCCCAACCGCATCGATTGCTCCGTCTGCACTGCAGCGTAGCGGAGCACGCGCTCCTTGCAGTCGCGTACGAACCGGTCGACCCCGTATTCCTCAATGTCCCGTTTGGACTCGAAGCCCTTCTCCTTCTCCACCTCTACCTCAACCCACAGCCCCTGGCAGTCAAAGCCGTTCTGGTAACGGGTCTTGTGTCCCCGCATAGCCCAGTAGCGGTGGTAGAGGTCCTTGTACGTACGGCCCCAGCCGTGGTGGACGCCCATGGGATTGTTCGCTGTGATCGGTCCGTCGATGAACGACCACCGCGGCCCGTCCTTACGGAGGTCGATGAGCTTCGGGAAAGCCTCTGTCTCTTCCCAGAACTCGAGGATCTTCTTCTCCTGAGCGACGAAATCGACCGGGTTGGGTACTGGTTCAAACATCTGGCCTCCTTTGGACCATCAGTGCAGGCAAGTTACTCATTGTCGTCCTCCAGAACGAAAAACTCTCGTCCCGTAAGGGACGAGAGTCACAACCTCCCGCGGTACCACCCTATCTTGCCCCACATGCGGGGCCCCTCCGCCGGCGACCAACATCGCCGCGTCGCAGATAACGGGGGACGAACCCGTCTGGGCTTACTGGGTCTGATGTCTGTCGATCAGCCGTTCAGCCAGCGGCTCCGGAGGGATCTTCGACGGGGTTTCCGCGCCCGGCTCTCACCAACCCGGACTCGCTTGGGCGGCCCACCGCGCCTACTCGTCTCCATCATAGCCTTTTGAACACGTCTCAGATTATGCCACAGAACCCGCCTGTGTCAAGCTCGCCACAACCGTGGTTTCTCAATGCCCGAGCACGCGCACGCTCTCTTCTCGGTCCTGATGCACCAGCCGGTGAGCGCCGAAACGGGACAGGAGGTTGCGAGCCCGGTTCCGCAGGGCGCGCATGCGGTCGTCTTTCGCTTTCCACCTCCCACTGACCTGGTTCAGCACCAGCTTGCTGTCCCCTCGAACTTCCAGCGAAAACTCTCCCGGAGACCGACTGGCCAGTTCAATGCGCTCTATCAGGCCCCGGAGCGCGGCGATCAGCGTCTCGTACTCCGCCTCGTTGTTCGTCATGTCGCGGCCGAAGTCAAGACGCACCATCCGCTGTTTCTCGTCCCCTCGACGGCTCAGGGCATAGCTCCCGTACCCTGGACCAGGGTTCCCTTCGCTGCCGCCGTCGAACACGATGACGTAATCGGGCTCTCCCTCCGGCTCCCTCGCTTCGAAGTCGAGCGGCATCGCCCTCTGGGTCGGCGATGCAACCGACCACTCGCTCGCCAATCGGTTGAACAACACCTCCCGTTCCTCGTCGGCGAGCGACGCGATTGCCGAGAGAATTCGCTCGATGCGCTCGTTCATCCCGAGGCCCTTGTATCGTAGAGGGCCAGCAGATTCGCCACATGGATCTGCTGCACCTGTCCCTGCAGGGGAAGGCGGGATAGACCCGTCGACTCGATGTTGTCGTTGCCCAGTACTTCTCTCCCCTCGCCACCCTCGATGGCCTCCATCACTTTCCGTTCAATCGCGTCCAGGTAGTCCAGGCTGGCGTCAACTGCCTGGTTGACCTCCCCAACCAGCACGACCTCCCCGTGCCCTTGCACCATGTTGCTGATGTCCAGAGTCTTGATCCTTCTCAGCGACCTGCGGTATGCGGACATATCGCCGTCCACGATCGAGGGCACCGGCATCATTGTGTCCGCGGCGAACAGCACCTGATCCTGTTCCACATAGACCATTACCAGGTCTCTTGTGTGTCCTGGGGCCCAGATCAGCTGAATGACCTCTCCCGCGAGCTGGAGTGCCATGTCCTCCCCTTCGAAGGTCACGTCAGGAAGACGGAACTCCACTTCCTCAAGCAAAGGCTCCTCCGCTTGGACCTCCTCCAGCGCCGGACGACCACGCTCCCTCAGGAACTGACGGCAGAGCTTGTGAGAGACCAGGTCGGCCTCGGGAAACAGATACGTGCCGTATGAATGATCGGCGTGGTAGTGGGTGAGGATCACGTACTTGACGCCCTCTGGGGAGATCTTGGGGATGAATGAAGCCATTTCCCTTGTCTCACTGGGGAAGGGCAGGCTATCGATGAGGATCGTGCCAGCGGGCGTCACCACAGCTCCTGCGGTTACTTGAGCGTAGAGGTCACTGGTGAAGACGTAGATGTTGTCGGAGACCCGTTCACGGAGCATGGCGTACCTCGCATTGGATATAGATGTCAACGATGGAGACCACGTGAGGAGGAGGATAGCACAGAAAATTGTCTCGGTCAAGCACGAACGGCGAGGCGAAACAAAGTGAAACCCCGCCATGCCGTGCGCCGCTTGTGTGTTGAGCCTCTGCTCACAAGTGGGTGCCTGCTCCCCGGTCTCCCGCGGAGACTACAGCTCCCTATCTGATAGGTGTTGGCTCAAAACGCAGTCGGCTGTCACGAACACAGCAGGGTTATCTGACAACACTATACCACGTCTCAGAGAAAGCGCAAGTGGAATCAGGGGTCGTCGGGGAGTTGCACACGGGTGTCGGTCGCGGCTCAAGTGCTCTGCGCCGAGGAAGCGGTCTCGGGGATCACCCGACGTGTGTTGTCGACGTGGCGCCGCGGGCGAACTGCACAGGTGCTGCGCGGTCGAAGGCAACGCGGACCGACTGCCGGGTCGTCTGGAGCGTCCCTCACCCCATGCCGGGGTCTGTGATCTCCAGCGACTTCGTCATGCGGTAGCTCAGGACCTCATATCCCAGCCTTCGATAGAACCTTTTCGCTACCTGGTTGAAGGCGTATACGGTCAGCTCCATCGCAGTAGCGCCCCTCGCCACGGCCCACGCCTCCGCCCTCGCCATCAAGGCGCGGCCCACCCCGGCGCGGCGGACACTCTTTCTCACGGCCAGATTGTCGACGACCCCACAGCGACGCGGGACGAGGATCGGAATGTCAGGCACGTCCCTCATGATGACGTGCACCAGGCCCACCAGCTGTCCCTCGCTAGCGGCGACGAAGAGGCCGATGTCCCGGGAGCGGATTGCGTTCAGGATGAAGTCCTGGCTACG
>JAWLCP010000007.1:0-39054 GCA_041687115.1 Anaerolineae bacterium
GCCATGTCCGCCCCGGCGCTGGCCGATATGACCGGGCAACCGATGCCCGGCGGGCCGTCCACGAGCAAGAGCTGCGCACCCGTGTCGGAGGCGAGCAAGCGCCCCTGCTGCTTCACCAGGGTGACCAGTTTGCCCGAGTTCTCCTGACCGGCGAAGAGGTGTGCGTGGAAGAGAGGCCCGAACCGGCTCTCGGAACGGAACCAGCGGCCCGCCAACTGGTCCTCCATCCGGATCGCCTCTTCCGGACACTGATAGAAGCACGCGGCGCATCCCTCACAGGAGAGGCCGTGCACCTGGTAGGCCTCACCGGACGAGGTGGCCGTCGGCGGCTGTATCGCGTCAAACCGACAGACGCTCTCGCAAATGCCACACGCGGTGCATCTCTCCGGATCGATGACCGCCCGCTTGCCACTCACAAAGTCATGCTCCTCCAGCTTCCTCGGTTCAAGAACGAGCTCCAGGTTGGCAGCGTCGACATCGCCATCGGCCAGCACAACCGACAACTCCTGAGCGGCCAGATGACCCAGCGCCGCCGTGACCGTCGTCTTCCCGGTGCCGCCCTTCCCACTGAGAACCACAAGCTGTTTCATTGCGTGGCCTCCTTCGAACCGTTCACCAGTTGCACCACATCGGCGTAGAGCGCCCGAAATCGTTCCCGATAGGCGGGCGCGGCCTCCACCAGCGACACACCCTCTGAGTATGCCTCCGCAATACTTCGCTCGATAGGGATGCGCATCAGGACGGGCACATCCTCAGCCTCGCAGTAGGCGTCGACGCCCTGATCGCCCACGCCCTCCCGATTGATGACCACGCCCACCGATAATCCCATCTCGTCACGGGCCACCTCTACGGCCTGCGTGAGATCGTGAAGACCGAACGGTGTGGGCTCAGTGACCAACAACACGAAGTCTGCGCCGTTCATCACCTCCACGACGGGACAGGCGTTGCCGGGAGGCGCATCGAGGATCACGGGCCGTGTTCCTGTGGAAGACGGAATGACCCAGCGCTTCAATTGATGGATGATGGGCACAGCCATAGCCTCACCCACGTTAAGGATTCCCTGGGCAAACTCAATCCTTCCGTTCCTGCCCCGTTCAATCACTCCCGTCACATCGAGCTCCTCCGTGATCGCCTCCGTTGGGCAGTTGAGCGCGCAACTCCCGCAGGCGTGACAGAGCTCAGGGAATACGAGGACGTTGTCTCCCACGACGGCGATGGCGTTGAACTGACAGACCTCGGCGCATCGCCCACACGCAGTGCACAGCTCAAGGTCCACCCTCGGGATCATCTGCCCCACCTCCCGACGCTCGTCGATTGTGGGGTTAAGGAACAAAGCAGCATTCGGCTCTTCCACATCGCAGTCCAGGAACAACGGACCCTCCGCAGCCAGGCTCAGCGCCAGACTGACCGCGACGGTGGTCTTGCCGGTACCTCCCTTTCCGCTTGCTACGGCAATAATCATCATTCGACTCCGCTCATTTATCTAGAATGTCAGGACGGTTCCGGCGGGACAGGGGTGGACGACAGAGGCCCCCAGTTCGCCTGTGAGAGCGACAAGAGCCGCCTCGCCGGTACAATGATTGGGATAGATGCGCTGCAGAGCAGACCTCTCCGCCAGCACCGTGCAGATGCGCCGAAGGTCCCTCCCGCTGGCGCTGGTGAGGTGCAGCCCTCCCACAATGGCCTCGATCGGCCGCCGGAAGACGCGCTCCACGTGCCCCACCGTGTTGATCAGCCCGGCGTGGCAGCAGCCGCACAGCAACACCACACGGTCATCCAACTCCAGCACCAGAGCCATATCGTCCAGATATGCATCCGGGACGAGCGCGCCGTCCCGCCGCATGCGATGATGAGCGCTGCGCCCCTCGACGCCGGGCCGCTCAGTGATCGTCCCTGTGGTCCAGAGCCCGGGGAGGATCTGCTGTGGCTCAGGGCTCAACGCCAGCGACAAGCGAGCGGTCAGATCCTCCCGGGTCAGCGGCATGCCGGCTCGGACGCCCGAGCCGATGTCCTCGAGCCCATCGTCCCGGACCGAGTATCGCTCACGGAAAAGATCCGGGTTCGCATACAGCGGGGTTCCCCTATCGAGAAGTTCCAGCAGCATCGGAAGACCACCGGTATGGTCGTAGTGAGCGTGACTGAGGGCCACTGCGTCGATGGTGACCGCAGCGACCTCCAGGAGGTTCAGGTTGTGCAAGAGCACGGTGCCGCTCTGGCCGGTGTCGAAGAGGACACGACCACCCGCCGTCTGGATCAGAAAGGCCGCTCCATGCTCGCCCCAGAATGGCGAGCTGCGCTGCACGGCATTATCAACGACGCACGTTAGGTCCATGGGACGCCCCCCCCACCAACAGACGGCAGTCGGAGGAGGGGACTTCGCCCTCCTCCGACCCACCGTCCGCAGGTATGCGCTCTATCTACTCACGACTCATCTTTGTGCCGCACTTCGGGCACTGCTTCTGATAACAGGGCTGGCCCACGACGTGCTTCTCACGATGACCGCAACTTGGGCATACGCAGTCGCCGCCGGGTCCGGCCGCCTGGGAACCGCCCATGCGTCCCGGCCCACGACCACCACCCCTACCGGAGCCACCACCCTGTCCGCCACCGCCTCCACGACCTCGAAACATCTCTTTCACCTCCTTGTGATAAACTCAGTTGACCAACCGACCCCGGCGAGAACAGCGTCCTCGCCAAAGGCATCCACGAACTGCTGCCGAGCTCTATCGCCGGTACAATGACACGGCGCCACTCGTCGGACGCCGAGACTGCGAAGATCGGCGATGATGCTCTCGACCTGCCCCCGGCTCGCGCCGCTCAGATGGAACCCCCCCATCACCAGGGCAACCTCACCGTCGACGGCCTCCTTGGCGTGCTGCACCATATCCACGACGCCCGGATGCGCACACCCGGTGACCACGACGAGACCCTCATCGGTTTCGACCACCAGTGCTTGCTCGATGACGTTCGACTTCACCTCGCCAGTCGTGTGAACGCCGGGGGCGATGGGTACCGGCCTGCTGACCTCTACGACATCGGTGCGCGCCCCTACGTCGTTCTTGAAGGCTGCAGAGAAGGAAGCAGGCACGTAGACCGTCGGAGTGACCCCCGTGCTCAACACGGCCCCCAGTCCACCGGTGTGGTCGCCATGGGCGTGGGATAGCACGACAGCATCGATCTCCTGCGGATCAAGCGCCAGTCGACTCAGATTGTGGAGCAGTATGGTGCCGTCGCCACCCGTATCAAAGAGGATCGTCGCCTCGTCCGTCCTCACCCAACAGGAGAAGCCCCACGACGTGCGTAGCGCGGGGTCGTAGGCATTGTTGTCGTAAACGATGGTGAACATCACGGTCTTCAATTCCTTCTTAGGCGTCGGCATAGGGGTCATCGCCGGTATGGCGCTGACTGCCGGAGCCGTCGTGGTGGGCGTCACGCCGGGAGTCCGCGTGCGCGTGGCAGTCGCCCCGCCTGTAGGCCTCATCGGTCGGGTTTGCGTGGGTGGAAGCGGGGCGGAAGGGGAGCCTGTTGTCCCGACAGACGTGCACCCGACCAGCACCACAACCGTCAGGGCCGCGACGCACCAGCAGAAACGCGCCTTCCACGCTATCGCCCGATCACCCATTCCTCAGCTCTCCACGCCCGGGCCGCGGCCAGCGCGCGTCGCTTCCCGACGGCGAGGCCTTTGCAGTCATTCCCGAGGATTGCCGCGCTGGCGAGGGCGGCAGGAGCAGCGCCATGGCGATGAACCCTCCCCAAAGCAGACTCGCCCGCTCCCAGGGGACCCACTCAGGGAATAGCGTCGTGTGCCAGACCATCCGTCCGGCTCGGACGTCCGAGCCGTGCGCTCCCTCTGCCCCGCTGCGCACTTCGTCCGCTGCCCGCTGGACGAGCTGGAGCAGCTCCGCGACACGAAAGAAGCGGGCTGTGTCGTAGACGCTCGGACGAAACAGCCCGACCAACCGACGTCTCAGAGCGAGAGCGCTACACCGATTGAGGACGCCCAGCAGAACGCCGCGCGAGCCTACCCGCACAGCCTCGGCCAGCGCCTCGTGAGCGGCGTTCAGAAACTCCAGCGTGGTGATGAATGCGGCCAGATCGAAGACGTCATCCGCAAACGGAAGGCGGTGAGCGTCGGCCTGCACCAGGCAGACCTGGTTCGACCTCTTCGCCTCATAGAGCATGGGGCCCGAGAGATCCACCCCCACCGCGGACAGGGCCTGGGTACCAAGCCAGCGAGTGAAATGCCCGGTGCCGCAGCCCACCTCCACGACGCTGCGAGCACCGGGGAATTGACTCAGGAGCTGCTGCAGCGACGCCTTCTCGAGAGCATCGGCACGCTGTCCTTCTGGGGTCTCGTACCACGCCTCGTAATGCGCTGCCACCTGTTCGTCAAACGCCTCTGCTCCTGACATCAATGCACCCCTCTGCGACCTGCGGTCAACCGGCTGGGTTGGGTTCAGGACACGCGTTGGAGAAGGTGATGTGCATCACCACGTCCCCCCGCCCCGCAGCCTGATGGAACGCCTCCTGCACGGCGTCGAATAGCAGTTGCTCTTCGCCCCATACGAGCGTCGACATCTCGCCGACGCGGACGCTCAGGCCACGGTCACGCAGCTGACCCATCGCCTCACGGATGACAGGACCGATTGACGCCTGGCGAAGCGGATAGAGACTGATCTGCGCGGAAATCTCACTCACTCTCTTCCTCCTATCCCAAGATGGACCGCTTCCGGCCACCGGCCGACGAGAGACAGGTCATGCGTTCCGCCTGCTCGGAATCAAGCACGGCTGGGACGTCCCAGCCGAGGGCTCAACTCCGCAGGAACCATTCATCTTGCCTCGGAGAGTACCCGCAGGAGGATACCGGCTGCGCTCTCGACGAGAGCTCCGCACGAACCCAGTCCGCCCGCGACATTGACGACGTCTTCACGCAATGACGCACACTGGACGGACCCGAACTCCTCCAGGAAACACTGCCGATAACAGCTGGCGAGACGAACGGCCGGCTGATCATCCTCCTCGAGCTCCGTCCGGCCGAGCAAAGCACCGATGATCATGACGCCACCGCTCAAAGCGCCACAGAGTTCCTGCTGCGTGTCCCCGAGACCACCGGCAAACCCGGTCGCCATTCGCACAGACTGCCTCCGCAGGTCGTCCAACACGTACTCGCCCACGGCGAGCACTATCCCTTCAGATCAATGGTAACCCGCGTCCACCAACTCCCCGGCCCGAGCAGCGACCGCCTTCCTCCGCGCGTCGAGCATCAATCAGCCTCCTGTTGCTCCGCCTGAGTCAGACGCCAGTTGAAAAGGGCGTTCTGGAGGGTGCTAACGGCCAGGCCCGCGCAATGCAGGTGCTCCTCAGGCAGCCCATCCAGGGCCTTGATGAGATCCTCGGGAAGGACCCACTCAGCCTCCTCCAGGCGCATTCCCGTGACCATCCGAGTCAGCATACTGCCACAGGCGAGTGTCGCACCGCAGCCATCGGTGATGAACGTAGCCTCCTCGATCCTCTCGGCGTTCAAGCGGATGAAGATTTCCATCGTGTCGCCGCACCACCCATGCACTACGCCCTGGAGGTCCGCATCACGCATCCGGCCCATGTTCTGCGGATTGTGGGCCTCGCGGAGCACAACGTCGGAGTAGACCGCCCGCTCCCGTTCAGCGACCTCCCGCTGGAGCTCATCCAACATACGGTCGTACTCTGTCGCCGATTGTTGTTCCACCTCTACCCCCGCTGCGGGCCCTCGGCTGGGACGTCCCAGCCACTCAGCTTCTTGAGGCGTGCCATCACCTCGTCGAACTGCCGCTGCAGCATCTCGGCCTCCTCACGCAGCCGCCCCACCTCATCCTCCTCGTACGGCTGGGACGTCCCAGCCGCCATGCTCTCCGTGGCCCCTTCGTGCTCGTGGGCGTGCTCGATGCTCTCACGGCACGGCTCAGCGCTCTGGAGCTCACCACCCAGATAGCGCTCCAGGGAATGTCGGACGGTGCCTGACGCCTCGGTCACCGCCTGGATGCCGTACTGCTCGAAGAACCCGATCGCTCGTCGGCCCATCCCCCCGGTGAGCATCACGTCTGCCCCTTGTTGGCGGATGAACTGCGGCACCTGGCCGGGTTGATGGCGCCCGTAGTACGGATTCTCGACGGCAGTGACCTGCCGCACGTCACGATCGTCCAGGTCGACCAGGATGAAGTAGGGACACCGCCCGAAGTGGGGGCTGACGACACTGTCAAGCCCATTTCGATCGTCGGCGGAAACCGCCACTCGTGTCTCACCTCGCATGGCTCACTCCACCTCCTCAAGCTGATCGAGCCGCTCCATCACCTCGGCCAGCTGTCTCCGCAGGCCGGCCGCCATCTCCTTCAACTCATCGATCTCCTGGCTACGCGACCCGGTGGAGCTCGTCTCTGGGGTTGTGGTGGGTTGCCTGCGGCTGGGACGTCCCAGCCGCACGGCGCGCCCCGAAGCAGGGTCACTGGTACGTCGCCCTCCCGTCGCGCCCGGTCCCATGCCGCCGCCTCGACCCAGGCCGGCGTGCGCCGGACCGGTCGCTCCCCCTACCTCGGACAGCTCACCCTTCCTGTAGGCCTCGACCGCATCACGCACGGTGCCCTCATCAAGAAGGTAGACAGGGACGCCCGCAGATCGAAAGACCTCGAAGGCGTTCGGCCCCATGTTTCCCGTCACGACGGCCTCCACCTCCTGCTCAACAACGAACTGCGCAGCCTGGATACCGGCCCCCCCGGCGGCGCCCATCGCTGGATTCTCCACCGCCTCCACCTCCATCGAATCTGGCTCCACAAACAGATACCAGGGGCAGCGCCCAAACACAGGGCTTGCGGGCGCATCCAGATCCGCGCCATTGGACGTCACAGCAATTCGCATCAGTAAGCCTCCTCTAGTCGCTAAATCCACCTTACGTGGAACCTAAACCGCCGGCTGTTTCGCTTCCTCCGGCACTCGCTCCTCAATCTCTCTGGCGATGGGCTCGAAACTCTCTCCGTGGTACGCCTCTATCTCGCCAGCGTCACAGCGCTCCGCCAGCTCCGGGTCAAGCGGGAGTCGTCCCAGGAAGGGCGCACGGACCTGTGCGGCCACCTCCTCCGACTTGCTTGGCCCAAAGATGTCGATCCGCTCCCCGCAGTTGGGGCAGACGGCGTAGCTCATGTTCTCCACCACGCCGACGATAGGCACGTTGAGCTTCTCGGCCATGCGCGCCGCCTTCCGCACCACCATGCCCGCCAATCCCTGGGGCGAGGTGACCAACACCACGCCACTCAGCGGAATCGACTGCATGACGGTCAACGACGCATCGGACGTGCCCGGAGGCAGGTCCACGACCAGATAGTCGAGATCACCCCATAACACGTCGCCCCAGAACTGCTTGATCGCCCCGCTGATCAGGGGTCCACGCCAGATGACCGCCTCATCTTCCGAAGGGAGAAGGAGGTTGATCGACATCACGCGGATGCCCTCCTCCGTCTCCGCGGGGATGATCCCGACCGGTCCCATCGGAGGCGCATCGTGAAGACCGAACATCTTTGGAATGCTCGGGCCGGTGATGTCAGCGTCGAGTACCCCGACCCGTTTCCCCTGGCGGCGTAACGCGACGGCCAGCAGCGCCGCCACGGACGACTTCCCTACACCGCCCTTGCCACTCATGACGGCCACGACGTGTTTCACGTCGTTGAGGTGCTCCGCCACGCCGGGTTGCTGCTGGCGAGGCTGCTCAGGCCAGATCCTCTCTTTCTCCTCACGCGTCATCTCGCGCAAGTCCACACTGACCTGCTCAACGTGATCCACGTCCAGCAACGCCTGTCGGGCTTCCTCGACGATCTGCTCGCGCAGCGGACAGGCCAAGGTCGTCAGCGCGAGCGTGAAACTGACCTTTCCGTCATCGACCTCCACGTCGTGTACCATGCCAAGTTCGACAATGCTCTCTCCCAACTCAGGATCCTGCACCGCCTTCAACGCCTCAATGATCTGTGATTCATCGACCATGTCCCGTTTCCTCCGATTGCCTCTCCAAAGCCTCTATCTGTTCTTCGCCATCGTAAGTAAGCGCAGTCCGCCTCTGCGCTTGATCTGCTGAAACGTCGCCCCCTGTGAGATCGACCTCAGCACCCGCTCCGCGTCCAACACATGGGTGCCGCTCAGGATATCCACGCCGGCGTCAAAGAGAAGCGGCGACAGCGGGGTGCTGGGGCCCAACATAATCACCAGGCTACCTGGACGACACAGCCGGATCAGGCCGTCAAATGTATGATTGATGAGCGACGTGGACGTGAGAGCGACCACGTCCGCCTGAGGGAGCAGCTCATCCGCTCGGTCCGCCGGTACATCCCCAGGACGCGGACGGAGCTCCAGGACCCAGCAGGACTTCGCCACCTGGCGAACGTCGTCGACGAAGGGGAAGTGCCCGACGATGGCCACCCGGCGTCCAGCCCCGCGCTCCAGGATCACTTCGGATGCATTGAGCGGCACACAAGCAGCTTCCTCTACCTCGAGCAGGGCATTGTAGGCGGCCAGCCCGATGCTGGCCCGCAACGTCTCCGGTGACCGCACCCACATCGCAAGCTCACGGGCGCTGTAGTCCAGCAGATTCCCCGCATGGGGGACCGGCGGCCCTTGATGGTTGGTCTCACCCCGCAGTGTCGACGCCAGCCCGCAGCGGATGGGCTCGGTATCGAGTACCACCGCCGTCCAGAACGCCCCCATCAGCACCTGATGCACCGGGGCATCCGCAGCGAGATTGTCCAGGAGGGTCTCAGTGATGGGCACCCTCGCCCTCCTCCATGTGTCGCGTGTACGTCTCGAGCACGCGATCGATCATCTGCCGCGTCTCCACGAGATCGCGGGTCCACCAGCGCAGGACCTCGTCCCCCAGGGCCGTCAGACGGTAGACTCGCCGCGGCGGCCCCTTCGTCTGCTCCTCGTCCCAGCTCGATGCCACCCAGCCTCTCTCCTCCATGTCGCGCAGCGCGCGGTAGACCACGCTGGTGTTCACGTCGCCCAGCCCATACGCGTCCAGCTCATCGATCAACGTGTAACCGTGGGCCGGGCCATGATGTAGAAGCAGCAGCAGGGTCGGGTTCAGCAGACGCACTGCTCGCCGGGAGCAGCCGCGCTGCCGCCACCGTCGTCCTCGACCTCCCCCCGGACCTGGCATGTCTTCTCCTCCACTCCCTACCACATCTTCTCCCAACCGACGAGTACTATACCACGCTATGTGCAAATTGTCAATAGTCTAGGTCTACGAGGCGCAGCAGCGGCATGTGCGAATTCTGGAGAGTGTAGTAGGATAGGAGGGCAGCAGTGGTAAAGGCTGAGGGCACGAAGAAGAACGGTGACCATAGCGCAGGCAGCGCAAGTAGACTGACAAAGGAGATTGGCGATGCGCATAGCAGTCTTTGGCGCCGGGGCCGTCGGGGGATACTTCGGCGGCCGCCTCGCCCAGGCGGGGGAGGACGTGGTGCTTATCGCTCGCGGAGAGCATCTCAAAGCGATGCAGATGCACGGTTTGCATGTTGAGAGCATCGAAGGAGACTTCACCGTCGACCCGGTGCAGGCGACGGACGATCCGGGGGAGGTCGGCTTGGTCGACGCGGTCCTCGTCGCCGTCAAGGCATGGCAGGTGCCCCAGGCGGCCCGGGAGATGCGCCCCATGGTCGGCCCCGACACGTTCGTCGTGCCGCTGGAGAACGGCGTCGAGGCGCCGTCCCAGCTGGGCGTCGTCCTCGGGGAGCATCACGTACTGGGCGGGCTGTGCAGGATCATCAGCACCCTCGTCGAGCCCGGCCACATCCGCCACGCTGGCATCAGGCCGACCATCGCCTTTGGCGAGCTGGACGGCCGCAACAGCCGGCGGGTCGAGCGCCTGTACGAGGCCTTCGAGCGTACGGAGGGCGTCACCCCGACCATCCCACCGGACGTCCGCGTGGCGATGTGGGAGAAGTTTCTCTTCATCGCGGCGCTGAGCGGCGTCGGAGCGGTGACGCGGGCCCCGGTGGGTATGCTCCGCTCCCTGCCACAGACGCGCCGCATGCTCAAGGACGCCATGGAGGAGATCCTCGCCGTCGCCGATGCCCACGACGTCGCCCTCCCCCGGGAGAGCGTGGCAGAGACGATGGGCTTCATCGATGGTCTACCCCCCGATGGCACAGCCTCCATGCAGCGGGACGTGATGGCCGGCCGCCCGTCCGAGCTGGAGTCGCAGAACGGCGCCGTCGTCCGCCTGGGTCGTGAGGCCGGGGTCGAGACCCCTCTCCACGCCTTCATCTACGCAAGCCTCCTGCCCCAGGAGCTGCGGGCACGCGGCGAGATCGACGATCACACAGGGGCCTGAGAAAGAGCACAACAATGACTCCGAAGTCCCAATCTCTTAACAGGGATGCAAGCGTTCATTTGAGCGCGATCCAGGCCCGACGGCCGGGCTCGGCCGATTGACGAACGCCCCCGTTTCGGTATAATAGGGACCAGGATGTCTACCGAGGCAGAGAGAGTGACACACCGGACCCGCAGGGCGAACAACGCCTACACCTATTCTGGCGGATTGCGGCGCGGCAGCCGATAGCGGCTGTTCGTCTCGCTGCAATCCGTTGACCCCTGAAACCCACACCCGGTGGGTTTTTCTTATCCCTTCTGATGATCTGTCTGTTCAACGAACGAAAGGGAGCGTGTCTATGAGCAAACCGACGATTGACGAGCAAATGGCCATCCTGATGCGCGGCGCCGAGTTCGGCGACGAGCAGACCAAGGAACATATGCGCCAGGAGCTCCACCAGCGCCTGATCGAATCCGACAGGACGGGACGGCCCCTGCGCGTCTACTGCGGCTACGACCCCACCGCCCCCGACATCCACCTGGGCCACACGGTCACCATGCGGAAGCTGCGCCAGTTCCAGGAGCTTGGCCATCAGGCGATCTTCCTCATCGGAACCTTCACCGGTCTGATCGGCGACCCGTCCGACCGGGACGCAGCTCGGCCGCGCCAGACGATGGAGGAGGTCAGGGAAAACGCCGCCACCTACGTTGAGCAAGCCCATCGGATCCTCGATCCCGACGAGACCGAGGTCCGCTACAACGACGAGTGGCTGGCCGACCTCACCTTCCAGGACGTGATCGAGCTGGCGAGCCATTTCACTGTGCAGCAGTTCCTCTCTCGGGACAAGTTTGCCCTGCGGCGGGAAAAGGGAGAGGCGATCTGGGTCCATGAGTTCCTCTACGCCCTGATGCAGGGATACGATGCCGTAGCTCTGCAGACCGACATCCAGATCGGGGGCACCGACCAGCTCTTCAACCTGCTGGCCGGCCGCAAGCTCCAGACTGTCTTCGGCCAGCAGCCGCAGGTGTGTCTCACGTTCCCCATCCTGGTGGGCACCGACGGCGAGCTCCGCATGTCAAAGAGCACAGGCAACTACGTCGGCGTGAACGAGCCACCGGCGGCGAAGTACGGCAAGACGATGTCGATTCCCGACTCGGCGATGCGCAACTGGTTCGAGCTGCTGACGCGCTGGACGCCGGAGCGGATCGACGATCTCTTCGACGCCCTGGAGAGAGGCGACGTCCACCCGATGGATGCGAAGAAACAGCTGGCGTGGGAGATTGTCTCCATCTTCGACGGCGACGAGGCTGCCGACAGGGCCGCGGCCCACTTCCGGCGGGTCCACCAGAAGCGGCAGCTTCCGGAGGACATGCCAGTGTACCCGCTCGCCAGGCCGGAGAACATCGTGGATATCATCTTCGGAGCCGATCTGGCGCGCAGCAAGAGCCAGGCCCGCCGCCTGGTGCAGCAAGGGGCGGTTCGCCTGGACGGCGAGCGGATAGAAGACATCGACGCCGAGCTGACGGTGGAGGATGAAGCGGTGCTCCGAATCGGGAAGCGGCGCTTCCTGCGACTTGTCAATCAGGAGGAGTAGATGAAGGATCGACCTGTTCTATGGGTGTTTCTCGCTTTCATCCTGGGCTTCGCGCTCCCCGTGTGCAGCTGTGTGGGCACCGGGGTGATCACGTTGGGGGCGTTGAGCCGGCTGGGTCAGCAGCCATTGCCGCAGGTAGCGGGGACGGGCGATGCCGTGGCCGTGATTCGACTCGACGGCAGCATCACCGCCGAGTCGCAGGACTATCTCACAACCCGCGGCATCACACCAGACCGCGTTCGTTCACTGCTGGACCAAGCTGCTTCGCTTCCCTCGGTGAAAGCCGTGGTGGTGCGGGTCAACAGCCCAGGAGGCAGTGTCGTCGCCTCCGACGAAATCTACCACGCTCTGTTGAACTTCGACAAGCCCGTAGTCATCTCCATGGGTGACACAGCGGCCTCGGGGGGTTACTACATCTCCTGTGCCGGGGACCACGTCATGGCACACCCGGATACGCTGACCGGCTCCATCGGGGTGATCAGCCAGTTCGTCAACGTCGAGGAGCTCATGGAGAAGGTAGGTGTGGAGGCAGTCGTCATTACCACGGGCCCTCGTAAGGATATCGGAAGCCCCTTCCGGGATATGACGGAGGAGGAGCGAGAGCTGTGGCGAGGGATCCTCGACCAGGTCTACGAGGACTTCGTGAGCGTGGTGGCGGATTCACGCGGCCTCTCTCGGGAGGCGGTCCGCGAACTGGCCGACGGGAGCATCTACACCGGTCAGCAGGCCAAGAACATGGGCCTGGTCGACGGCGTCGGCACCCGGCAGGCCGCCATCGATAAGGCCGCGGAGCTGGGAGGTATCGTGGGCGAGCCCCGAGTGATCGAGCTCACCCCACAGCCTTCCCTGCTGGAGATGTTCTACGGACTCCAGACCCGCTCGACTATCCCCGCCCTCGAAGAGCTTGTAGGCTGGTCCGGAATCCCCTCGCTCCAGTTCCGCCTTCCGCGGCAGTAGGCGACACCGGGCAGGATCGGTCCGCCGCTTGACAGGACCCCCGCCAGGCGGACCAAAGCCGAGTCTCGCCTGCTCGACACAGCCGACGGGCACCGGATGGGCGCGCCCGTTGGAGGAGGCGCCTGGACCAGATGGGCCAGGAAGAAAGCTTCCAGGAGAGCCCGTGAGGCCTCACTTCTCGTCGACGATCCACAGCTTGACCCGCGCCACCTGACCGCGTTCATCTGTGAACTTGATCACGGTGGCGTGAGGGGAGATACCCGAAGGTACTGAAGGAACGCTGGTCTCCAGCGGCCGTTCCGTGTATCGAGCCACCGGCTGGTGAGGGCCTAAGACAGTGACCGTCCTATAGTGGGGCAAGCCCTCCACGGAAAGAATGGCGATCCAAGCCCCCTCGGCAGAGAATCCGTTCTCCACAGCCACGGCGCGCACGTAGTTTCCCAGTACATCGGCGGCATAGCGACGCGTCGCCCCCCGATGGATCTTATCCCAGCCGCCGTTGTAGGCGGCCAGCGCGTAGTATACGTCGCCATGACCGTCTCGAATCACCTGCGCCAGGGTTCCGCTGCCTGCTGCCACATTCGTCCAGGGATTCCGCAGCTCCTCGGGGCTGGGTCGCCACGGGAATGGCTTCACACACATCAGCCCGATTGCCCCGGTCGGTCCCTGCACGGTCGAGATACCCCGGGACTCCTTCCAGATCACCGCGGCAATCAGGTCGGGGTCGATATGGCGCCTCTCCCCATGGTCGACGACGATGTTCTCCCAACGACTCACCACGGGCTCCCAATAGGGGGAAAGACCGTGTGTGTCAGACGCCTCGTCACCCTGTGCAAACACAGCCTGAACGCCGGGACTGACAATGACTGCCGCGGCGAGAACAGCGACTATTGTTATTCTACCGGTAAGCCGAAACGCAAACGTCTCCATAGCCAACACTACCTCCTTGCTCACGACACTGGACACGTTTGCGCTTTTATATCGGGGAATGCTGAATTGTCAAGTCAAATGTATGGTGCACAATAGTATGCACATACTCCTCTAAGGCTCCACCGCGTAGCGGAGCGCCGCTTCGGCGTGGATGACGGTCGTGTCGAACAACGGGACGTCGACATCGTGCTGACCAACCAGCAGCGGAATTTCCGTGCAGCCGAGGATAACGCCTCCGGCACCTCGCTCTGCCAGCTTGTCGATGACCGAGACAAACGCCTCCCGCGATGCGTCTCGGATCTCACCGGCAACCAGCTCATTATAGATGATGTCGTTGACGACCTTTCGATCGGCCGTATCCGGCACGAGGACGGCAATTCCTTTCTCGGCCAGCGCCTGCGGGTAGAACGTCTTCTCCATGGCGAAGGCAGTGCCGAGCAAACCGACCGTCTCTATCCCGTGCTGCCGGATGGCCTCACCGACAACGTCTAGCAAGCTCAGCATGGGGACACCGACGCTCGCCTCGACCTCATCGAATACGATGTGCATCGTGTTGGTGGCGATGAGGATGACGTCCGCTCCGGCCACCTCCAGCGTATGCGCCGCGTGGCTGAGGCCTTCCGCGACCAGATCCCAACGCTCCTCCCAGGGCCAGTCGACATACCTCTGGAAGCTGACACTGTAGATCAGGATCTCGGGATACCCATAATCGCCGAAACGCTCGGTGTACGTGCGGGTGATATACTCATAGTACGCCACCGTCGATTCCGGACTCATACCGCCCAGGATGCCTATCCGCTTGTGCATCGCTCCTCCCTGTAGATGAGGCCCCGCTCCGTCGCCCAATCTGGCACAATATACCCCCTTATATCAGGGCAACCCCGGCATGAGAGCCCTCCCATACCTTGGGAGACAGACTAGGTGTCCCAAGTGGGCCGGGATGCGCACCAACTCCCGAATGCTGGGTACAAGCCCAATGCGGGAAGAAGAGACAGGTGTCTCGTGGCGATCCATTATAATCTCGCCGTCTGCGCAGGGCAAACCAAGCGGCAGGCACTTCACGAGGCATTGATGGAACCACCGGATGCAGAGCCTGGGAATTCTCGATCTCACAGAGCTGACGAGTGCTTGTCACTGGCTCCCGGTAGCACGAGGACAATGGGGGGCGCCGCCGTGCCGCTTGCTTACAGGCTCACGATATCCATGTTACAATGGGGACCCGAGAGGCAGGCTCCGCCCGCCCGTTCCTTATCGGTCTACCGTCGAAAGGAGCAAAGGATGCTTACCTATGAGATTCCACTTGTTCCCGGGCCCACCCACGTCCCCCCTGTCGTGCGGGACGCGCACCGGATCGACTACGGCTCAGCCGACCTGGAGCCGGAGTACTGCGACCTCTACGGCGAGGTCCAGGATCAGCTGCGAACCATCCTGAGCACCGGGAACAAACTGGCCATCATGACGGGAGAGGGCATGATCGCCCTCTGGGGTGCGCTCAAGAGCTGCATCGGGCCTGGAGACCGCGTCCTGGCCGTCAGCACCGGAGTATTCGGACACGGCATCGGCGAGATGGCCGCCTCGATTGGCGCCGACGTTCGATGGGTTGAGTTTGGCTATGACGAAGTCCTCGAGCGACAGCCCGTGGAGGAAGCGATCGCCGAGTTCAGCCCCAAGATGGTGACTGCCGTCCACTGTGAGACCCCTTCGGGGACGTTGAACCCGGTCGATCAGGTCGGCCAGCTGGTGCGGGCGTACGGGGTCCCTCTCTACTACGTAGACGCGGTCGCCAGCGCCGCCGGCACCCCGGTTCTGGTCGATGAATGGGCGATCGATCTGTGCCTCATCGGGACGCAAAAGGCGCTGTCCGCCTTCCCCGATCTGGCCGCCGTGGCCGTCAGCGACCGAGCATGGCACAACATCGCCGAAATCGACTACGCGGGCTACGACGCCCTCCTTCCCTACCGCGACGCTCTGGAGGAGAGGTGGTTCCCGTACACGCCTGCGTGGGCCAGTCTGTCAGCTCTACAGACAGCATGCAGCCTGGTGCTTGACGAGGGCCTGGAGGAGGTCTACGCGCGCCACGCCCGCGCGGCCGCCCATTGCCGCGAGCGGGCCCGCGCCATGGGTCTCTCGCTGTACCCCGTCGGCGACGCCGCCTGCTCACCCACGGTCACGGCCCTCAAGGTACCGGACGCGATCGGCTGGGAGGAGCTCGACCGTGGGTTGCGGGAGTACGGGATGGCCGTCGCTGGCTCACTCGGCCCGCTGGCGGGGAAGGTGTTTCGCATCGGCCACATGGGCAGCCAGGCGGATGTCGCCCTCGTCGAGCGGGGTATGGACGTTCTGGCTGAGGTGCTTGAAGAGCGAGGCGTCATCAACAGGCAGCCGGGTAGCCAGGGCGCCGTCAAGACCTGATCCGCGCCCGGGCTTCAGCCGGCAGTCGTCTGTCGTGTCCCGGGCGCTCCGGGCAACCGATCCAGGGCGGTCATGGCCAGCGCGACGGCCCCAAGCACTCCGGCGCGTGCCCCCAACGCGGGGGGAACGATGTAAGTGTCGATATCCTGTGTGATCTCCCGGGCCCGGATGTAACCGCTGAGGAGATCCTGCACCTCAGAACGGATCATGGGGAACAGAAGGGACCGCTTCATCACCCCGCCGCCCAGGATGATGCGCTCGGGGGAGAGGATGCAGATGACGGAAACCAAGCCGAGGGCCAGGTAATGCGCCTCCAGGGGCCAGGCCGAGTGATCATCGGGGAGGTTCTCGCCCCGCTGCCCCCAGCGCGCCTCAATGGCCGGCCCGGACGCCAACCCCTCCAGGCAGTCGCCGTGAAATGGACATGTCCCGTCGAACGGATCGCGATCGCGGTCGTGAGGGATGCGGAAATGGCCCATCTCCGGGTGCACCAGGCCGTGGAGCAGGCTTCCCTCCACTATCGCGCCACCCCCAATGCCCGTCCCCACAGTGATGTAGACGAAGGTCTCCAGATCCCGAGCGGCCCCCCAGCGATGCTCGCCCAGGGCCGCGGCGTTCACGTCGGTGTCGAACGCCACCGGGACGCCGAGCGCTGACTCGATCTCGCCTGCGATGTCGACCTTCTGCCAACCAGCCTTGGGCGTGGTGGTGATGGTTCCGAACGTCGGCGACCGAGGATCCGGGTCCACGGGGCCGAATGAGCCAATGCCCACTGCAGCAATGTGGGCTGGTTGCGCCTCGAAGAAGGTGATCGCCCTCCCTATCGTCTCCTCCGGGGACGTGGTGGGGAACTCAGTCTGGGCCAGGATCTCGTCAGGTCCCGAGCCCACGGCACACACGAACTTCGTCCCACCCGCCTCAACCCCGCCGTAGGATGTCATACCTCACGCTCGCAGCCAGCAACCGGTCCCCCAGGCGCCGATCCGAGATAGACGGGCAGCGGCAGATCGACGGTCGGTATCGTACGCCTCATCGGTTCGGCATCCGACCTACCCCGAATAGGCCTCTTCGTAGTCCTTCATCGCTGCCTCCACGATGCCGAGGGCATACTCGCGGTCGACGAGCTTCTCGATCACCATCTGCGACTCGCCACCGGGGATCATCTTGTACGTACTGAAGTAGTGCTGCAGGCGGTTGACCAGTACTTCCGGCACGTCCGAGATATCCTCGGCGTCCTTCCAGAATGGGTCGTTCTCCAGCACGGCGATGATCTTGTCGTCGGCCTCGCCGCCGTCGATTGCTTGAAGCCCTCCCACCACCCGGGCGCTTAGAATCACCTCAGAACGGTTGAGGGGCCGCTCACTGATGACACATATATCCAGCGGGTCGCCGTCCCCTCGTTCGGCCTTCGGTGACAACGCGTGCACCCTCTGATCACAGTAGGTCTGCGGGATGAATCCATACAGGGTTGGTGGCTGTGACGAGGTGCGCTGGGGTCGGTCCACCCACATATACCCCGTGGTCTTGTCGATTTCGTACTTGATCAGGTCGAAGGGAGTGATCTCAATGTAGGCGTGCACGATACGCGGAGGGTCCGGCCCGACATCCAGGCCATGCCACGGATGAGGTCTCCATCGGTAGAAGGGCTTGGGAAAAGACATTTCACACCTCCCTAACTAGCAAACTCAATAGGTCCAGATTCACTCCCCTGTCACCGGCAGAGCTCCGGCTCTGGCCTGGATCCGGCGCTCGAGGCCGGGCCGGCGATTCATGCCCAGCAACAGTGGATTCACACAGACTTTCGGAGAACATCGACTGCACAAGCCGTCGTGCTCAAGACCTCTGTACTCCAGCAGCCTCGAAGGCCGTGGACACGATCTCCCGGGCCTCCTGCTGAACCCGCTTCAGATGGTCACGCCCCCTGAAGCTCTCTGTGTAGATCTTGTAGATGTCCTCCGTCCCTGACGGTCGCGCAGCAAACCAGCCATTCTCGGTCACCACCTTGAGCCCTCCAAGGGGTGCATCGTTGCAGGGAGCTCTGGTCAGCTTCGCCAGGATCTGCTCCCCTGCCAGCTCCTCGCGCTCCACCATCTCCGGCGACAGCTCCTTCAAGGCCTCCTTCTGAGCTTTCGTGGCCGGCGTGTCGATCCGCTCGTAGACCGGGCTTCCGAACCTATCTTCCAACGCTTCGTAGTGCTCGCCCGGATCCCGACCGGTGGTGGCCGTGATCTCCGCCGCCAGGAGATCAAGGAGCAGCCCGTCCTTGTCCGTGGTCCACACCGTACCGTCCTTGCGCAAGAACGACGCCCCAGCGCTCTCCTCGCCACCAAAGCCGAGGGAGCCGTCGAGGAGCCCATCCACGAACCACTTGAAGCCAACGGGCACCTCGCACAACGACCGCCCCAGATGGTTTGCCACCCGGTCGATCATCGAGCTGGAGACCAGGGTCTTTCCGATGGCCACCCGGTCTCCCCACTGGTGGCGATTCTGGAACAGGTACCAGACCGCCACGGCCAGGAAATGATTGGGGTTCATCAACCCCGCACTCCGGGTGACGATCCCGTGGCGGTCGTAATCCGGATCATTCCCGAAGGCCACGTCGAACCGATCCCTCAGCTCCACCAGCCCCGCCATCGCGTACCTCGACGACGGGTCCATGCGAATCTGCCCGTCATGATCCACGGTCATGAACGAGAAAGTGGGGTCCACCTCCCGATTCACCACCTCCAGGTCGAGTCCGTATGTCTCGGCAATGGGGTCCCAGTAGGCCACCCCCGACCCACCCATGGGATCGACGCCGATCTTGAGACCCGCCGCGGCAATGGCCCGCATATCAAGGGCGCTGTCGAGATCGCGCACGTATGGGATGACATAGTCATGAGGATGCGTCGTAGCCGCCTCCAGCGCTCTTTCCAGAGGAACACGCCGGACGGACCGGAGACCCTCTCCCAGGATCTCGTTTGCACGACTCTCAATATGCCAGGTCGTCTCCAGGTCTGCCGGTCCCCCATCGGGCGGGTTGTACTTGAACCCGCCGTCGCCCGGCGGATTGTGGGACGGCGTGACGACCACCCCATCCGCGCGGCCTGCTGCCCGCCTCCGGTTGTACATCAGAATCGCGTGAGAGATGACCGGGGTCGGCGTGTAGCCGAATCCCTGCTGGATGAAAACGTTGACGCCGTTGGCAGCGAAGACCTCGAGAGCCGTTCGCAGCGCTGGCTCCGATAGAGCGTGAGTGTCCATCCCAGCGTACAACGGACCCGTGATCCCTCGCGACTCTCTCAACTCGCAGCTGGCCTGGCAGATGGCCAGGACGTGATCCTCGTTGAAGCTGCGCGCCAGCGAGGACCCCCGATGCCCGGAGGTGCCGAACGAGACGCGCTGCGCAGGGTCCTCGGGATCCGGCCTCTCGGTGTAGTATGCGGAGACCAGTCGTGGGACGTTGATCAGAAGCTCGGATGAAGCCTTTCTACCCGCCAGTTCGTGTGCGCTCATAGGTGTCTCCGTTCGCGGCTTCCCCCAAGGTTGAAATCCGCCAGCAGATGAGGGGGCCTGATCTGCCGCCGATCCCAGTTGCTCAGCCGTAGCGGTGGCTCGCCCTCGTGTCCCTGGCGGGCCAGTAGTATATGCCCATATCTCTCGTTCATCAAGCAGGACGAGAACACGCACTCGGCGGCGGCCCGACCGGGTCGGCCGTGCCCTATTGTATGTCTTTCCAAACCTCTGCGCCAGTCGCCGTACTCCTGGAAAGCTAGCCGAATAGGGTAAGGGCGGATCAAGGTCGAGAGGATACCTGTGCTACGTCGCCAGGGAAGCGGCCCTGAGACCCGATGTTTCAGTCCAACTTGACAACCTTCCATTCAGTAGTATCATCTCTTCCATCGTGAGACGAAAAGGACTCTGTGGCTAATGGCTATGCGCGCCCGATATGTGGACATGCTCGGCTACATCTATGCGTATTATACCCCGCCATCTGCGGCTGCTTCACGGCGGGTGGAGGCCTGATGCGGTAGAATGTAGTTAGGCAACATCCGGGAGAGGATTGAAAAGCGTGGAGCGGACCGCTCCACGCTTTTTTGTATCTGTGGGAGGACTGATGATCTGTCGTGGAATCAGAGGTGCTATCTGCGCCGAAGCGAACGAGGTGGACGCCATCCTGACGGCGACCCATCATTTGCTGTCGCAGATCGTGGCACAAAACGAGCTTTCTGCGGACGACGTGAGCAGCGTGATCTTCACGGTCACCCCCGACCTCGACGCAGCCTATCCGGCCCGGGCCGCCCGGCGGATGGGGTGGACAAAGGTGCCCTTGCTCTGCCTGCAGGAGATGGCTGTGGAGGGCAACCTCCCACGCTGCATTCGGGTACTGATCCACTGGAATACGAACCGCCCGCTGGATCAGATTCGCCACGTGTACCTGGGCCAGGCCCGGGCCCTGCGGCCCGACCTGATTGAGGAGCAGCTGCCATGATCATCGTCATGAAACAAGGTGCTACCAACGCGCAGGTGACGAACGTCGCCGCCCGCATCGAAGAGTGGGGCTGCCAGGCACACATATCCGAGGGGAAGGAGCGTATCATCATCGGCGTCATCGGCAACGGACGCCCCCTCGATCGCGAGCCCATCGAGCGGATGTCCGGCGTCGAGAGGACCGTGCCCATCCTGAGGCCCTTCAAGCTGGCCGGCCGCGACTTCCATCCCAAGGACACGGTCATCGAGGTGAACGGCGTCTCCGTCGGGGGCGAGCAACTGGTCGTTATGGCCGGCCCGTGCGCCGTCGAGAGCCGGGAGCAGCTGCTGGAGACCGCCCACGCCGTCAAGGAGGCCGGTGCGAAAGTGCTGCGCGGAGGGGCCTACAAGCCCCGCACCTCGCCGTACAGCTTTCAGGGTCTGGGGGAGCAGGGTCTCGAGCTGCTGGCGGAGGCCCGGGAGGAAACCGGGCTGTTGATCGTCACCGAAACCATGGAGCCGGACTTGGTACCGCTGGTGTCCACGTACGCCGACATCCTTCAGATCGGTGCCCGGAGCATGCAGAACTACGCCCTGCTCCACGCGGTGGGCGAGGCCCAGAAGCCCGTGCTGCTCAAGCGCGGCATGATGTCCACCGTAGAGGAGCTGTTGATGTCCGCGGAGTATATCCTCTCCCACGGGAACAGCCAGGTGATCCTCTGCGAGCGCGGCATCCGTACCTTCGAACCCTACACGCGCAACACGCTGGACGTCAGCGCCGTACCGCTGCTCAAGCAGCTGAGCCACCTGCCAGTCATCGCGGACCCAAGCCACGGGACGGGCAAGTGGGAGCTGGTTGAGCCGGTCGCCCGTGCTGCCGTCGCCGCTGGCGCCGATGGGCTCCTGGTCGAGGTCCATCCCCGCCCCGAGGAAGCCCTCTCCGACGGCGCTCAGTCCCTCAAGCCGGAGCGTTTCACCGCGCTGATGGAGAACCTGGCCCCGATCGCCAAGGCGGTGGGGCGCAGGATGTAGCGCAAACGTGCGACAGGCCCGCTGGGATGGTTGGCTAGGGCGCGCCCTGACCGGGATACGATCTCCGAGCCGGGCGCAGCATCCGCGGAGCATGGTCCAGCCGGAGCTGAGAGAGAAGTCGCCTGTGGATGACGACCGAACCAAACAGGGAGGATCACGAAACGATGAAGCACCTGGACAAAGCCCAAATCACCGTCGTCGGGCTGGGGCTGATGGGTGGCTCCCTGGCGGGAGCGCTGCGTGGCACGTGCAGATCCGTCGTCGGTGTGACCCGGCGTCGGGAGACGATCAGCACCGCCCTGGGACGGGGCCTCATCGACCGGGGCACCACCCGTCTGGCGGACGGCGTGGCACACGCGGACGTCGTAGTCCTGGCGACGCCGGTACGCGTTATCCTCCAGCAGATACGTGAGCTCGGCCCGCTCCTGCCCCAGGACTGCTTGCTGATGGATCTGGGCAGCACCAAGACCGAGATCGTCGCGGAGATGGCCAGGCTGCCCGAACGTATCCAGCCGCTGGGCGGCCATCCGATGTGCGGCAAAGAGACCTCCGGCCTGGAGGCCGCCGAGCCAACCCTCTACCGAGACGCCACGTTCATCCTCACGCCGCTACCACGCACCTCGGAGAGGGCACTGGTCCTGGGCCGAGAGCTGGCCAGAGCCGTCGGCTCGCGACCGCTGGTGGTGGGGGCAGAGCGTCAGGACTTCCTGGTCGGCACGCTGAGTCACCTGCCCTATCTGATGGCCTGCGCCCTGGTCGCCACAGCGGATGCCACCACCTCGGCCGACCCGGCAGTGTGGGAGATCGTCGCCGGGGGCTACCGCGACACAACGCGGGTCGCTGGCAGCAACGTCACCATGATGACGGACATTCTACTCACCAATCGGGAGGAGGTGCTGAAAGCACTGGACGTCTTCCAGGGCCAGATCGCGAAGCTATCTCAACTCGTCGAGAGCGGCAACCAGGACCATATGCGCACGGTCTTGGCTGAGATCCGCGAGAAGCGACTGGAGATGTACCCATGAGATCCTCTCACTTGGAAATGACCGGTGGGCCATTGGCAGGCTGGCCGCGAGCTAAGCGCTCGTTCTTGGCCGCACGGCACGCCGCACAGAATGGAAGAGCAAGTCTATGAGTCTGATCACGGTTCGCAGCACAGGATCGCTTTGCGGATCGATCCGGGTACCCGGCGACAAGTCGATCTCGCACCGCACCCTGCTGCTCGCATGCCTGGCCGAGGGCGACAGCGAAATCCGCGGCTTCCTCCCCTCGGCCGACTGCCTGGCCACGCTGCGCTGTATCCGAGCGCTCGGCATCGCCGTCGACATGCACGACAGGACCACGCTGATCGTCCACGGACGCGGACTACACGGCCTCCGCAGGCCCGACGGGCCCCTCAACTGCGCCCGCTCCGGGACGACGATGCGCTTGCTGACCGGCATCCTGGCCGGCCAGCCCTTCGCCGCCGTGCTGACGGGCGATCCACAGCTGCTCCGCCGCCCCATGGAGCGTATCGCGCTGCCGCTGCGCCAGATGGGCGCCGACATCGCGACCACCGACGGGCATGCCCCCCTCACGATTCGGGGGTCCAGGCTGAGGGGCCGTGAACACATCCTGCCGGTCGCCAGCGCCCAGGTGAAGAGCGCGATCCTGCTGGCCGGGCTATACGCCGACGGCCAGACCGTCGTCCATCAGCCCGGGCCCGCCCGCGACCACACGGAGTTGATGCTGGTCGCCATGGGCGCGAACGTCGAGGTCTCGCACCTGACTGTCACCCTGATCCCCGGTCCGTCCGCCCTGAGCCCTCTTGATCTCACCGTTCCTGGCGACATCTCGTCAGCATGCTTCCCCCTTGTCGCCGCCCTGCTGCTCCCGGACTCCGAGCTCACGGTGGCCGGCGTCGGCCTCAACCCCACGCGCACAGGCCTGCTGGATGTGCTGGGCGAGATGGGGGCGCGGATTGAGGTCAATTCTCGGAGGCAGCAAGGAGGCGAGCCCGTGGCCGACGTGACAGCCAGAGCCTCGGATCTCCACGGCGTCCAGGTCAGCGGGGACACAGTGGTGCGCATGATCGACGAGTTCCCGCTGCTTGCCGTCGCCGCGACCCAGGCCCAGGGAGCCACTGTCGTGCGGGACGCTGCCGAGCTGCGGGTCAAGGAGACGGATCGCATCGCCGCCATTGCCTCAGAGCTGCGCAAGATGGGCGCCGACATCGAGCCGCGGCCTGACGGCTTCGTCGTCCGCCCAACGCCGCTCCAGGGCGCCGTCGTCGACAGCCAAGGCGACCATCGCATCGCCATGGCGCTGGCCGTGGCGGGATTGGTGGCAGACGGAAAGACGACCGTCAAGAATGCAGGCTGTATCGACGATTCGTTCCCGGGCTTCGTGGAGACCATGCAGCGCCTCGGAGCTCCAATAACCTGACCGTAATCCGCCTTACGTTTTGCGTTTCACGTTTTACGCTGTGCGTTTCAAGTGCCAAAGGAGAGACCTGTGCCCCCCATGCCCATCGACGGACACACCCAACTGGTCGGGCTCGTCGGCTGGCCGGTGGAGCACACCATATCCCCGGCGATGCACAACGCCGCCTTTGCCGCACAGGAGCTGAATTGGCGCTACGTCCCCCTACCGGTGCCACCCCAGCAGGTCGAAGCGGCGATGCGTGGGCTGGTCGCCCTGGGCTTTCGCGGCGCCAACGTCACGGTGCCTCACAAGCAGACGGTGCTGCCCGCGCTCGACACAGTCGCCCCCGAGGCCCAGACCCTCGGCGCGGTCAACACGATCGTCGTCGAATCGGGCACGGACGATAAGGCAGCCCTCAGCGGGCACAACACCGACGCGGCCGGCTTCATCGGAGCCCTGCGAGATGGGGGCTTTGACCCCAGGGGCACCTCAGTCGTTGTGTTGGGCGCCGGAGGGGCCGCACGGGCGGTGGTCTTCGGCCTGAGAGAAGCGAGAGCCGCCCAGATCATGGTGCTCAACCGGACGCTGGAACGCGCGCAAACCCTCGTCTCAAATCTGGGACACGGTTCCCCCACCGTTCTACGAGCAGAGCCGCTCGGCAAAGAAGCGCTAATCGAGGCCGCCCGCGCCGCCGACCTACTGGTCAACGCCACCCCCGTGGGGATGTGGCCCCGCGCGAACGACTCGGTCTGGCCGGAGGAGGTGCCCCTGCCAGCGCACCTGACCGTTTTCGACCTCGTCTACAATCCCCTCGAGACGAAGCTACTGCGACAGGCACGGCGGTCAGGCGCGCAGGGCCTCGACGGGCTGGGGATGCTCGTGCGGCAGGGGGCCGTGGCCTTCGAGATGTGGACCGGCGAGGAAGCCCCCGTCGACGTGATGCGGACCGCCTGCGAACTAGGCGTGAAACACCAGGCGCCTGGCTGACCAATGCCAGGCGCCTGGCTTGAGCCACGTTCGATCCCTAACGCCCTGCCCTACTCGAGAAACTCGAACGTCGCCACGACGTGTGAAAGCAGCTCCGCCACTTCTCCGTTAGCCTCGACCCGGTCCTTGAATCCGGTCAGGGCGTCGACGAGGACGATGCGCACGTCCTTCCTGCCTGGGTGCTGGAACACGTAACGGATGAGCTGACGCTCGTTGTCCACGACCTCGACCTCACGAACCGCCTCGGTCCCATGGATCTCCAGCTCCTCGCTCGCCGTTGGCTCCATAATCGCGCGGCGGAATTGTTCCATAGAGCCGACGTATACCTCCACGCTGGGGACCGGGATGGCAGGAGGAGCGTTGGGATCCGGCGGCCCACTTTGCTCAAAGCGCTCGGCCCACGCCTGAGGGAAGAAAGCCACACTCTGCTCCAGCGGCCAGTCCTCAGGCACGCCAGGCCCCTTCGTCTCCATCTCCTTGTACGTCCAGTCCGACGGAATCCTCAATTGGAACCCGTACTCCTCGTCCTCGAAAATCTGCCAGTCGTCAGTCTGAATGTCGCCTGTCGGAGCAAAGCGCTGCGCATCCTCCACCACTAGAGCCGTGTCGAGCATATGCTGCAGGGCCGGCTCCAGATTGCTGAGCGCCTGAGCGCTCGGGGCGCTGGCATAGAAGTGGAGCCCGAGCCTCTCGCCATCCTGGTCCACTGTGATCACGACGTGTGTCTCCACCGATTCCACCGGCGCCTGAGCATCGTCGCCGTCTTGGGTCGCCGGTGCGTAGACCTCGAGCGTGAAGCGACGCCCACCAGCCCACCCGAGATCAACCGGCGCCGAGTCCACGATCTGGGCCGGCTGGGGCAACATCGCAGCCTCCGCCTCCGTCGGCGGCTCAAGCGTCATCCACTCGAAGCCCAGACGCTGGCCGCTCCCCTCCTCAGGCGTCCAGACGAACTCAGGCCCAAGCCGCCCCCAGGCAGCGGGCGCCTCAAATGTCAGCCCAATCTCCGAGACGGTCACCGTCTGATAAGAAGTAACAGGCTCGCCAGAAGGCCCCTCCTCTGCAGCCTTGGGCACGAGCACCACGCGCTCCCCGGCGGCGTGATACTCATACACCTCACCGTTCGCCTCCAGCCTGATGACGTAGCCCGGTACAATGACCTGAGCGTACGACCGGCCCGGTTCGGGGACGCCCAGGCTGGCATCGGAGAACTCCTTTGGCTCCACGCTCTTCACCTCAATCCGCTCGGCCTCGACCTCCAGGTGTCGCTGCAGGTCGGACACGGCCAGGGCCACGAGGGCATCCCGCCCCTCGCTGGATGACGGGTCCGACTCCCTGGTCGCCAGCGGGGTCCCTTGGAAGGTGAGTCGGCCATCTTTCTCTACGATGGCGAACTCCTCCGTCGTGGAGCCGTACCCCTCGGCGCCCCAAGTCAGTTCATAGGGTCCAGCATCCAGCTGACCATGCCAATCGAGTGGCCACGCTGTCTCATCTGGAGCGAGCGCTCCCAGCGGGACGACCTGGGCACTTGCTCGGAGCTCGCCGGACGGGACACACCGCATCTCCATCTCCCCATTGAAGCTGTCGTCTCCCTCAAACGTCCGGTCCCCGGCGTTGCGGACGCCCAGGCTGATATGGAGCTCCTGGGCCGAGTGGACCTGCATCGCGACCGTGAAATCAAGCTGGGGCTCGGACTGCTGCACGTCCGGGAAGGGACCGCAGCTCGCGAGGACCACCACCGCCATAACGATCGCTACGAATAACACTTTCTCCTTCATGTTCATCACCTCTTATGACTCACCCTCTTGACAACATCCTCTCGAAGGCGGGAGGAGCCGGGCCCGCGATTGCCACTCGGCCCCATCTTCCTCCCCTCCAGCCATCCTCTTTCCGCTTTGTGCCTCCACCATTCAGTGTAATGATCCGTCCGGCTGATAGCATCCCCCGGATGGGGGGTTCGGCACCTGGTCATCTGACCAGGTGAAGACGGGGGCGGGCTGTCCGCCCCCCGTCTCTGCCTCCGGCACCGGGTCTAGAAGGCAACTTTCACGATCTCCCAGTGGCCGTCGATCCGATTCAGGGTCACCACACGCTCGCTCGACTCAGGGTTGCCGCCCCAGAACATCTCCACCGTCACACGTGCCTCATCGCCCGCAACCTCGGCTTCCTGCACGGAAACCTTCACTGGCACGTCCTGCGCCAGCAGGATCGGATCAAAGCCGCCCTTGTCGAAGGACGCCAGTGTCTCATCCACCGCGGCAATGAACGCCTCGCTCAGCTCCGGACAGTCGCGGTAGAAGCCGTCCACCAGCGGGTTCCGCCTGGCCTCACCGTCGTGACCGATATACCCCAGGTACCGATCGTAGAAGCCCGTCACCACTTCTTCGGGAAGTACCTCCTCCGTCACTTGTGCGCGAGCGTTGAACATAACAGCCGGCCCGCCCACCGCCAGAACAGCCAATCCGGTCATCGCCACCAGCACCGCCAATCCTGCTCCGAGAATCACTTTGCCCTTCATCTTTTTTCTCCTTGTTGATTTGGTCTCGGGCCGGGGCCTTTCCCCTGCCCTCCAGTCTGCGATCAGTATAGCGGAGGCGGAGCCGGGTCGCATCGGACATAGGGAGGAGATTTCTCTCGGCCATCCGATGGATTCGGACCCTGGTCACATGGGTAGGCAATAAAAAAAGCCCGGAGACAGATCCCGGGCTTTCACACGATCACATCCTACTCCACTACGGTTCGATCATAGATACGTCGGTGATCCTCCATTCACCGTCCACAATTTCCAGATCGACCCTCCTCTTGCTCGGGGTCGGGTTCCCTCCCCAGTACAAACTGACTGTCAGGCTGGCTTGATCCCCCGAGATCTCCGCCCCGTCCACGCTGAAGCGTTCGGGAATATCCTGGGCCAAGAGAATAGGATCCGCCATGACTTGACTCTCCAGGGCTTCATCAACCTCCTGTACGAATGACTCAGCCAGGTATGGACTCTCGCGGTACTCCCTATCCACCAATGGGTTGCCTGGATAGCCAATGTACCAGCGGTAGAACTTGGTGACGACCTCCTGTGGGCTCATCTCCGGCTCTCTCGAGATCAGGCCACACCCACTTACCGCGATCAGCACAGCAATAGCGATCAGGATCTTGAGCTTCACGCCGCATCCTCCTTTACCAACCCCTTCTGCAGCGCCAGCGATGCAGCCTCCGTGCGCGTGGCCACGCCCAACTTCGAAAGGATGTTGCTGACGTGCGTCTTGACGGTGGCGCTGCTGATGACCAGTCGGTCGGCAATCTCGGGATTCGTCAATCCGTCCACCAGGAGAGCGAGCACCTCACGCTCCCGCGCGGTTAGATCATCCCCCAGTTCAGGCCCCCGGCGGGCGGCCTTGAACAAGACCCAGGCAGCTTCCGGCGCCAGCGCCGGCTCTCCCCTGTGTACAGCTCGGATGGCATCCGCCAGGTCGTCGGCGTCGACGTCCTTGAGCAAGTATCCGATGGCACCGGCGTCCAGAGCCCTCTGGACCAGTTCCTCGTCCTTGAAACTGGTCAGGGCAATGACCCGCGCCTCCGGATCGCGTTTCAGAAGCGCCTGCGTTGCCTCGACGCCGTCCATGCGGGGCATCTTCAGATCCATCAAGACCACGTCTGGACGAACACGCTCGAAGATGGTTAAGGCTTGCTCGCCGTCGCCGGCCTCACCCACCAGCTCCAGATCGTCGTGGACCAGCAAGAACGTGCTCAGTCCATTGCGAACCATCTGGTGATCGTCGACCAGCATGACACGGATCGGTTTGGATTCACTCACCAGCTTCCTCCTGCTAGGACAAAGGGTAGGGAGCACAGAGTCGTTGGGCCCCTACCCTATGCGCCCCTTGTTCGCTTCTCTCCATACGACGGTTACTATGGTGCCCCGGCCAATCGCACTCTCGACTCTCAGATCCGCACCGACGGCCTCGGCACGCTCGTGCATATTGCCCAACCCGAAGTGACCAGCCGGGACTTCACTGGGATCGAACCCGCGCCCGTCGTCCTGTACGCGTAGCGCAACGCCGTCCGCCCTCGCGCGCAAGCTCACCGCGATCCGGCTTGCGCCGGCGTGCCTTATCACGTTGTTCAACGCTTCCTGCGCGATGCGGTACAATGCCACCTTGACATCCGCGGGGAGCAGGGAAACACGCTCCGTCTCCAGGTCGACCTCGAGCTCCGCCCGACCCACTGCTGCCTTGCACAACTGGTCAAGCAGCTCGTCGAGCTCAGCGCTGAGCAGCGCGGAGGGACGCAGCTCCAGAAGGAGCGTGCGCATCTCGGCCATAGCCCCCCGCGTCAGACGGCGCAGCATCTCCAGACGGCGTCGCGCCTCATCCCGGTCTCGCTCCCAGAGACGGGGCAGCACATCGGCGATCATACTCGCCGAGAAGAGCGTCTGGCTCACGGCGTCATGGAGCTCGCGGGCCAGACGATTTCGCTCCGCCGCCGCGGCTGCAGCCTCCGCCTGCTCGTAGAGACGCGCGTTATCCACCGCCATACCGGCTTGCTGCCCGATCGACGCCAATAGAGACCGCTCGTCAGCCGTGACTGGGCGCGGTTCGCGGGTTGCCAGATTCAGTACGCCGAGCGTCTGGCCTTTCGCCACGAGAGGCACGCTGATTATCAACTGCAACCCCTCATCTTGCAGCAGCGACTTAAGGACGCCATCCGGGTAGTCAGCGACAGAGCGCACTACGGGTGCCGCCTCATCCACGGCTTGTGCGGCGATGCTGTCCCGCAGGGACAAGCGCTCTACCCTCTGGATGAATGAGCCAGATAGACCGACGTGGGCCATCAGATGGAGCGCATGATCGTCCAGCCGGAACGCCGCTCCTGCCTCAATCGCCATTGAGCTCAACGTCTCCTTCAGCGCAGCCTCCATGATCGCGTCTAGCTCCAGGGAACGGCTCACCACCGCCGCGATGGCATTCAGCGTAGCCAGCTCCCGGGTCCGATCCTCCACCCGCTGCTCGAGGTGGGCGTACGACGCCTGGAGCTGCGCAGCCATCGAGTTGAACTGCTCCGCGAGCGTCTCCAGTTCGTCGCCCGTCCTCACGTCGATGGTCTGGCTGAAGTTCCCTGCTGCGATCTCCTCGGCCGCCTGGGTCAGCCGAGCGATAGGACGCGTGATGCGCCGCATGCCGAGGGCGACGACGACCACGGGCACAATGCCGCCCAGCGCGAGTAATACGAGCATGAACCGACTATAGGGCCGGCTTGTCTGTGTGATCTCCGACCAGCGATCCTCCGTGACCAATCCCCACGAGGTGCGCGGCACCGGGGCGAATCCGGCCACAACGTCGCGCCCCTCTATGCTACGGCCTCGGAGCGCTCCCTGCTCGCCGCGCAGCGCTCGCTGCACCGCCACCAGCTGGGAGAAATCATCACCGATGAAGAAGGTGTCTGGGTGAAAGATGATGCGGCCATCGCCATCCACCACGTAGGCGGTCTCCCGTCGCCCGATATAGAGGTTCCAGATGCGCCGGTAGAACGTGCTGGTCCGTGTCGCCCCTCGCTCGGCGTGGAACAGGCCTACGACCGTGCCATGGGTCTCCCCCATCGTATCCACCAGCGGTTGGCGAAACGCAATGACGTCGATGTCGGGGAGCTCATCGACGAGGATATCGGTCAGAGGTAAATGCTCAGGCCGCGACGTCGAGCGCTCGACGATAAGGTCGGGGAAGTGTTTGCCCCCCAGATCGCGCCAATCCGGGACGGCTGCCATCACAGTGCCGTCATGGTCGAGGAGCATGACGCCCGCGTCGAAACCCGCTAGCTCGCCATTGGGCCACTCGCGGTCCAAGACGGCCTGCAGCTGGTGAAGGGGGAGCCCGGCACCTGCCAGAGCCACAGATCTCAGAGGAGGTTCATAAGCCTCAAGGTCCGCCGACAGCTGATTGGCCAGCAGTTGCGTGCGATCCTGGTTCCGCTCCAGGACCAGATCCTCAGTGACCCGCTGGGAGGCGTAGAAAGCGACAGCGCCCACCGCCGCGAGAACGATGGCCGTGGGTACGAGCACCCAGGCAATCATCTTTGCCCGTAGCCCGCCTCGTTTCGTCAGCCGGCGGATCACACCGGTTCGCGCCACTACAGCCACCCCCAGCCAAACATGAACCAGTTATTGACCAAGTCAAAGCCTTCCCCATCCTCGAACACCTGCATATTATAACCCAACCCCCAGGCGCCGCATCCATCATTCAGACAGGATGTGACCCGGTCGGATGGGCGATTTCTTACCTGGTCACCGGACTAGGCGTGGTCAGGTGACGCAAGAACTTGAAAAGTTGCCAGTTTCGCATATCATCAGACATCGTCGTTCGAGACGTAGCGGAAGAGAGAATAGAGAGGAAACACGAGAAGATGGGTACCGTGATCCTGGACAGGATTGCTTTTCAAATGGAGAGATGCCGTGCTGAGATTCCTGACCGCCGGTGAGTCGCACGGTCCCTGCCTGACAGCCATCGTCGAGGGACTGCCGGCCGGCCTCGGCGTGGACGTCGCGGCCATCAACCGCGATCTACATCGTCGCCAGGGCGGCTATGGACGCGGCGACCGGATGGCGATCGAGCAGGATCGGACGGAGATTGCAGGCGGCCTGCTTCGCGGCAGGACGACCGGCGCCCCGGTAGCGCTCCGCATCGAGAACAGAGACTGGGTCAATTGGCGCGACCGCTGGGCGTCGGGCAGCTTGCCCAGGCTAACTGTACCGCGGCCCGGTCACGCCGATTACGCAGGAATGATGAAGTATAGGCTGAAGGACGCGCGCCTGGTTGCCGAACGGGCGAGCGCTCGGGAGACAGCGGCCCGAGTGGCGGTCGGCGCCCTGGCCAAGCAGATGCTCGGCCAATTCGACGTGCTCGTGGGCAGCTACGTCGCCGAGATCGGAGGCATCACCGCCGAGGTGCCTGATCTCCCTCACGAAGACCTCTGGTCGTTAGCCGAGGCCAGTGCCGTTCGCTGCCCTGACGAGCAGGCAGGGGCGCGGATGTGCCAGCGGATCGATGAGGCTCGCCAGGGAGGCGACTCCCTGGGTGGCGTCTTCGTCGTCACGGCTACCGGCGTCCCCGTCGGGCTGGGCAGTCACGTCCATTGGGACCGGCGGCTGGACGCGCGACTCGTCTGGGCCGTGATGTCGATCCCGGCCATCAAGGGGGTCGAAATCGGCCCGGCGTTCGAAAACGCACGAAAACGAGGGACAGCGGTGCACGATGGGTTTGCCAGGGCCGGCGACTCGGTGACCCGCACGTCAAATCGGGCAGGCGGCTTCGAGGGTGGAATGACCAACGGTATGCCCGTCGTCGTAAGGGCAGCGATGAAGCCGATCCCGACCACGGTGACCTCCCAGCGCTCGGTCGATCTCGAGACCGGCGAACCAGCCCAGACGGAGTATCAGCGTTCCGACATCTGCGCGGTGCCGGCGGCCTCTATCGTCGGAGAGGCGATGGTCGCCTGGACCCTGGCGGGTGCATTGCTGGAGAAGCTTGGCGGAGACAGCATAGAGGAGATGCAGGCTCGGGCACAGGAGTCATGGCCGACCACGTCATCCTAACTGGGTTCATGGGCACGGGCAAGACGGCCGTGGGGCAGGAAGTGGCTCGCGAGCTCGGCCTGCCCTTCGTCGATATGGACGCCGAGATTGAGGCATCCGCCGGCAAGTCTATCGCGCGCATCTTCAGCGAGGAGGGAGAGGTCGCCTTCCGAGAGCTGGAGGCGGCACTGTGCCAGGAGCTGGCTGCCCCTCATGACGGAAGCGCTGGGCCTGCGGGAAAAGCCGTGATCGCCACGGGGGGCGGCGCCTTGATCAATCCAGGGAACCTCGCACTGATGAGGAAGAGCGGCATCGTCATCTGCCTGGACGCCGACGGGGACGAGATCCGCCGTCGGGTAGCCGGAAGGAGGGACCGTCCGCTGCTGGACGTCGACGATCCCCGTCTCGAGATCGAGCGCTTGTTGCAGGATCGGCGTGAGGCCTACGCGGCAATCCCCTGGCACGTCGACACAACCAGCCTCTCCATACCCGAAGCGGCGGGGCGCGTGGTGACCCTGATAGAGGCCACGAACGTGTCGGTCCGGCATCCCAGAGGCACGTACGAGATTCGCATCGGCGAAGGACTCCTGAACCACGTCGGCGGGGCGCTGCGGGCGGCAGGCCTCGCTCCCGGAACCCGCGTCGGTCTCGTCTCCAACGACGTCGTCGCGCCGCTCTACGCTGCCCAGGTTGAGGAAGCCTTGCTCGTGGCCGGGCTCCGGCCGTTCGTCTGCGTCATCCCCGACGGCGAGGGGCACAAGACGCTCGCCACGGTTGCGTCGCTCTACGACCAGTTCCTCGCCGGGGGACTCGACCGCAGCGGGGCGGTGCTTTCCCTGGGCGGCGGCGTCACGGGGGACGTGGCGGGTTTCGCGGCGGCCACCTTCATGCGCGGGGTCCGCTTCGCCCAGACGCCCACCTCCCTTCTGGCGATGGTCGACGCCAGCGTGGGTGGAAAGACCGCCGTCGATCTGCCCCGGGGGAAGAACCTGGCCGGGGCGTTCCACCAGCCGCTCTGCGTCACCATCGACCCCACCGTCCTAGAGACGCTGGAGGAGAGAGAATTCCGCTCCGGCGTGGCGGAGCTGATCAAGCACAGCGTCATCGGGGAACCAGGCCTGTTCGCTGAACTGGAACACGCAGGGCATCGGTCGGCACCGCAAGCCGCCTGGGGCACGATCACCTCTGCTCAAATCGTCCGTGCCCTGCGCGTCAAGATTGACATCGTGGAGGAGGACCCATATGAACGGGGCCGGCGCGCCGTGCTCAACTTGGGCCACACCGTCGGCCACGCACTGGAGACGTTGAGCGATTTCCAGCTGCGCCACGGTGAGGGAGTGAGCATCGGCATGGTGGCAGCCGCGCGGATCGCCGTCAGAGTGGGACGAGCCGAGCCGTCGGTGACGGAGCGTCTTGAGGCTATCCTCACCGCCTGGGATCTGCCGACCCAGTGCCGCCTTCCGGGATCGCCTCAGTTCCCGGCCGAGGCCATCTGGCGGGCGATGGCGCACGATAAGAAACGGCAGGGCGATGCGCTCCATTGGGTGCTCCCTCTCGCCATCGGACAGGTGACGATTACAGACGATGTCCCCAGAGAGACGGTCACGATGACGCTGCGAGAGATGGGGGCGTCGTGAGCGTATGCCGCGCCAACCCGCGCCGCCCGCCTGTTTGAGCACGTAGGCAATGGGGCCGAGCCTCTGCCTTTGACCTGCCCCGCTCTGTGGTACAATTCGTCGGGTGACAGCCCTACCTGAGAACGGAGAGTATGAAGGAATTCCACGCGCAGATTCTGGTGTTGCACGGGCCTAACCTCAACCTGCTCGGCTATCGCGAGCCGGAGACTTACGGCGGCGTAACGCTCAGAGAGATCAACGCCGCGCTGCGAGAGACCGCTCGAGAGCGTGGGGCAGAGCTGCGGATCGTCCAGTCGAATCACGAGGGCGTGCTAATTGACTCGCTCCACGAGACGAGAGACTGGGCAGATGGTGTGCTCATCAATCCAGGCGCCTATACGCACAGCAGCGTGGCCCTGCGCGACGCCATCGACGCGGTTCAGCACCCTGCAGTCGAGGTCCACATTTCGAATATCCACGGCCGCGAGCCATTCCGCCGCGAATCGCTCATCGCGCCCGTCTGTCTCGGGCAGATCAGTGGCTTTGGCTGGCGTAGCTATCTGCTCGGTCTGACCGCGCTTCTTGATCACCTCGCCGAGCGCACCCGGGAGACGCGGTGAGTCATTCCCGTCGCCTGGCGAATCTCCCTCCCTATCCCTTCGCCCGCTGGGCAAACGACGTCGCTCACGCACGTCAGCGTGGTCTCGACGTGATCCGCCTGGACATCGGCAACCCCGACATGCCCCCGCCCGACGAGGTCATCGAGATGCTGTGCAGATCGGCGCGCCTCCCCGATCGCCACGGCTACCCGGACTATCGAGGCGTCCCCGCCCTGCGCGAGGCCATGGCCGCATACTACGACTGTCGCTTCGGCGTGCCGCTCGACCCGGAACGGCAGGTGATCCCCCTGATGGGATCTAAGGAGGGACTGATCAACCTTGCCCTGGCCACTCTCGACCCCGGGGATCTCGTCCTGGTGCCGGACCCGGCCTACGCGCCCTACACGCGGGGGGCGATCCTGGCTGGGGCCGAGGTCTACGCCTTCCCCCTCCTTGCTGAGCACGGCTTCCTACCTGATCTCGACGCCATCCCAGAGGACCTCGCCGACAGGGCGACCCTGATCTGGCTGAACTATCCGAACAACCCAACAGGCGCCACCGCGGACCTCGGATTCCTTGCCCGCGCCGTCGACTTCGCTCGCCGTCACGAGCTGCTGCTCTGCCACGACGCGCCGTATTGCGACGTCACGTACGATGGGTATGAAGCGCCGAGCGTGCTGCAGGTGCCCGGCGCCTCCGAGGTAGCCATCGAGTTCAACTCCCTCTCGAAGCTGGCCAACATGGCGGGATGGCGCATCGGAATGCTGGTGGGAAACGACCAGGTGGTGGAGGCGGTAGCGAGGGTCAAGTCGAACGTCGATTCTGGCATCTTCCGCCCGCTGCAAGAGGCGGCCATCGTAGCGCTGTCCATCGACCCTGCCTGGTTGGTCAAGCGGAACGCGGTCTATCGAGAGAGGCTAGGCATTCTGGTGAACGGGCTACAACAGATGGGGTTGGAGGCCTCCTGCCCTCAGGCAACGCTCTACCTCTGGGCAAAAATTCCCGAGACGGGCGGAACAGGAGCGCTGCCGACGCGGACATCGGAGGGATTCGCGCGGATGCTCCTGGAGGAGACGGGCGTAGCAGTAGCCCCCGGCTCGTTCTTTGGCCACGCCGGAGAGGGCTTCATCAGGGTCTCGGCCACAGCGCCGACGCCCCGGATTGAGGAGGCAAGGCGGCGGCTTCTGGCGTTCGAGTTGCCGAGAACGCCGACGATCGCGCAAGGGAAAACGACCATCGTGGGACACAATGAGGCAGGAGAGAGATGAACGATCACCGTGTTGCGCTGATCACGGATAGCACATGCGATATTCCGGGAGCCTTAGTGGACCGTCACGAGATCATCGTCGTTCCCATGCATCTCATTTGGGGGGACAAGACGTTTCGAGATCGCGTGGACATGGCGCCAGAGACTTTCTATCACCGGCTGACAGAGGACGCTGAATACCCCACCACAGCACACCCCACTCCGGAGGGGTTTTTGGCGACGTATGAGAAGGCCATACGGGCAGGTGCGGAGGAGATTGTGGTCATCGCCATCAGCAGCGAGCAGAGCGGCGCCTTCCAATCGGCCAGCCAGGCCGGCACAATGATCGACCCCCCGGTACACGTCTTCGATTCGAAGAGCAACACGATGGGCTTGGGATGGCAGGTCCTCGCTGCTGCTCGGGCCCGGGAGCGGGGTGCCAACGCCAGCGCCATGATCGAGGCAGCGGATGGTGTCCGGCAGCACCTCGCCCATTATGTCTTCTTAGACACCATGGAATACTTGCACAAAGGAGGACGAATCGGGGGAGCGACCCGACTCATCGGATCCCTCCTGGACATCAAGCCCCTGGTCTACGTTGACCGCGAGACAGGTAGGGTTGAGGCAGCGGGCCGCGTTCGCTCCCGCAGGCGCGGGTTGGAGACGCTCTACAAGCGTTTCTTCGACCAGCTGGATGCCCGGAAAAGGATGCACATCGCGGTCATGCACGGCGACGCACCCGAGGATGCGCAGGAGATCGCCAATCGGATCGAGGAGGAGTACTCGCCGGAAGAGCTGCTGGTCGGCATCACAGGCCCGGTTCTGGGCGTCCACACCGGCCCCGGGGCGATCGCCCTTTGCGGGTACACCGACTGAAAACAGGCTGAGAACGGAAGGAGGACAGGACCATGCTGTCTGCTGTTGAGGACCTGATCGCGGAGTTCATCGGAAACGTAGGGCAGTTCCTCGCCGCCGTCGCCATCTTCGTCGCCGCGCTCGTCCTCTCTAGAGCAGTCGAGCGATGGGCCACGCGCAGTGTCAGGAAGAAGATCGAGGACGCCGAAACACGAAGGTTCCTGGCTCGAAGTGCGCGCTACGCGGTACTGGTGCTGGGCATTCTGGCCGCTCTGGAGCAGATCCCCGGGATCGAGGTGACGAGTTTCCTCGCTGGACTAGGCATCCTTGGCTTCACCATCGGCTTCGCGCTGCAGGATATCGCCCGCAACTTCGTCGCCGGGCTTCTGCTTCTCATGCGACAGCCATTCAGCGTAGGCGATTCTGTGGAAATAGCGGGGCACGCAGGCAGCGTGATGGAGATCACAATGCGAGATACAGTCATCAAGACGTGGGACGGTGTAATGGAGATCATCCCCAACCTGGACGTATACACCAGTCCGATCGTAAATTACACCGAGCTCCCCCTTCGACGCCGCACGGTCATGATCGGGCTCGGCTACGGGGAGGACGTCGATCAAGCGAGAGCGATCATCCTGAACGCCATCCAGAGCACCGAGGGCGTGGTGGAAGAGCCGGCGCCGGAGATCATCACCGAGGAGCTTGGCGACGCGACGCTGAACATGGCAGCGCGCTTCTGGGTCAATCAGCAGACGCACAATCTGTTCACCGTGCACTCGGACGTGGTGGAGGCGATAAACGCGGTGGCCGAACGAGAGAGCATCGACATGCCCTACCCCATCCAGATCGTCCAGCTGGAAGCAGAGCTACCCTTCGAGACCCCGTTCAGCTGACCCGAGAGGTCGACTCAGGCCACTAGAAGCTGAGGAATCTATGAAACCGGTTAGGAACCTCTTCTGGAACAGCGACCAGCGGCGACCGCGGACACTCTGGCGTTTGATGGCGCAGCTGATCCTGCTCATCGCCATTCTGGTCCTGGTGCAGATCGCCCTGGCGACCTTCGTATTTGGCGCCGTATTGGTCACAGGGGAGCTCAATCCGGATCAGCTCTCCGATCCCTGGGTGCTCCAGCAACTGATCATGCAGGATGCTCGGCTGATGTTGTTCACGCAGCTCTCCCTCACGCTGTCGATCACCCTGAGCGTCTGGATTGCGGGTCGCTACCTGGACCGGCGTCCATTCTTCAGCTTCGGTCTTCACGTCGATCGCGACTGGTGGACGGACCTCGGATTCGGGCTGGCACAGGGAGCGGCGTTAATGCTGGTCATCTTCCTCATCGAGCTGACTGCGGGATGGATCACAGTCACGGACACATTCGCGACCCGCGAGCCCGAGGCGAGGTTTATCCCAGCTATCCTGCCACCCTTTCTGACGTTTCTCGCCGTGGGCTTCCACGAAGAGCTCTTCAGTCGAGGCTACCAGCTTCGGAACCTCGCCGAGGGCCTCAACTGGGGCGTCATCCGGCCTCGTGGCGCGATCCTGATCGCCACGGCGATGAGCTCGGCTCTCTTCGGGCTTCTGCACGCGGGAAACCCAAATGCCACCGTGAGTAGCACCGTCCATCTGATCGTGGCCGGATTCCACCTGGCAGTAGGCTACCTTCTCACCGGCGAGTTGGCGATTCCCATCGGGCAGCACATCTCCTGGAATTTCTTCCAGGGCAACGTATTTGGCTTCCCCGTGAGCGGCAGCGATTTCCGCTCCGCCACGTTCATCCGCATCGAGCAAGGCGGGCCCGACCTGTGGACCGGCGGGGCCTTCGGCCCCGAGGCCGGGCTTCTCGGACTGGCAGCGATGATCGTCGGCATCCTTCTGACCGTTCTGTGGGTGCGGTGGCGCTACGATCGGGCTGGGCTGCACCTGTCCCTTGCCCGGGCACCCGAGCCTCCGGAGGCAGCGGCGTAGTGCGCCGCCGTCGAGACACCGTCGCGCCGCTCAGGTCCTCAACTCCACCACGTCGCCGTCGTGGAGCACGTGATCGCGCCCTACCATCTGTCCGTCGTAGACCCCTGCGCCCCAGATCCGGGCGGCC
>JAWLCP010000007.1:39154-57381 GCA_041687115.1 Anaerolineae bacterium
GCTCAGGTCCTCAACTCCACCACGTCGCCGTCGTGGAGCACGTGATCGCGCCCTACCATCTGTCCGTCGTAGACCCCTGCGCCCCAGATCCGGGCGGCCTTGAGGGTCTCGACGAAATCTCGGTGCACTTCTGCGGCGAAGTCCTCGACCGTGCTGCCCTTGTCCAGCACAAAGGGCCGACTCCGATCGGGTGCCTGCCCAGGAGGCTTGGAGTAGACCCGAATGATCTCCAGGAGGTCGAACACCTCGCGCTTCATCTGATCGAGGTTCCTCCCGCTCTCAGCCGACACAGGGAGGAACGTCCACTCGTCGCCAAACAGCTCTTGAAGCACCGCGACGTCCTCGTCATCGCCGGGATTGTCGCTCTTGTTGACCAGCACGAGGAAGGGCTTGAAGCTCCAGCCTTTCTCACCTCCAAATGCCTGAGCCCGATGGGAGGGTGCGATGCGGTGTGCCTTGAGAAGGGCCAGAGCGCCCTCAAACCCCTCGATCGGGTAGGCCTGGAGGTCGATAACCAGCAGAACCAGGTCAACCCTGCGGATCAGGTTCATCATCTCCGGCTCGACGTGATCCTCATTCAGGGGGGGTGTGTCGATCAGCTGAATTTGAACATTCTCAAACACCACCATGCCCGGGGTCGGCGTCCAGGTCGTGTACGGGTACGGAGCCACCTCGGGCGTGGCGTTGGTCAACCTTCGGAGCAAAGCGGACTTCCCCGTGTTGGGAGGCCCCACCAGGACCGCCTGTCCGGCCCCTTCTCGATCGATGTGGTACGGGGACTGAAACTGAGCGCCGGTCTTTCTCTTCTTGGGAGCCCGCTTCAGCGCGGCCAGCTTCCTTCGCAGATCAGCGCGCAGCCTGTCCGTGCCCTTGTGCTTGGGCACGACGCTCATCATCTCCTGCAGAAGGGCAATCTTCTCGTCGTTCGACCTCGCCTTGCGAAACTCCTCCTCGATCTTGAAGTAGTCTGGAGGAAGATTCGTGGGCATAGCTACGCCTCCTCTCTATCCCCTTCCGACGCCGATGGACACGCCGGGAGCCGCCAGATGCCCGTTCACCTGCTCGCAGATACCGCGGGGAGTTGCGAGATCCAACCCCCCGGTGGGCACTCCCGTCCCTTGCATGATCCGACGCCCGTGCGGCATATCGCCCGCTAGGAATGATAGCACAGGCCAGGTGAGAGGACAAACCACCCCCGATGACCCTACGCTGACACGGAAGGCGGCACAGCGCACGGTCGCCCACGCCGGGTGACCAGCCGGGACTCATGCACCTGACGCGGACGAATGGCACGCTCTCATCCCCAGCAGAGAAGCGTATCAGCCCAGCCGCCAGTTGCGCCGTGTGGCTTACGTCTGAGGTCCGTCGTTTCGCCCTGGAGAGTCCATGAGCCCCACCCGCTCCACAACCCTACCCTGCCTCAGGTAGACCCGGGTCACACGCGGCATCAGGCCTGTGGTAATCTCGTAGTTGATCGTCTCTGCCCATCGGGCTACTTGCTCAGCCGAGATGCTTCCCTCACCCTGTCGGCCGATCAGAACCACCTCGTCGTGCAGTCGAACGCCAGGGATGTCGCTGACGTTCACCACGAACTGATCCATACATACGCGCCCCACGATTGGCGCACGCTTCCCCCGAATCAGGACCGCTCCCCGGTTGGAGAGGAGGCGATGGTAACCATCCCCGTATCCTACAGGGATGAGAGCCACCCGCGTCGGCTCCTCGGTCACGTAGGTCCGCCCATAGCTGATGCTCGCCCCAGCGGGCAGCGTACGCACACGGGCGACCCGGCTCTTGAGAGTCAACGCGGCTTTGAGCGCCACAGGCGGGTCGACCTCGGCTGAGGGCCGCAGTCCGTACAGGGCAATCCCACAGCGCACCATGTCGAGGGCCATCGCCGGTAGATCGATGGTCGCGGCGCTGTTGCAGACGTGCTTGAGCGGAAAGCTAAAGCCCGCTGCTTCCAGACGTTCGACCACCTCCATATATACCCTGAACTGACGGCGCGTGTATGCCTTATCGGCCAGATCGGCCACGGCGAAGTGGGTGTAGAGCCCCTCCAGGATCAACCCTGGCTGCCCGCTCGCGGGATTGGCTTCCATAGCCGCCAGGAAACGCGTGAAGCCAACCACCTCGTCGGGCAGGAGGCCATAGCGGCCCATGCCGGTATCCACCTTGATGTGTACTGGGAGTGCCTTCTCTTCCGCTGTCGCCGCTGCCGAGAGGGCTCGCGCCTGGGGCTCACTGTTGACTGTGGGGGTCAGATCCCACTGGACAACGGCCTCCGACTCAGCTGGCAGCGTATAGCCCATGATCAGTATGGGAACGCTGATTCCCGCCTGCCGCAGTTCGATCCCTTCCTCGACGCGGTGAACGGCCAATCGCGTGGCGCCTCCGGCCAAAGCCATCCTAGAGACAGGCACCGCACCGTGTCCGTAGGCGTTGGCCTTGACGGCCACCATCAACTCACATCCGCTCCCGCCACAACTCTTGAGCAGTCGGGCGTTTTGCGCGATAGCGTCCAGGTCGACCTCCGCCCAGGTTAGAATGTCATTCGTGTCCATACTGGACCCTCCCAGACCCACGCACGCTACAGAAAACCCCCTGTCCCGAGAAACAGGGGGCCTCCAACTTGCGTCGCATCCACATCGACTATCCGCCGAGATAGGCCTTCTTCACCTCAGCGTTCGCTGACAGCTCACTTGACGTTCCCGCAAGCACCACACTGCCGTTCTCCAGCACGTAGCCTCTCTTGGCGAAGCGCAGCGCCATTCGAGCGTTCTGCTCTACCAGAAGTATGGTTGTACCCTCCTGGTTGATCTCCAGCAGAGACTCGAACATGTCCTGCATCAGCAACGGGGCCAGACCCATTGAAGGCTCATCCAAGAGCATGAGATCCTTCCCTGTCATGAACGCTCTCCCCACCGCCAACATCTGCTGCTCCCCACCGCTAAGCGTGGCGCCCTTCTGTTGCCTTCTCTCTGCCAGACGCGGAAAGAGGGCGAACACACGCTCCAGATCTTCCTGCACCTGCTCGTCATCATCCCGAGCGAAGGTGGCGAGCTTGAGGTTCTCCATGACCGTCAGGTTGCCAAAGATCCGCCTTCCCTCAGGGACTTGCACGACGCCCAGCTCGCTTGCCACCTTGTCAGGAGGATAGCGCAGCAAGTTCCGCCCTCTGTAAGTCATCTCGGTCCCTGGCTCAGCGGGGACCAGGCGGGAGATCGCCTTCAGCGTCGTGCTCTTGCCCGCGCCGTTGGCGCCGATGATGCACACAATCTCCCCCTCCTCTACCTCGAAATCCACGCCGTGTAACGCTCTTATCCCGCCGTAGGACACCCGAAGGTTACGTACCGACAACAGCATCAGTCCTCTTCCTCCTCGCCCAGGTAGGCTTCGATAACCGCTGGATTGCCCCGTATCTCGTCGGGCGTTCCCTCGGCAATCACCTCTCCAAAGTTGAGCGTCTGAATGTAGTCGCAGAGATCCATGACCACCCTCATCCGGTGCTCAATGAGGTAGATGGCCGGGCCGAACTCGTCGTGGATCTCCCGGATGACGGCCATCATCTCGACCATCTCCTCCGGATTCATCCCAGCCGTAGGCTCGTCCAGAAGAAGTAACTCGGGCTCCACGGCCATCGCCCGGGCCAACTCCACCTTGCGCTGCACGCCGTACGGCAGATTCGTCACTATCTCATCGGCGAACCGTTCTATGCCCATCATCTCCAGGAAGCTGTACGCCTTGTCGGTGATCTCCTGCTCACCTCTCCGCCATCTCCCGGTGCCAAAGAACGCGTCCACCAGTCGATAGTTGATCTTGGCGTAGCGGGCCAGACGGACGTGATCCAGTACAGTGATGTGCCTCCAAAGACGGAGGTTCTGAAAGGTCCTTCCGATCCCCAAACCGGCGATATCGTAGGGGCGGCGTCCCACCAGATCCACGTTCTTGAAACGGATCTGTCCCTCCGTCGGCTTGTACATGCCGGTGATCAGATTGAAGATGGTGCTCTTGCCCGCCCCGTTTGGACCGATCAGACCCCGCATCTCTCCCTTCTCAATCTCGAGGTCGAAATCATAGACGGCTCTCAGGCCGCCGAAGTAGTGGGTCATACTGTCAACTTGCAGCAGCGGCATCATTCACCTCTCTCCTCAACCCGGTGCGGTCTCAGGGCGTCCACGACGTCAAACTCCGTGAAGGCGATCAGCCCGGTGGGGCGGAACATCATAAACAGGATGATGATCACGGGAAGGATGATCCACCTCACAATCTCCAGCGGACGCAAGATCTCTCGCAGCAGTTCAATGCCGACGGCTCCCACGATGGAGCCAACGACTGAATTGAGCCCGCCAAGGTAGACCATCGCCAGAACCTCGCTGAGCTTGAGCAGGCCAAACGTACCCGGGTTGACGTAGCCCAGGACGTGAGCAAACAGCCCTCCTGCCACCCCCGCCCAGAACGCGGCGAAGAGAAATGCGACTATCTTGGTTCGACGGGTGTCGATGGTCAAATGACCAGCGGCAGTCTCGTCGTCTCGCACGGCGCAGGTCGCCTTTCCCAACGTCGAGCGCACGAAGTTGTAGATGATGGCCACACAGATGACCATCGCCACGAACACCACCGGAAGGGGCACCCACTGCGGCTGGTTCATGAACCCTCGCGGGCCGCCGATGATCTCCAGATTCTCAATAAGGCTCTTCACAATGAACGTAAAGGCCAGAGAGATGATGGCCAGATAGTCACCCCTGGTCCTGAAGGACGGAATAGCCACCGCCAACGCCCCCACCGAAGCGCTCAGCCCTCCCGCGACCAGAGCCACCGGGAACAGAAACGGCCCCAAGGCCGGAGGGAGCAGGGCGCTGCCAAACACGTCATCGTCCACGAAGAACAACACCGTGAGAATAGAGGTGACGTACGCTCCCAGTGCCAGAAAGCCCGGGTGCGAGCACGAGAACTCGCCCAGGTAGCCGTTGATGACATTCAGGCTCAGAGTGGTCATCACGGCGATGAACGTCATCCTGAGCACCAGCACCCGGTAGTCGTTGACACTCCCCCACAGGTGGAGCGTACCGTAGAGCAGCGCCAGATGGAGAACTAGGGCAACGATTGGTGACAGGCCCAGGAGCGTGCCCGCAATCTTGTTCGTCCATGCCTCCGTGACACGAGCCACCACAACGGTCGGCAGAACGTAGATCACGACCACGTATACCAATGCGCTGGGTATCAGCGCAGGCGTCTTGAGCATGATTCGAAAGCCGAATAGAGCCGGCACTCCGAACATACCTAGCGTCCGGGCCAGCAGACCGCCGATCATCAACTCAAGTGAGACGGCGGTCAGAGCACCGAGAAGCCAGCCCAGCAAGGGAACCCCGCTCAGATGTTCCCCTACCCTCTGGAAAAATGAGTTGTTCTTTATCGCCTTCAGAATGGGTGCCATGATAGTCTTCCTTCACTGTCCATAGATGCTGCTACAGGCGCAGCTGGGCGCTGAAAGGCTCGCCGAAGAACCCGTGCGGCCGGAAGGTCAGGATCAAGAGAATGATCGAATAGGCAATCAGATCGCGGAAGGTGGAGGGAAAGATGGCAGCCACGAATATCTCAATGAATCCCAGCAGGAAGCCAGCCAGAGCTGCCCCCAACACCGAACCACGCCCGCCAAGGATGGCGGCTACGAAGGCCTTCCAGCCAATGAAGACACCCATGTAGGGTTCCAGGACCGGATAGGCGATGCCGAAGAAGATGCCGGCTGCCGCCGCCAGCGCCGACCCAATCCCGAACGTCAGCGCAGCGATGGTGTTGATCGATACACCCATCAGTGGGACGACGACAAAGTCGTAGGCCATGGCCCGCATGGCCATTCCCCATTTGGTCCTCCGCACGAACTGATGTAGGGCGACCATCAGCAGCAAGGAAAGCGCGACGATCATGATCTTGGTGTTGGTCAGGGTCACCCTCCCCAGCTTATAGGTGACCGTGTCGATCAACGTGGGATAATTGCGGCGTCGAGCGCCCAGCAACGCCAAGTTGCTCGTCTCCAGAAAAACTCCCACCATCAGGCCGGTGATGGCCGCCGACGCCCTGGGAGCACCCCGCAAAGGCCGGTAAGCCACCCGCTCGACAATCATCCCCACCATGGCCGTAACGATCATAGCCAGTACGATCGTCAACGCCAGGATCAGCCAGTTCGGCAAGGGCAGCACGCCGGTCGCCGCCAGGGTCACCAGCCCTGTTGAGATGAAGAATCCAATGTACGACCCGGTCATGAAGATGTCACCGTGGGCGAAATTCCACAGCATGAGGACGCCATAGACCATCGAATAACCTAAGGCGATTAGAGCGTAGAAGCTTCCCCACTGCAGAGCGTTCACCATGTGCTGGAAGAACTCGTGTATCGTCACCTTGTGCCTCCATTGATAGAACTGGCCTTCTTCGGTCTCTCCACCAAGACGCACCAAATGAGGAGTGGAGCGACAGCGCTGTCGCTCCACTCCTCGGTTATCCCTCCGACGCTATTGAAGCTCCGGCGGGCACGCCATCTTGTAGAACGTGAACTCCTGATCGGGCGTGATCTCCACGACCACCGCGCACTTGATGGGATCGCCTTCTATCTCGGCGCCCGCGTATTTCATCGTCCCCGTGGCGCCCTCCCACCTCTCAATGGCTGCCAACTGATCCCGAATGGCCTGCCGGTCCTCCTCGAGGTTGCCGGTCAACCCGCCCGTGTCCTTGATCGCCTGGAAGAGCATGTTTCCGGCATCCCAGGCCAGAGCCGCCACATCGCCGGGGATATAACCGTATTCCTCATTGTACTTGTCGATGAACTCCTTCGTGACGCCCGTGGCGCCCTTCATCGCGTAATGGCTGGTGAAGTAACAGCCCACGCAGTCCTCGCCGCAGAGCTCCATCAACTCAGGAGAGCTCCAGCTATCGCTGCCGAGAATTGGGTTGTCCCAGCCCAACTCATGTGCCTGCTTCACAATCAGGGGGACTTCATCGTAGTACTGGGGTGTGAATAGAAGCTCCGCACCAGACTCTATGATCTTGGTCAGCTGGGAGCTGAAGTCCCGGTCCTTGGTGGTGAAGCTCTCGAAGGCCACCACGTCCATGCCCGCTTCCTCGGCGCCTTTCTGGAAGAACTCTGCCAGCCCCTTGGGGTAGTCACTGGCCACGTCGTACAGCACCGCCACCTTGTCCACCCCAAACTCGTCCTTGGCGAACGTGGCTGCCACCCTCCCCTGGTAGGGGTCGATGAAGCAGGCGCGGAAGACCCACGGCCGGTCGATGGTCGTCCGCGGGTTCGTCGACCAGGGGCTGATGTCTGGGCACTCATATCGGTCCGCGACCTCTCCCATGGGGACAGCCTGCTTGCTTGAGTAGGACCCGATGAGCGCCAGCACCTGGTCCTCGGTAATGAGCTTCGTCGCCGCCGAGACGGCGGACTCAGCCTTGGCCTCGTTATCCTCGTGGAGCAGTTCGATCTTGTAGGTCTGGTCCCCGACCGTCAGCTCCCCTCCCATTTCCTCCACCAGCAGGTCCAACGCGAACTTCCCCTCCTCACCTACCTTGGGGATGTCGCCGGTGAGAGGCACCACGCTGCCAATGTTGATGGTGCCGCCATAAGGCGCTCCTCCACCGGGTTCGCACCCGACGAGAAACGCGACCACGAACGATACAGCCAGTCCCAGGCTCACTATCCTCTTACCCATCTTATTCGTCCTCCTTCAGGTTGATTGAGAGAAACGTGCACGAGGCCGTCAACGACGATTCTTGGAATAGCACCCACCTCCTTTCGTCATCAAGAACGTCTCCTGTGCCGGCGGATCACACCCGGGGAGTCTGTTGATCCCTGACGCCACTCGCCAGAGGCGAGCAACACGGATGCCGAACCCGCTACGGGCCACACAGAACGGACGTACGAGTTGGGAAGCGTTCAGGAACCACTGAGTGTCGGTGATCCCATAGTGCGATACGGATTCAGACGGAGACCGTAAACGTCTGGTCTACCTCACGTGCCTCCTCTGAATGAAGCCAAGCACGAAGACCGCGACACGGCGAAACCGGAACAAGAAACGGGCGTCGTGGAGAGCACACACGGAGACTGCGCTGGGCGAACAACAGCCTCTCGCACGCACAATACGCGGCAAAGGGCGGGCGCATATCCGGAAGACCCAGGAACACAGTACAACCACATAGAGCAACCAGGCATCCCTATCCGTCTGCCACAGTCAAGAGTGGGGTGCGGAATGATGAACAATGCCGCGATTATAGTACAGCCCCCAGAGCGTGTCAAATTCAGTCACCGTCCATCGGGCGGGCACGCTGGCCTGCTTGACAGAGCGGACGACCGTCCGTAAAATCCCTATATGACCGTTTCCCATTCCGACCGGCTATGAGCAAGAGGCGACCGGTGTGGTTCGTGGTGATTCCCGTCGGTCTGCTGCTCGTCACTGCATCTCTGGTGATCGTCGTCCGGCTCCTCCTCGATCCGCCCTCCCCCACGTCACCATCATCACAGATGGTCTTCGTGCCTGCGGGTGAATTCACCATGGGAAGCCCGAACGGTCACCCCGATGAGAGCCCTGCTCACCAGGTCTATCTTGAGGCTTTCTACATAGACAGGTACGAGGTCACGAACGAGCAGTACCTTCAGTTTTTCCGGTCAGGGACGGAGCTGTGTGAGGATCACATCTGCCTGGATACAAAGGCCGATAACCCCGGCAGCCACATCATCTACCAGGATGGCCGCTACACCGTAGAGACAGGCTACGAACAACATCCTGTTACGCTGGTCAGTTGGCACGGGGCACAGTCCTATTGCGAACAACAAGGAAAACGCCTCCCCACCGAGGCAGAGTGGGAGAAGTCAGCGCACGGGCTCGAGGCCAGAATGTACCCCTGGGGAGACCGCCTTGACCCGGTCAGATTGAACGCTGGCTGCCGCGTAGGCGACACCACCCCGGTAGGCAGCTACCCTGGGGGAACGAGCCCGTACGGCGTCTACGATCTGGCTGGCAACGTCTGGGAGTGGACCGCCGACTGGTACCGAGCCTATCCGGGCAGCTCGTACGACTCCTCTTTCTTCGGCGAGAAGTACAAAGTGGTGCGGGGTGGCTCCTGGAACCATCCGGACACCGACGCCCGCACGACTCTGCGAGACCTTGCACACCCAGCTCGCCGCGTCCACGTCGTCGGCTTCCGGTGCGCAAGGAGCCCGTGAGATCCAACCACCCCGCTACCGTTGACCTGATCTTCAACCATGGTACAATGACTTGCCTGGGGAGCGATCCCCGCGACTCTACAAACTGCGCCGACTCAGGCGACATATTCTGGACATATTCTGGAGGAACAATGACCAAAGACTTCCCTGGACGCGGCAAGGTCGCGATCCTCAAGACCAGCCCACAGACGGTGATGGAGGACTACGCCAACCTGATGGAGCTGGCCTGCGTTCGCGACGCGCTGCCACGGGACAAGGAGACGATCCTCAAGATCAACATCTCCTGGCAGACCTGGTATCCGGCCTGCTCGACCGCTCCGTGGCAGCTGGAGGGGGTGATTCGAGCGCTGCGCGCCGCTGGATACGACGACCTCATCGCTGCTCACAACGACACGGTCGTCGTCGACGCTCATGTCGGCGAGAGGAACAACAAGCACAAGTTCGTCGTCGACACCTACGATGTGCATAACGTCCATCTTTTCGAGCCGCAGTACAACTGGATTCGCTACGAGCCAAAGGAGCCGTTCCTGGTGCTCGATCGGATCTACCCGGAAGGTGTCTACATCCCTGAGCTCCTCATTGGGCGCAACATCGTCCAGTTGCCGACGATAAAGACGCACGTCTTCACCACCATCACCGGCGCGATGAAGAACGCCTTCGGTGGGCTGCTGGGGCGCAAGCGTCACTGGACGCACGCCGACATCCATAAGACGCTCGTCGACCTGTTGACGATCCAGCAAGACATCCATCCCGGGCTGTTCGCCGTGATGGACGGGACCTTTGCGGGTGACGGCCCAGGGCCGCGCGCCATGCGCTGGCACGAGAAGGACGTGATCCTTGCCTCGGCGGATCAGGTGGCGATCGACGCCATCTCCGCTCATCTGCAGGGGTTCGACCCACTCTCGATTCCGTTCATCCGCATCGCCCACGAGAAAGGCCTCGGCGTCGGCGATCCAGACCACATCGAGATCGTCGGGGAGGACCGCGACTGGGCGATGGCCCAGGACTGGGGTTTCGTCCAAGAGGACACCTTCGCCAGCCGGGGTCAGAAGGCGATCTATCACGGACCACTCAAGCCTCTGGAGGGTCTTCTCCTCCGCTCGCCCCTGGTGCCTTGGTCCTATTTCGCCAGCAACTTCTACCACAACGTCTACTGGTATCCGTTCGTTGGACGCAGCCGCGTGGAGAAGGCGCTGGACACGAAGTGGGGACAGCTCTTCGTCGAGTACGGCGCCGAGGCAGGGCTCCGCGGCGCGGTGATGCCGGGCATGGAGAGGAAGACCGTCCTGACCGCCGCCGCTGGATTGCTCGTCCTGGCAGCCGCTATCGGCGTCGGGGCCAGGCTCTTGACTCAGGGACAGCGCGAAACATGATCGACACGGGCGAACTCGGCGCTCACTTCGCCGGGCTAAGCACGACGGTTACCATCGCCGATGAAGATGGCTGCATTGTCTTCATGAACGATCGGGCGATTGCCCACTACGCCGACCAAGGGGGAGAGGCACTGATTGGGACTAACCTGCGCGACTGCCACAATCCCACATCGCAGGAGAAGATTCGTCAGATGTATGCCCGCCACTGCGCCGGGGATCTGAGCCCTACTCGCTATCACGAGCAGAGACAGGACGGCACCGCACGCAGCATCGTCGTCATTCCAATCACCGTCGAAGGACAGTTCCGCGGCATCGCGGAGTTGATGTGGAACGAACGTCGAGAACTCGTACACGAGACGTGAGCCCACACGAATAGACTCATCTCACCCATCACGGAGGTTTCAATGCACCGCGTCAGCAACCTTGTCTCGCAGCGCATCACTGATGTTCCCCCCTCGGGCATCCGCCGCTTCTTCGACATCGCCGCCACGATGGAAAACGTGATCAGCCTCGGCATTGGAGAGCCTGACTTCGACACACCAGAGCCGATCATCCAGGCGGGTATCGAGGCCCTGAAACGCGGCGAGACGCACTACACCTCGAACTCTGGGCTGATGGAGTTGCGCCGCGCCATCGCCGAGCACCTGGATCGACTGTACGATCAGACCTACAACCCCGCCAGTGAGATCCTGGTCACGGTCGGCGTCTCCGAGGGGCTGTATCTGGCCCTTGCCGCCACCCTCGACCCGGGAGACGAGTGTATCGTACCGGAGCCGTGTTTCGTCTCCTACGCTCCGGAGGTCATCTTCGCCGGAGGGACCCCTGTCATCGTACCCACCAAGGCGGAGAACGATTTCCAGGTCACGGCCGAGGAGATCGCAGAAGCGATCACGCCTCGCACCAAGGCGCTTCTGATCGGCTATCCCAACAACCCAACCGGCGCCGTCATGAGCCGCGAGCGATTGAACGAGATCGCTGCCATTGCCAAACAGCACGACCTGCTCGTCATCTCCGACGAGATCTACGATCGGCTGGTCTACGGGACGGAGCACGTCTGCTTCCCCAGCTTGCCCGGGATGTACAGCCGCACCATCCTCCTGCAGGGTTTCTCCAAAGCCTACGCCATGACTGGCTGGCGCATCGGCTACATCGCAGCCCCGGCCGAGATCCTGGGGCAGCTGCGCAAAGTGCACCAGTACACCATCATGTGCGCGCCATCCGTTGCCCAGTACGCAGCACTGGCGGCACTCCATGAGGGGGAACCGTTTGTGCAAGAGATGGTGGCCGAGTACGATCGTCGTCGTCGCCTCATTGTGGACGGGCTCAACGAGCTCGGGCTGGATTGCTTCGAACCTCAGGGCGCGTTTTACGCATTCCCCTCGATCCAGATCACCGGGATGGACGACAGCCAGTTCGCAGAGACCCTCCTCCACGAGGAGCACGTGGCGGTGATCCCAGGGAGCGCCTTCGGTGAGGCCGGGAAAGGGTACGTGCGCTGCTCATACGCCACCGCCTACGAGAAGATCGAAGAGGCATTGGAACGGCTGCAGCGATTCGTGCGACGACATGGATGATCGCTCTGCAGTCCCCGCCCTGTGGTAGAATATGGGAAGTGAGGTATAATAAGGGCAGCTGCACGTTCTCCACCGTGGAGCCACATAGACCCAAGTAACAGCGGAAACTCGGATGCGATACGAACCCGTCATCGGCCTCGAAGTCCACGCGCAGATCCACACGCGCTCCAAGATGTTCTGCGGCTGCCCGGTGGTGGAAGACATGGGGGATCTGCCACCGAACACCTACGTCTGCCCCGTATGCACAGCCTTGCCGGGCGTCCTGCCGGTGGTCAACCGCCACGCCGTTGAGATCGCCATTAAGTCCGGCCTGGCGCTCCACTGCGACATTCCGCCGGTGAACCGGTTCGCCCGCAAGTCCTACTTCTACCCCGACCTCCCCAAGGGGTACCAGATCTCCCAGTACGCTCTGCCGCTGGCCGTCGACGGCTACGTGGAGATCGACTCTAACGGGACGGAGAAGCGAGTCCGTGTTCAGCGCGCCCATCTCGAGGAGGACGCCGGAAAACTCTACCACCAGGGCGGCACGAGCAAGGTAGACCTCAATCGTGCCGGGGTTCCCCTGCTGGAGATCGTCTCCGAGCCGGACATGCGCTCTGCTGACGAAGCACGGGCGTATGGCGAGGCACTGCGCGAGATTCTCGTCTACCTGGGTGTCAACTCAGGGAACATGGAAAGGGGCGTGATGCGCTTCGAGGCAAACGTCAGCGTCCGACCGATCGAGTCTGACCGGCTGGGAGCGCGCCATGAGATCAAGAACCTCAACTCGTTCCGGGCGCTCTATGAGTCCATCGCCCATGAGATCCAGGATCAACTCTCTGTCCTGGAGAGAGGCGGCAAGATCGAACCACAGACCATGGGCTGGAACGAGGTCCAGGGAGTGACCGTACCCCAGCGGGGGAAGGAGTTTGCCCACGACTATCGCTACTTCCCTGAGCCCGATATCCCTTCCCTGGAGATCAGCCGCGAGATGGTAGACTCGCTGCGAACTGAGCTGCCGGAGTTGCCCAAGGCGAGGCGGGCCCGGTTCGCGGCCCAGTATGATCTGAGCGAGTACGACGCAACGCTGCTCGTGGAAGACAAGGGGGTCGCTGACTACTTCGAACGGGCTGTCGAGGCAGGTGTCAGCGCAAAGGAGGCTGCCAACTGGATCACAGGCGAGCTGTTCCGGCTGATGAAGATGGCCGACCGGGACATCGAGGGGATTGACATCTCTGCAGAGGCGCTGGCAGAGCTCATAGAGCTGGTGGAAGAGGGCCGGATCACTCAGAGCACGGGGAAGGAGGTGCTGACAGAGATGTTCACCACCGGACACCGTGCCTGCGACATCGTCAGGGAGCAGGGCCTGGCTCAGATCTCGGATGCACAGAAACTGAGAGAAATCGTCGCAAGGACGCTGGAAGAGAACCCCGAACAGGTCGAGGAATATCTGATGGGTAAGAAGCAGGTGCTCGGCTGGTTCATCGGCCAGGTCATGCAGGCCACGCAGGGAAAAGCGAACCCTCAGTTGGCCCGAGAGCTCCTAACAGAAAAGCTGGAAACCATTCGTTCAACCTAAACGGAGGCCGAAACAATGTCAGAACGAAATCCATTCGCCATCGCCCGGCAGCAGCTGGACGAAGCTGCCGGTATTATGGGGCTGGACTCGGCAACTCACGAGCTTCTGCGCTGGCCACTGCGCGAGCTTCACGTCACGCTCCCCGTGCATATGGACGACGGCAGCGTACAGGTGTTCAGAGGGTTCCGCGTCCAATACAACGATGCCCTCGGTCCGACAAAAGGGGGGCTACGCTTTCACCCCGACGAGACGATCGACACGGTGCGGGCGTTGGCCGCGTGGATGACCTGGAAGACAGCAGTCGTTGACCTACCGCTGGGCGGCGGTAAAGGCGGCGTGGTCTGCAATCCCAAGGAGATGTCCCAGAGGGAGCTTGAGCGTCTCAGCCGGGCCTACATACGTCAGGTTGGGAGGATCATCGGAGAGGAAAGCGATGTACCTGCACCCGATGTCTATACGAATCCTCAGATCATGGCTTGGATGATGGACGAGTACTCCTTCCTGCGCGGTCATAATGTGCCCGGCGTTATCACCGGCAAACCGATCCCGCTGGGGGGCTCCAGGGGCCGCGGCGACGCTACAGCTCGAGGAGGGATGTACGCCATTCGCGAGGCCGGTAGGGCCCTCGGCATCCACCTGGAGGGAGCCACGACCGCAGTTCAGGGCTATGGGAACGCGGGTCACTTCGCTCACCTCCTGGGAGACAAGCTGCTTGGACTCAAGGTCGTCGCCGTCTCCGACTCCCGCGGCGGGATATACAATCCCGATGGGCTCGATCACAGCGCAGTGCTGAGTCACAAACAAGAGACAGGCTCGGTGACGGACTTCCCCGGTGCCCAGAACGTCACCAACGATGAGCTCCTGGAGCTGGATGTGACCATCCTGATCCCAGCTGCCCTGGAGAATCAGATTACAGGTGCTAACGCGGCCAACGTCAAAGCTCGCATAGTGGCCGAGTTCGCGAACGGCCCCACCACACCAGAAGCCGACGACATCCTGTATGAGAACGGCGTATATGTCATTCCCGACTTCCTGTGCAACGCTGGCGGCGTGACTGTCTCCTACTTCGAGCAGGTGCAGAATGCCTACGATTACTACTGGGACCTGGAGACTGTGCACGAGAGGCTGGACAAGAAGATGACCGCAGCCTTCCACGCCGTGTACGAGACGGCGAAGAAGCACGACGTAAAGAATCGCATGGGGGCCTATATCGTCGCTGTTGGTCGGGTAGCGGAGGCCTGTAAGCTGCGAGGCTGGGTGTAGGTCGAGCCGCTGTCAACCCAGCCGCCAGAGTGACGTCCAGATCTGTGAGCCCCTCTGTCCCGGGAGGGTAGGCGTGCGAGCGCGTTTGGATCGCGTACTGCGCGCCCCTGCCGAAGGAGGGGCTCTATCCCGTTTGACGTGAGCAGGAATATGGAGTAGCATACAGCCAGTCCAAACCCCTAGAGCAGAGGAGGGCTCCACATGTACCAGAGACTCACAATCGTCGGCAACCTTGGCCGGGACCCCGAGATGCGCTACACCAGCGACGGGACACCCGTCACGAACTTCTCCGTGGCGACCAACCGCCGCTGGACGAACGCAGATGGCAGTCAGGGCGAGGAGACGGTATGGTTCCGCGTCACGGTGTGGCGGCGAATGGCTGAGGTGTGTAACGAGTATCTCGAGAAGGGCCGTCAGGTCCTCGTCGAGGGGCGTCTCACCCCTGATCCCCAGACAGGAGGTCCTCGCGTCTGGACCGACCGGAACGGGAACCCCAGAGCCTCGTTCGAGGTGACGGCACAGACAGTCAAGTTCCTCGGACGGGCCGTCGCCGAGCCTGCCCCGGGCGGCGCCGAGATACCTGAGGAACGTCCGATGGACGAAGAGGAAGAGATTCCCTTTTAACCCAGGTGCTGTCGATAGACCACCGCGCCCACGTTCGTCGTCCCATGGCTGATGGGAAGGCCGTGGGCCGGCGGTCTCTCCCTCTCCCTGTCGCTCCGCAGTCTGCCCGCCGGTCGCAGATGCGGAATTGGGGCTGGCGCCCCCTTCCGCAGTGCTGACTCTACCAGGAGGTTCCCGATGAGCAACGCACAGCCCCGCAAGCAGAAGGTGAATATTGAGGTCCCCCCCGAACTCGAGGCCATCTATGCGAATTTCGCGATGATCACCCACTCGCCCTCAGAGGTCATCATTGACTTCGCACGCGTTCTGCCCAACACACCCAGGTCAAAGGTCCATGCGCGCATCATCACCACCCCAATGCATGCCAAGCTCCTGCTCCGAGCCTTGACCGAGAATCTAGAGAAATACGAGGCGCAGTTCGGCGAGATCAAGCTGCCCTCGGGCGGCGACAAGCTCGCCCAGCAGTTCTTTGGCGGCGTGAGGCCGCCGAATCCCCCGGAGGAATAGACCCCATGTCCGTGACCATCGAGACCCTGGACGAGGTGGCAGATCGGATCCGTGAGGACTTCGAGGTGCAGAACTCCGTTCGCGACAATGCCCTGCATCGGACCCGCGAGCTGATTCGTCTGTGTGGGAACGCCATTCGTGCCAGCCACCGGGATGAGTGGGATGAAGCACGCGATCTACTCCAGCAGGCAGACACCCTCGCTGGACACATTCTCCAGACGCTCGAGCCCTATCCGGACCTGCGATACGCTGGCTACACGCGTGATGCACTGAAGGAGCTGGTGGAGGCACACGTCACGCTCGCACTGGTCAAGGGAAATCCAATGCCGGAGCCGGAGGATCTGAGCGTCACCTATTCTTCGTACCTGAACGGGCTGTGCGAGGCGGCCAGCGAGCTCCGCCGTCGAGCCCTGGACGAGATGAGGCAAGGCGATCTCCACGAAGCCGAGCGGCTACTGGGCATCATGGACGAGGTGTACGATGTGGTGAACGGGTTCGACTTCCCTAACGCGATCACCGGCGGGTTGCGTCACCGGGTCGATCAGCTGCGTGGCGTTCTCGAGCGCACCCGGGGGGACCTGACCAGCAGCCTTCGACAGGAGCGGTTGATCCGCGCTTTATACGACTTCGAGGAGCGCGTCGGACGATATGAGGCAGCGACATAGGGTCATCCGCCCTCGTCGCCCTCCGTCACCACTCGCTCGTCACCTGCATAGACCCGAAAGCTGCGGCGTCGCGTGTAGCCGATCAAGGTGATCCCCCACGCCTCCGCCAGATCAATCGAGAGCGAAGTTGGCGAGGTCCGCGAGACGACCACCGGAGCAGCCATACGCGCTGCCTTGCTGACCATCTCCGAGCTGACACGACCGCTGGTAAGGAGAACGCCGTCTCTTGTCGACATCTCCTCTCGCAGACAGACGCCGGCAATCTTATCCAGGGTGTTGTGACGACCGACGTCCTCCACCACGCAGAGCAGCGCGTCGTCCCCATCCGCAGCAGCCAGAGCCGCCACGTGCACGCCGCCCGCTCGACGATAGAGCGAAGCAGCGTTCGACAACCTTTCCATCAGCGCTGTGACGCGCTCCGGCGCAATAACCAGGTTGGATTCGAGCCGCTGGTAGGGACCCCCGACATCCGTGAAGGTCGTTCCGCCGGAACAGCCAGAGGTAATGGCTCGCACCTCTGGCATCTCGATGTCGTGTCGGAGCCACGCGTCGATGCCCTGTCCATCGCTGCACAATTCGACGACCGCCACGTCCTCCAGGCCCTGGATCAGCCCTTCATTCAACAGGAATCCCAACGCCAGATCCTTCAATCGTGTCGGGGTGCACATCAGCCTCACCAGCACTTCGCCATTGACGTGGAGTGTGACCGCAGCCTCGGCTGGCACCGCACCACGCACGGGCCGGCTATCGGCGTCATAGTGACCCGTGTACGTGACTCGACGGGCTTCGGCATCAGTCATCGCTTACGCCTTTCACCACCTCCACCGCACGAGTCGCCACGGCGTCGGCAGTGAAACCGAACGCCTCCATCAGATCCCGGTACGGTGCAGAGGCGCCAAAGCGCTCAATCCCCATCACCGCTCCCTGGGACCCGACATAACGCTCCCACCCCAGAGGGACCGCTGCCTCGATCGCCAGCCGCGCGGTGACGCTGGGTGGAAGGACCGCATCCCGGTAGGAAGCGGGTTGAGCTTCAAAACGCTTCCAACAGGGCATCGAGACAACGCGCGTCGGCACACCCTGCTTCGTGAGAGCCTCCTGGGCCTTCAGCGCCAGATGAACCTCGGATCCAGTCGCGATCAAGATCACGTCTGGAGAGCCTCCCGCGGCGTCCCGCAGCACGTAGGCGCCCCGCTCCACGTTGTCGGCCCCGGCAGATCCATCTCGATCCAGGATCGGCACAGACTGGCGCGTGAGAACGATTCCGGTGGGTCCGTCCCGGCGCTCCAGGGCGACGCGCCAGGCCATCGCCGTCTCGTTGGCGTCAGCAGGGCGGATCACCTCCAGGTTCGGGATGGCCCGGAGCCCGGCGAGGTGCTCCACCGGCTGATGGGTCGGACCGTCTTCCCCGATCCACACCGAATCGTGGGTCCAGACGTAGATGAC
>JAWLCP010000008.1:0-12711 GCA_041687115.1 Anaerolineae bacterium
CCGGCTCGCTGCTGAGCGCGGTGCGCCAGATGGCCCAGGCGACGCCCAGGTTGCCGCGGCTGTAGGTCGCCAGGTGGTGAAGGAAGTCGCTCTGGTGGTCCGTGGGGATCGCCGCATCCGGCGGCGGCAGCACGTCGCTCCCGTCGTCCGACTGGCGGAAGCGGACTTGCCGGCCGCCCATGGTCCGGGCGAGATGCCGGAAGCAGACGGCCAGTCGGTGTTCATCGTATGCCTGCAGCGTCAACGTGGGGGGAAGCCAACCGCGCCAGACGTGGTCCAGAAAGGCCCACGCCCAGCTGTCGCACCCGATCAGCCCCGGTCCCAGGTCGCCGGCGTGGGCCCGATCCAGGAAGCTGCAGATCAGGTCCAGCCCCCTGGCGTGGCGGAGGCAGAGCCGCTCCAGATCCACCAATACCCAGGGGCCGTCACCGCTGAACTGCTCCGAGAGCCAGGCCTCATCTCGCGCCAGGATCTGCTCCGCCGAGGGCGGGGAGACGAGACGCCATTCGTGCTGCTCGGCCCACGCTGTGAAGATCTGGTCGCGGCCTATGTGCGGGGGCGTCACCAGAAGGCGCACCGGCTCGTCCTCCGGTGGGCCTGTCACCCAATCCTCCAAGGCGCTGTCAAGGGCCTCCGCTGCCTCGACCCACTCGGGCGGGGGTGCGGCGCGCCGAAGCTGCCACTCGGGCAGGGTGGTCAGTTCGTCCTCTGGTTTGACGTGCGGAACAGGCTCCTCTATGTCGGGCTTGAGCCTCCGCCACAACGTGCTGATCCTCCTCCTGGTGGTCTCCACCACGTCGGGCGGCGGTGGCACGTACTCTGCGACGGCGACGAACTGCCAGATGGAAGGGGGTGCCTCGTCGGTTCTGTGTCCCTCATCAGCTGCGGACGCTGGCGGCATGACCTCTCTCCATATCAGGCGACTGTGTCAGGTGATAGTGCTGACGCTCGGTTGTGTTGCCGAGAGCGTGTCCTTCGCGACTCACCCGAGGCCGGGAGACCGCGTGTTCCCTGGCCTCGCCGATTACAACGCCACTCTACTACGGAACGTGGCGCACCGCAAGCACCGAAACCCCGCGTGTGGCGCCCCACCCCTTCACCGGGCTCCAGGAGGGTTGCCCGCTCCTGCTGGATGGCCATCCAGCGGCTGTCCACACCTGCCTGAGAATGACAGGAGCCTGTGCCTAGCCAACACGATACCCATAGGATACCAACATGATGCCAGTATCAACTTGATTCCTGAGCCATCTTGTGCTAAAGTGATATCAACAGCCACTCAAGGCTCAGAGTATCCGAGCTGTCTCATCTCGGTCTGCTTGATCGTTGACGGTCACATGGTTCGAGGCGAAGCTGGCCGAATCGAACAGGGGGCTGGGGAGACAAGAAGGAGGCCCAGCAGGCCTCCTGTTGGCGAGGCGAACGTCGAAGGAGAAGGAGGAGGATATGGCGCTCGAAAAGCGGGATCTGTACCGGTTCCCGTGGTCGATGAACGACAACCCCATCGCCTGGTTGGAGGTCACCGACATCTGCAATCTCCGCTGCGAAGGATGCTATCGGCAGCGGTTGACGGGCCATAAACCCCTGGAGCAGATCGAGGAGGAAATCCTCTTCTTTAGGCGCTGGCGCAATCCGGACAACGTGTCGATCGCTGGTGGGGAGCCGTTGCTCCATCCACAGATCCTGGACATCGTGGCCTTCACCGCGGAGAACGGCATCAAGCCAATTCTCCTCACCAACGGCGTGACGCTGACACCCCAGCTCCTGCGCGAGCTTAAGCAGGCCGGCCTGGTCGGTTTCACCATGCACATCGATAGCCACCAGGGTCGACCGGGTTGGAGGGACAAGGACGAGGGGGAACACAACGAGCTGCGCCAGCACTACGCCGACATGGTGGCCGACGAGGGCGGGATCACCCTCGTGTTCAACTCCACCGTCTATCCCTCGACCTTCCCCGAAATCCCCGACGTGGTGCGTTGGGGCCAGGAGAACATCGATCGGGTGCACGGCCTGGTCTTCATCACCTATCGCACCCTTGACACCGAGGCAAACGTCGCGCTCGACAGCGAGGGGCGGGCTGTGGACGCGAGTCAGCTTGGCTACACCAGCGAACGTTTTGACGAGACCTTCGTCACCAGTCTAGAGGTGTGCCAGATCATCAAGGATACCTGCCCCGAGTACGATCCGGCTGGGTATCTGGGCGGGACTAGGAGGCACGACTCCTTCAAGTGGCTGGCCGGCGCCGTGCTCGGCTCCAGAGACGGCTGGTACGGCTCGGTCGGGATGGAGACCATGGAGCTGGCTCAGGCCGGCCACCATCTCCTCCGTGGCACCTATCTGGCCTATCCGTCGGCAGCGCGCGTGAGCCCCTTGGTCTTCCTGATGTCTCCCTGGGACGGCGCGCTGAGGAAGGCGGCGCGGAGCTGGCTCAGGGACCTGTGGCGGCACCCGGGGCGACTGTTTGACGGCGTTCGCCTTCAAACCATCGGCATCATCCAGGCTCCTGATATCCAGCCCGATGGGCAGGCCGACATGTGCGACAGCTGTCCCGACATGACAGTCTGGGAGGGCAAGCTCATCAACTCGTGCCGCATGGATGAATACCGGATGTTCGGAGACCTGCTCTCGGTGGCCAGGCCCGAGCTGGCGCGGACGGACGACGCCAGGGCTCCCGAGTCGGAGCCATTGGTGGCGGGCGAGCAGGGATAGGCTTGCGCCATGGGAACGGGGCAGGGGCTATTCGCCTTCGTGCGTAACCTCATACGCATCCTGGCGAGCAGACCGCAGGTGCCGCCTTCGCTGGCGGACAACGAGGCCCTCCAGGTGGTGCTCCAGCGGCGCAGCGTGCGCAGCTTTGCCAGGAGAGAGATTCCGGGCGACATCTTTGCGGCCATCCTAGAGGCAGGTCGGCTCGCGCCGTCCACGGTGAACCTGCAGACGTGGAGCTTTGCCGCTTTCACGCCGGCCTCCTGGCGAGAGACCTTTGACCGCCCGATGCCCTTTTGCGGCAGCAGGGCCGTCATGGTCGTGGGAGACACCCACCGGGCCCGATCCGTCATCGACGCCTTCCCGCGCAGCCCGCTGGTGGGGTACACGGTAGCGGTGATGAACGCATCTTTGGCTGCGATGAACATGAACGTGGCGGCCGAGGCGCTGGGTGTGGCGTCGGTGATGCTCTCCGAGACGGGTCGTACCGGTCTCCTCGACTGCGGGTACCTGAAGCAGAAGCTGGAGCTGCCGGACGGCGTCTATCCGCTGCTGACGATAATCTTCGGTTATCCTCGTGGCCTGCATCCGCCCATGCCACCCAAGCTGCCCCTTGAACAGATATGTCTTGAGGGCCCGTATGGTGAAGCCGACCCAGCTGTGATGGAGGAGTGGCTGGCACAGATGAAAGCGGGGTACAGGGCCAGCCGACCCTTCTCCTCATTCGAGGCGCAGCTGCGGGTCTACAGGTCGAAGATCGGCCGGGCCGAGGCGGATCTTCGGGCGATGATCTTCTCCGAATAGCCGCAGCCGGTGGGATAAGGAGGTGCCAATGGATCGTCTGCCGAAGTCTGGACGTTTGATCGTCTCTGTACTGCTGGTGACTGTGCTGGGTGCCTGTCGTGCCCAGCAGATGCCCGAGCCACTCCCGCCGCAGGAGGACTCCTCGCCGGTCACCTCCGTCTCCGTCCTGCCCACACCCACGGCCACCCGAGGGGAGTCGCCACTTGCTGCACCTACTTCCACGCCAGGCGAGTCCCCCCTGGAGACGCCCGCTGCCCAGCCCTCCGAGCGGCGCGTTGAGGGCGGGACGCTCGGCTCCATCTGGAACCTCGCCGCGCTCCGCTACGCTGAGCATCCGGACTGCTTCCGCTTGACGCTGGAGATGGAGGAGGCGCGCACCACCGCCCCCTTCTGTACGGTCACGTTGACCGACGAGGAAACCCAGCCCTTTCCCGGCACGCGTGATCCCGCCTGGGGCAGCGTGCGCATCGACCTGGTGGTGAGTGATCTCTACGCCTACGACTATCCCCTGGGTGATCAGCTGCCCATCCTGGTGGAGGGCAACCCGGTCGTCACGGCCGTCAGCCGGCTTCCACTCTACGACGACGCGCTCCTGGGGTTCTCCATATGGTTGGAGTCCCGGGCGGACTTCGAGGTTCACGAGCTGACCGACGCGGTGCGCATTGCCGTTGACGTCCTCTATCCCTGAGGGCTCTTCGCCGGGCCGTTTGACACCCCGTCCCCCTGCAGTATACTGGGAAGTGGCGAGGGCTTCCGCGCCCGCACCGACGCACTTCTTCACACAAGCCCGGAGGCACCTCACCACTGCTGAGTTCATTCTGGCGAGCTGGGCGGGCGAAGGGGGCAGGGGATGAAGAGAAGCAAACTACCGATCCTGTTGGCGCTGCTGCTGGTGCTGACCACGCTTCCGGCAGCAGCCCAGGGCGCGACTGAACCCGTTGTGGTCGTTGAGGTCGAGGGCGTGATTAACCCCTTCTCGGCACAGTACCTTGAGCGCGGCCTGCGGCTTGCCGACCAACGCGGCGCGCAGGCTCTCATCATCACCCTCGACACCCCGGGCGGGCTGGAATCGGCGATGCGCGAGATGGTGCAGGCCCTCCTGGAGGCCCCGCTGCCCACCGTGGTATACGTGGCCCCGAGGGGCGCTCGGGCGACCTCGGCGGGGATGTTCGTGCTGCTCGCGGCCGACGTGGCCGCCATGGCCCCGGCGACGCACGTGGGAGCCGCCCACCCCGTGCCTCTCGGCACAGACGTCAGCGACGTCATGGACGAGAAGACAACCAGCGACGCTGCGGCACTGGTGCGGAGCATAGCCACGACCCGGGGCAGGAACGCGGAGTGGGCAGAGCGGGCCGTGCGAGAGAATCTCTCTGTGACCACAGCCGAGGCGCTGGAGCTGAACGTGATCGACCTGGTGGCTGAAGATCTGCACGATTTGCTCGATCAGCTGGACCGGCGCGAGGTCGCCGGCACGAGGCTGCTCACGAGCGATGCGCTGGTGGAGACCGCCCCAATGAACCTGGCCGAGCGATTCCTGCACGTCGTCACCGAGCCCAACATCGCCTACCTCCTGCTCTCTCTAGGTACGCTGATGCTGCTCGCCGAGTTGGCAGATCCGGGCTTGAGTGTGCCGGGGGTGGGAGCCGTCGTCGCCTTCGCCCTCGCGTTCGTTGGGCTGGGCAGCTTGCCCGTGAACTGGGCTGGAATCGGGCTGCTGGTCCTCTCCGTCGTCTTCTTCCTCGTCGGGCTACTCACGGACACGGAGGCAGTCGTGTCCATCGCGGGCTTGGTACCGTTCGTCCTGGGGTCACTGCTGTTGTTCAGACCGTTCAGCCCCACGTCACCGGCGATGCCGGTAGTGCAGGTGAGTCCCTGGTTGATCGGAGTCATGGCCGTCAGCATCCTCGCTTTCAGTCTCCTGGTGTTGGGGGCCATCTTGAGAGCCAGCCGCCAGCCACCCCGGGCGGGCGCGGAGCGGCTGGTCGGTCGGACCGGCACCGCCCTCACTGATCTGACACCGGCTGGACAGGTGCGTGTGGACCTGGCGGACTGGAGTGCGGTGGCGGTGGCTGGCGAAATTCGCGCTGGCGAGCCGGTGCGAGTAACTGGCATCGCGGGCGTGCGACTGCAGGTCACGCCGGCGGAGATACAATCCGAGGACTCGTCAGAGGTGGAGGAGGTATAGAGGTGGAACTCATCATCGTAGGGCTTCTAGTGTTAATGGCGCTGGTCTTGCTGACCATGTCCGTCCGTATCATCCCCGAGTACCGCCGGCTGGTCATCTTCCGCATGGGACGCTGCCTGGGGTCAAAGGGGCCAGGACTTCTCTTCTTGATCCCGTTCGTGGATCGGGGCGTGATGGTGGACCTGCGCGAGGTCTTCTTCGACGTGCCGCCGCAGACGTGCATCACGGCCGATAACGCGTCGGTCTCTATCGATTTCCTGGTCTACGACAAGGTCATCGACCCCCAGCGCAGCGTGCTCGAGGTGGAGGACTTCACCGGCGCGGCGCGGGGCCTGGCGATCACCACGCTGCGGGCGGTGGTAGGCGCGATGGACCTGGACGACGTGCTCTCCAAGCGGGAGGAGATCAACCGTATTTTGCACCAGACACTGGACGACGTCACCGATCGCTGGGGCATCCGCGTGATGGCCGTCGAGATCCGCGAGGTCGTACCGCCGAGGCCCATCGAGGAGGCCATGACGCGCCAGATGGCCGCCGAGCGCGATCGCCGCGCCATGGTCGCCGAGGCCAATGGCAAGCGCGAGGCCGCCATCGCCGTCGCCGAGGGCGACAAGAAGGCCGCCATTCTCGAGGCCGAGGGCGAGCGGCAGGCGTCCATCCTGCGAGCCGAGGGATTCGCCCTGGCTCTCGACGAGATCTACAAGGTGGCCCAGGGGGTGGACAGCAAGACCCTCACCCTCCAGTACCTGGAGGCGCTCAAGAAGCTCGGCGAGGGGGACGCGACGAAGTTCGTTATCCCCACCGAGTTCGTCAACCTGGCGCAGCCCCTGGCCGCCACCGCCCGCCAGGCCCACGAAGAGCAGGGATAGCGGGCCCAACCGTCGGCATCTCGGGATCGTCGCCCACAGTCGACATTCCCGGAGCCGCCGCCGTTCTATGCACCCGTCGCGCCGACCGGACTTGGCGGCGCGGCTTTGCCCTGTCACTGCCCGCCTGACTCAACACGGCTCCGCTCTGTCCTGCCTTCGACAATCGCCGCTTTGATGGTACAATTCCTGACCGTGCCCCGCTGAGCAGGAGGATTGGCTATGAAATGCCAGTGTTCCTAGAGGTCGGTCCAGACGGTCGGGCCATGGCTCACGTGCCCCAGTTGCCCGGATGTATGGCACCTGCCCCAACTTGCCAGGAGGCTGCGGCCGCGGAAGGCGGCCCTGGCCCGTTTGAATCGGCCGTCGGCGGAGGTACAGATCGTCGGGATGGGACAGGCTGGAGTCATGGTGAGTAGGCCAGATCGGGTCATGCCAGTCGGCGTCTGATTCAGGTGGGAGCGAGTCATCGATGAGAGAGACAAGAGTCAAGAGGACGAGGGGCATCCCCGGGGTTTACACGGTGACGCTCTCGGTCGACGGGCCGGCGGGGAGCGACAATGAGGTCAAGCCCGGATGCGTCGTGGTCTATGAGTTCGGAGTCTGTCTGCCCCTTGTGACACGAGGCGGGTAGGGGGCTTAGAGGAGGAGCGCGATGAGACCCACCTGTCCGGAGCGCAGCCGTCCGTCTTTCGTTACCAGCACAAGGTCGAGGCGCTCTTCAACCCCAACGACCTGGGGAAGGCCTACTACGAGACCCTGGACGATCAGCCTTCCGACGAGGGCGACTGACACCCATTAGTGAGCCACGAACGAACGTCGTGCGTTCGTGGGCCGGCGCGGCGGAGCTTCGGCGCGCTGGCAGTTGCAGGGTTGACTGCGACCTTCCGAAGGGTGTCCTGTGCAAGGAGGATGACATGGATGTCCTGACTGTCGAACCAAGCCGCAACTACCTGACCAAGGCGTACGTCACGATCGCCATTATCGCCTTGGCGATCGTGCTGTGCGGTCTCCTCATCGGGGGATTGATTAGCCTGGGTGAGGAAACGGGTGTGGAAGCCCTATGGTGGTCGCTTCGCGTCACCCTTGGTCTTAACGTGCTCTGGGGGGTCCCTGCCGTCTTGCTGATGGGGCCCTACTACCGGAGCCTGCGATACGAGATCCACGAGGACCAGGTCATCATGCACGTGGGGGTCATCACCCGCTCGGTCAAGTACGTGCCCTTCCGAACCGTGACCAACATGGCGGTCAAACGGGACCCCCTTGACCGGCTCTTCGGCATCGGATCGCTCCAGATCCAGACCGCCGGGATCAGCGGCTCCACCCAGGCCGAACAGCACCTGGTCGGTCTGGAGGATCCTCAGGCGGCGTACGATCTCGCTGTCAAGGCGCTCCGCCGATTCCGCGGCTCGATGAGTCCCACGGCGGCTGACGTCGATGAGGAGGATCTGCTGAGGGCGATTCTCGATGAGGTTCGAGCAATGCGCGAATCTCTGGAACGGTGAGTGGGACGGGCACACAGATCTGAATTTGGGCTGTCTCATGCGAAAGCTGTGGTCAGCGGTGTTCCGCTACTGAGTTCAGCTCCTTCACTTGTTCTTCACCTCCCCGACAGCGTCGTGCTTCACGGTGAAGACACCGTCGAGTGGACCAGGACGGAGGCGCGGGTCGCCCGTGCGGCCAGGCAGTTCACCGCGAGGGTCTCGCCGCCCAACACCTGCGCCGCTGGCCTGATAGCCCCGGGATAGAGCGGGTTGGCTGCAGGTGGGGATCTGTGATAGAATAGCCGAGGTATTGAACCCAGTTCCACAACCCCCATAAGGAGGAACACCGATGTCAAGTGCTGGATACCATGAGCCGGTAGGCGAGCTCTCCGACGCCACGAAAGATATGCACCGTGCGCTGGTCTCTCTGATTGAGGAATTGGAAGCCGTCGACTGGTACCACCAGAGAGTCGACGTCTGCAAAGACCCCGAGCTGAGATCCATCCTCGAGCACAACCGAGATGAGGAGAAGGAGCACGCCGCGATGGTCTTGGAGTGGATACGTCGACAAGACCCCACCTTCTCAGAGGAGCTGAAGGACTTCCTCTTCACCGACGAGCCAATCACGCACGAGTAGGAAGTCTCAGCTCCCGCCTCACACCATCTCGATAGGCCGTCCCCGTAGTGCCTTCATCAACGCACGGACCATCCCGGCACTGGCCGGGTGTCCGGACCCACCGGCGATCCGCTTGTCGCCGCTCGCCTTTGGTAGAATGAGTCTGGGCCGCACAACCAGCCAAAGACGCCCAGGGCACCGCTCATGCTCGCAACTGGGAGCGTACAGCTGATGCACTATGCCAGAGTGAACGGCGAATTGGGTCTACTGAGACGACTTCTGGTCATCATCATTGCGTTCATCGTCGCGCTGACTGGCTGCAGCGAGAGCGAACCCGCAACTCGCCAGTCGACGAGGCCTATCGCTGAGAACGCTGAGGCTACACGTACTGTCGAGGCGACCGTCGAGGGTACCCGGGTAGCGGAGCGCGTGGTTACAGCGACGCCCTTGCCGGCGACCCCAACGCCGGGGCCGCTGGACGGGGCCCAACCAGATCCGTCTGAGCAGTCTACCCTCAGTGAGACGGTTGGGTCGTCCCCACTAGAGAGATCCGTCTACCGGACCGGCTTCGATGAGTGGCTGGCAGGAGAGGGGCATTTTGCCGACTGGCAGATGAGCGGCGCTCGCTTGAGCGTGAATGGCCAGCTGGTGCTCAACCCGACGACTGCTGTGTCGGAGCCAGATCCTTACGCAGCCGGGACCTACTACGGCGGCAACTTCTACACCGGCGGCACATATTGGGTCGGAGAAGCCATTGGCCCCGCCGTCCCCGCGGATTTCGACTTCTCTGAGCTGATTCCCTCGTGGAACGCGGTGACGCCCGCCGGCACCTGGGTGGAGGTGCTGGTACGCGTCGAGCTGGACGGGCGCTGGACTAAGTGGCACAACCTGGGTATCTGGGCGAGTGGATCGGGGACGATCCGGCGCCACTCAGTGCCGGGGCAGGGCGACGATGACGGTGATGTCGCCGTGGATACACTGGTCATCGCCGCCCAGAAAGCCGCTGTCCACGCGTACCAGCTGAAGGTGCGCCTGTTCAGCGTGGATGGCGAGGCAACGCCCAGCGTGCGCTATCTCTCGGCAGCCACCTCCACCACGCTCCCCAAGGACGGCGAAGCTTCCGCCGGCAATCCCGCGTACTGGGACACGCTGCTCGCTGTGCCGGAGTGCTCTCAGATGGTGTACCCGGATGGAGGGAGCGGGTGGTGCAGCCCAACCTCCACCTCGATGATCGTGTCCTACTGGGAGAACCATACCGGGCCGTGCGCGCCTGCTGTGCGCGCAGCCGCGGCCGGCACCTATGACTGGATCTATGGCGGCACCGGCAATTGGCCTTTCAACACGGCATACGCCGCTACCCATGGGCTCCATGGCAGCGTGCGGCGCTTCAGCAGCATGGACGAGATCGAGGCCTGGGTGGCGCAGGGTGTGCCCGTCGTGATCGGCTTCGCCTGGGGCGAGGGGCAGCTTACGGGCGCGGCCTTGCCCCGCAGTGCCGGGCACCTCTCGGTGGTGGTCGGGTTCGACAGCCAGGGTAACCCCATCGTCAATGACCCGGCAGCTGACAGCGATGGAGCCGTACAGCGCACCTACCTGCGCTCTGAGCTGGAACCCCTCTGGCTGGAAAGCACTGGGGGTACCGTGTACTTGGTCAAACCGTGAGCATCTGCTAGCGACCGGACCGGCCTTGTGGCGTCCACGCCACACGAAGAGTCCAAGATTCGCCACGCCGAGAGTCTGACTTCCACGACAGACAAACCGCTCCGGATGTGATACAATGGACGTAGGCCCAACGGCACGGCATCGACCGCGCCAGGCTTCAGGACCATCAGTGTCGGGGAGTGAAATGCCGATGAAGGAAGCAGTAGCCAATGGAAAGCTCGTGGTCGCCGGCCCAGATGCACCCGAGACAGCCGCGTGCCCAGATTGCGGCACGGAGGTCAGCAGGCGGCACGTCACGCGGATGGATGGAAGTGTCACCTACTTCTACCGCCACCAACGCGGAAAGGGGAAGGACTGCCCCAGCCGATACCGACCCACCACCACAGGATGGCGTGAAGCGGCATAGCGCTTCGGGGAACCCTACAGCCAACACGGGATCAAAGGAGACCACTGATATGCCCTGGATAGACGAGGAGATGTGTATCGGTTGCGGTGTCTGTGTCGATGAGTGCTACCCCGGTGCTATTTCGATGCAGGGGCACGTTGCGTCGCTGGACGAGGATGAGTGCATACGCTGCGGCGTCTGTCACGACGCATGTCCCGAGGAGGCGATCCGCCACGACGGGGAGCGAATCCCGGAGGAGGTGGAAGCGAACCTGACCTGGGCCAGGACGCTTCTGGCTCACGAGTATTACTCAGACAGCGTCGAACAGCGAGATGCGCTCATTGAACGCCTGGGGCGTTTCTTCGCCAAGGAGAAGAGAGTCGCCGAACAGACGATGGAGCGGCTTGGGGACTTGCTGGCGGGCAATTCACCCTGACACTCGTCCCCATAACGATGTATGCCATACTCGTGCGCATACCCATGGGCAGAGAGGAAGCCGTGCTGAGGGAGACGTTTGGTGAGGCTACGCGGAGTACCAGGATCGGACAGGGAGGCTGTGTCCGCGTGTCAGGCGGCCTGGTTAGCGTGGATTGCGCCTGAGGCGCAGAGGCCGCGTCTTGCTGGCTGCCCTCTGCCCGGAGGCGGGCATCCGATGGTCGTCACGACCGAGGGGACGCGCGGGGGTATCTGTGTCGATTGGGGGCGCAGACGTGCTCCTGGACGACGCGGAGCCGCTCCTGGACCGCTGAGATGACACCGCCAGAGTCGCCGGATCGTCGCCGAGGTCGACCCCCGAGCCGCGCCATTCTGAATGTAAGAAACCCACGCTCTAGGCCAGCCATAGCCTCACGCAGCCAGGCCCTGGGCTGTCATTGCGAGCGTACCGAAGCAGTCTCCACCTCCGCCATGCTGCACACGCGGCACGCCGGAGTCACCAGGGAGAGGGCTTCGGCGTGTGCTGATCGTGTCTCTCGTAGGACGGCAGTCGGTTAACGTGTGAACCAACGTTCGCGAACGTGGGCCGTTGACTGCCGAAGAACTCCCCGACCGTGGGCCCGTCGGGGAGTTCCCGCAGCGAGCTCAGCGATCAGCCGAACCCCTGGAGCCAGGTCTCCGCATTCAGGATCCTGGTCAGGCGCCTGGATCCACGACGCGGCCGACGAACAGGATCGCCCCGGACTCTATGTCGCGGATCAAGAATAGGAACGGGTGATCGACCGTCATCTCCACTGGCTCCTCCGGCATCGCGGACTCGACCATCACCACGGCCGTGGCCGCGGCGGCCTCGGTGCCCGCCTCGTCCACCGACACGAAGGCCTTATGCACGACCTCGGAGATGAACAGGTCCCGGGCGCCCGTCATGCCCGAGAAGTCGGCGTCGGGCGTGAAAGCCTGCGGCATTCCCAGCGCGGCGAGGGTTTGGGCCAGGCTGAACTGGGCCTCGAACTCGAACTTCGGCATCGTCAGGGCCACCTGCCGGCGCTCTCGTGCCTTCAGGATGGCATCCAGCCGCTCGGCGTCCAGGGAGTCCTCAAACGCCTCAAGCTCCCCCTCCTCCGGCAGCACGATCACCATCGACAGCTCGTGCCCGTCGTAGGGGAGCTCGATCGCCTGATAGTCGCCGCCCTCGGCATACCCGAACGACTCCGTCTGGCGCATCATCGGCACCGAGACTTCACTTCCATCGAGAAGCCTGAAGGCACCCTCCTCCGTGGACTCCTCCTCGAACGGATCCGCCCACGCGGCGTTGAAGTAAATGGCGTTCGTCAGGACCAGCCGCGTCAGGGAACTGATGAGCCCTTGTGGAATCAGATCCTCGATCTTCCCCTCGGTCTGCTCGCTGACCCAGTCGTTGATCGCTACTCGCGATTCCTCGGGCGCAGTGGCGAAGTCGAGGACGCGCAGACCGGCCCCGTAGTTCTCGGCCAGCACGTCGAGGAACGTGCTCAGGAACTCATAGTCCTCCTGCCCCCAGATGGCGTTGGCGATGTTGAGCCGGAAGCCCT
>JAWLCP010000008.1:12811-53203 GCA_041687115.1 Anaerolineae bacterium
CGGCCCCGTAGTTCTCGGCCAGCACGTCGAGGAACGTGCTCAGGAACTCATAGTCCTCCTGCCCCCAGATGGCGTTGGCGATGTTGAGCCGGAAGCCCTCCTGATCCTTCCCTTCCGCCCCCTCTCCCCGCTGCGCCAGTTCCTGATCCAGGGCGTTGAACGCCGGGTGGAGATCCTCCTGAGGGAGCTTGAAGCGGAGCGCCTCGGCCATCTGCTCCTCCGTCTCCCCCCGGGCGCCAGCGTAGGTCATGGCCAGCGCGAGGGAGATGCTATAAGGGGAGTAGAACAGGTTCTTGCCACCTTCCTGCTCCACCAGCCGTCGATACAGGGCGAAGGCAAACGCGGTGTTTCCCTCAACCAGGGTGTTCAAGTCCCCACCCGCTACATCTGGCGAGCTCACGCGCTCCTTCTCGGACGCGACCGCCACGCCCGGTGCCCGCGCGCTGCCTGAGTCCTCGGCAATGCCGCAACCCGTCATGACCAAGATTGCTGCGATCAGCATACCAGCTAACATCGTCTTCATCTCTCGCCTCCTTCCTCCACTACACTGATTTCCAGGCCCACCCTGGGCCGTCACACTTAAGACGGGGTGGCAAGGCGAAAGGTTCCACAGCTCGTCCCGCCCCCTCTGGGTCATTGTGACGAGGAGCGCCGTCTGGTCCGACGAAGCAGATCTCCCTCTCCCACTAACGGATGGACCGGAGGCCTCTCGTCCTGAGCACCTCCGGTCCAGCCCAATCGATGCAGCGATCGGTGAGCGGCTCTAGTCCTGCCTGGGTCGCCTGGGCTTAGTGCTCGGTCTCCACCCCAGGGGCACGACGGGGCCGCGCGTCGCGAACGCCGTCAACCCAGCCAGAAGCTAAGACGGTATCTTGAGCTTCTGGCCCGGCTTGATCTCGTTCGGGTCATCGATCTGATCCTTGTTTGCCTCCAGGATTTCGGGCCAGCGATCGGCATCCCCCAGGAGTGCCTTGGCGATCTTGCTCAGGGTGTCGCCCGCCTCGACCACGTGGGTACGGACCCCGGCGGCCTCCTCCTGCACCTGGCGCTTCAAGTCCTTCATCTCGTCCTTAACACTGTCCATCACATATCCTCCTTTTCTGCGGGATGGGTCGTTCCCGCCGGTCCCGCTGTTCGTGGCTCGTTCGCGATTCACGGTATCATCCTGCTGAGCGATGTCATTATACACTCACTGCCCGCGGGCACCAATCCACGGGTTGGCTCAACGTTGCCGAGGGCTCGGATCGGCCCTCGCGGTGAGGTTCGCACGACGACGTCAGCTTGTGGGTGGGACAGGGGGTGCGGCTACCCACCTGACCAGGAATAGGGCGGCGATCAGGAACGCCGGGCCCGATATCACCGCATAGGCGACCCAGTCGGACTGTCCCCAGGCCACGATCACGTACGCGATGCCCAGGGCCGCGAACAGGACCGCCCCCAGCCATTCCCAACGCCACGCGATGGCGAGGGCAATCAGGATTATGCCCGTCGGGATCAGATGGATCAGGAAGGCCGCGATCGCCTCCCAGAACCCATACCCCGCGCCAAACACGTCGAGGGCGAAGAGGCTGATGAATCCGGCAAACAGGAGCGCCAGAACTCGAGGTGTCCAGAATAGGATCCGTTTCACCAGCCCGCTAACCCTTGTAAGACGGTGAGCGTCAGGGCACGGTCCGCCTCGGGCGGTACTGGATCGCCTCCGCCAGGTGGGCCGTCTCGATCTCAGGACTGTCCGCCAGGTCGGCGATGGTACGCGACAGCTTGAGGATGCGGTGGAACGCGCGGGCGCTCATCTGCAGCTGCTGCATCGCCGCTCGCACCAGGCTCCGTCCCGCGCTGTCGAGCTTGCACATCCGGCGCACCTCGCCCGGCCCCATGTCGGCGTTGCAGCTCAGCGGCGTCCCGTCGAACCGCTCTCGCTGCCGTTCCCGGGCCCGCTGCACCCGCTGCCGGATTGCCTCGGAGGGCTCGCCCAACCGGTCGTCGGTCAGCTTGTTGTAGTCGACCCGCGGTACCTCCACGTGAATGTCGATCCGGTCCAAGAGAGGTCCGCTGATCCGTTTCTGATAGCGGGTCACCTGGCTCGCGGTGCACGTGCATTCCCTGACGGGATCGCCATAGAAGCCGCAGGGACACGGGTTCATCGCCCCCACCATGGTGAAGTTGGCCGGGAAAGCGAGCGTCCCCGTGGCTCGCGAGATCACCACGCGATGGTCCTCCATTGGCTGGCGCAGCACCTCCAGCGTACGCCGGCTGAACTCGGGCAGCTCGTCGAGGAACAGGACGCCCCGGTGGGCCAGGCTGATCTCCCCTGGCTGCGGCCAGCTCCCTCCGCCGACCAGACCGGCGTGACTGATGGTGTGGTGCGGCGCGCGGAACGGCCGATGGCGCACCAGCGGCGTCTCCGGGGGCAGCATCCCGAGGATGCTGTAGATCTTCGTCACCTCCAGTGCCTCGTCGATGGTCATCGCCGGGAGGATGGAGGGCATCGACCGCGCCAGAAGCGTCTTGCCGGCGCCAGGCGGACCGCTGAGCAGCACGTTGTGGGAACCAGCCGCCGCCACCTCCAGCGCGCGCTTCACGTGCTCCTGCCCCTTGATCTCGGCGAAGTCTGTGGCATAAGGTGGGGGCGGGGCAGACATTGGATGGCTGTCCGGACTGTACGGGGGAATCTCGCGCAGTCCCTGCAGGTGGGCCGTCAGCTCGGTGACGTTCTCCACCGGGATGACGGCCAGATCGTCGATCAGGGAAGCCTCGCGCGCGTCGTCGGCCGGCACGATCAAGGTGGAGATGCCCTCGTCCCGCGCCACGGACGCCACCGGTAGAATCCCGTCGACGTGGCGCACCGATCCGTCGAGCGACAACTCGCCGATGATCAGGGTGTCCTCGACTTTGTGGGCCCACACCTGCTCCGAGGCGAGGAGCACGCCCACTGCGATAGGGAGGTCGTAGGCGGGCCCCTCCTTTCGGATGTCTGCAGGGGCCAGGTTCACCGTGATGCGCTTCGGTGGGTACATGAGGCCGGAGTTCTTGATCGCGCTGCGAACGCGCTCTCGGGACTCCTTGATCGCCGTGTCGGGAAGCCCGACGACCGTGAGCCCGGGCATTCCGTGGGAGGCATCAACCTCAACCTGGACGATGACCCCATCCAGGCCTTGCAGGGCACAACTGGTCACTTTGGCGAGCATAGCCGGCTCCCGGAGGGTTTACACTGAGCAGATGGCCCGTAGTGTATCATAGACGAGGCGCGGGTACAAGTCGCCGCGGCTGGACAACAGAAAAGGGCTTCCTGTTCAGGAAGCCCTCTTGGGCCCGACTTGCGATCCAATGATTTGGATCAGCTTTCCTTCTTCTGCCTCCGCCGCCGCACGATTCCGCGGATTAGGAAGAAGAGCCCCACCAGCGGCAGGGCGATCACGGCCGCCACCGGGAGGATTAACACGACGATGACAATCACCGCGTCAACGAAGAACTGGAGCACCTTGATGAGGGATTCGAACGCATTGCGGAGCGTCCCCTGCGGGCGCCAGCGGCCCACCTGAAGCGGCTGCGCCAGCGCGCTGGGCGTGATGTTGATGGTGATGGTGGCCATCGCCGCCGACTCCTCCAGGTACCGCATGCGACCTCTGACCCGCTCGCTCTCGGCCTGGATGTTCTGCAGGCGGTCGTAGACCTCCAGCGCGGCCTCCGTGTCCTCGGCCTCCTCCATGAACGTCAACAGGCGCTCCTCCGTGGCCTCCAGGTGGCGCAAGCGGGACCGAAGATCGACGTACTCCTCGGTCACGTCTTGCCCGGAGACGTTCTCGTTGTTGACATCCACCGCCAGATCGCGGATGCGCTCCAAGGCCGCGTCCAGCCTCTCGGCCGGGACGCGGATCCTGAGGTTGGCCCGCATACCCTCCTCGTACTTCCGTACGTTCGAGTCGACAACGTAGCCACCCAGCTCCCCGGCCAGCGCGTCGATCTCGTCCACCGCCTCCTCTGTGTCTCGCACCACGATGTCGAGGGTGGCATTGCGGATGATCAGGCGCTCCGTCTCCGCGTAGTCAGCTCCTCGAATGGCGGAATCGGTTGGCTCCCTGGGCGCCTCCTCCGCCTCGCTCTCCACGGGCGCGGGAGCTCCGGCCTTTTCCTCGCTGAGGAACTGAGGCGCCGGCGCGGCGGCACAACCGACGATGATCACTGCCAACAGCGAAACGACGACCCCGAGTCTGATTCTCTTGCCCATCTTCTCCTCCTTGTTAACCGCTCTTCAAGAGTCCGTGCGTGTCATATTCTAGACGTTTGGGCGAGCATAGAAGTTCCGCTTCATCGTCCGACCTGAAGCCGGTCAATCAGGCGCTGAGGAAGACCCTTGGCCCGCATCCGCTCCTGTGTGATCTCGATCGGGTAGCTTACGCGGCGGAACTCCCACGTCATATCGTCTGTATCCAGGATCGCGTAGCTCGCCCGAGGGTCGCCGTCTCGAGGCTGGCCGACGCTGCCCGGGTTGATGATCGCCCGCTCCGGTCCTAGCCCCAGCGGCTCTGGGAGCGGGGGTAGCACTACCTCGGCACGTGCGCTCTCCTCGTCCAGCTTGAACAGAACCGGCACGTGGGTGTGCCCAACCAGGCAGAAGGGCGTGGAGAAGTGCTCGAAGTTGCGGTGGGCAGTGCCGGCGTCCATGATGTACTCCCACACCGGCTCACGTGGGCTGCCGTGAGCGAGGGTGAACCCCTGAAGCTCCAGGCTGGGGGAAAGCCTGTTCAAGTAGCTGCGCGAGCTCGCGGTTAGCTCTTGTTGGGTCCACTCGTTCGCAATCCTGGCGATTGCGTTGAAGCTGCTCAGGCTTAGTTTTCCCAGCGCCGCCCAATCGTGGTTGCCGGCCAGGCTTGTGTGAGGGAAGCTTCGAACCCGGTCAATGCACTCATTTGGCTTGGGGCCGTACCCCACCAGATCGCCCAGGCACCACAGCTCGTCGAACTCCGGAGTGTCATCCAGCACGGCTTCCAACGCTGCCAGGTTGGCGTGGATATCGGAAATGACCAAACATTGCACCGTCATCGCTCCTCGTGGATCATAGATAGCGTCAAAGGATTCCTGACGTCGCCTCAGTAGACCCGATTCTGCTCAGTCTGGGTCGCCAGATCTGGACCGGCTGCGGGACCTGGCAGTCCCCTGTCAGCGATTCTGAGTCTCCCGAGTCTGGCATAGCGCTCGATTATAGTACCACTCAGCGCTTTCCGCTAGCTGCTTGTGGAGCGCCGACAACGGCTGTATAATCCTCCCCACGATTCTGGCCTCATTGGGAACCAGACCATGGTCTTGCTTGAAGAACATATGCTGGAGTTCATCAGCCGCAGCGTTGAGCAGACGCAACGGCTGGGTGCTCGCCTGGGCACTCTGCTCCAGGGCGGCGACGTGGTCTGTTTGCAGGGGCCTCTCGGGTCCGGAAAGACGTGCCTTACCCAGGGCATCGGCCGCGGGTGGGGTGCCGAACAGCGGCTCGTCAGCCCTTCCTTTGTCCTGATTCGCGAGTATACGCGCTCGGAGGATGAACAGCGGCTTTATCACGTGGATCTCTACCGCGTCTCCGGGCTGGAGGAAGCCTGGGCTCTGGGGGTGGATGACTTCTTGGGAACAGACGACGCCGTCTGCGTCATTGAGTGGGCGGAGCGGGCAGAATCCCTCGTGCCGGCTGAGCACCTGTGGGTCAAGTTGCGCTTTGTCGAGCCCGCCGATGCAACCCGGCGTCACCTCTGGTTCTCTGCCCACGGGCGGCGTCACCGGGAGCTCCTACGCGATTTCCGCCAGAGAGCATTTGGAGGTTAGCCGCTGTGTTAGTAGCCATAGACACCGCGACTAGTCAAGCGAGCCTGGCCTTTCACGATGGGTTCCGCGTGCGGATCGAACACACCTGGGAGGCACCGCGTCGCCATACCACCGAGCTGACGCCTCGGCTGGCTGCTGCGATGGAGCAGCTCAGCCTGCGACGCGATCAGCTCAGGGCCATCGTGGTCACGAAAGGACCGGGATCTTTCACCGGTCTCCGCATCGGACTATCCGTGGCGAAGGGGCTGGCCGTGGCGCAGCGGCTGCCCCTGATCGGCATACCCACCCTCGACGTGGTGGCAGCCGCGCAGGGCCGTGATCGCCGGCGCTTAGCTGCGGTCATCCAGGCGGGGCGCGGACGTGTCGGCGTGGCGATCTATCGCTGGGAGTTCGGCGAGTGGCAGGTTCTTGAGGGCCCTCGTCTCACCACGTGGGCAAACCTGGAGAAGGAGGTCGCCGAGCCGACGCTGTTCTGTGGGGAGATTGACAAGCGGGGCGCGGAGACGATAGCCAGAATGGGCGAGCACGCCGTGCTCCTCCCAGCGGCGTGGCGCTTGCGCCGTGCGGGGTTCCTCGCAGAGCTTGGGTGGCAGCGCCTCAACCGGGGGGAAGTTGACGATCCGGCCGAGCTGACGCCGATCTATCTCAAGCATCCCGTTTGATGCCCTACATCCTCCGCCCCATGGAGCCCAGTGACGTCCCCGTGGTGGCCGCCATCGATCGGCTATCGTTCCCCACCCCCTGGCCTCCGGCGGCCTTCCAGCGCGAGCTGAAGCGGAAGCGCGCTCATTACTACGTTCTCCTCAGACCGAAAGGGGAGGGATCCCCGGTTCCGGATCGGGGGTGGGTAGATCGATTCCGCCAGTTGGTCAGTCCAGCCAGGCGGACGCGGATTATTGGTTACGTCGGTTTCCGCGTGCAGGGGGACGAGGGGCACATCACGACTATCGCGGTTCACCCCGATTGGCGTGGGAAGGGGTTCGGGGATCTGCTGCTTGTGGTGGCATTGGACGAGATGCTGGATCGGGGGATGGACGCTGTGACCCTGGAGATGCGCCCTTCTAATGAAGTGGCTTACCAGCTGTACACGAAGTACGGTTTCGAGGTGGAGCGGCGGCGGCGCCGGTACTATCAGGATGGCGAGGACGCGTGGGTGATGGCGGCTGACGTCAGCAACGAGGGGTACCGGCAGCAGCTGGCCCAGCGGAGGCAGGAGCTGACGCAGCGCCTCCGAGGCGAGCGCATCAAGGTTGGACAAAAGGCTGGGGCCCCACTATAATTTGTAAGACTCCGTGCCATCAGGGGCGGGCCGCTCCATCAGTGCAGAGAACGGAGGAGCACCTTGACCAGTAGCTGCGGAAGTGCGAACGTGGTGCGGAAGAGGGTAGGCAGCAGGAGGGAAGTGTGTCAGAGTTGGACAGATTAGCGGCGGAGATTAGACAGTGCACCAAGTGTCTGCTGCACCGTGGCAGGACGCACGCTGTGCCCGGGGAAGGGCCTGAGGATGCTGACATTATGCTTGTCGGGGAGGCGCCGGGCTTCCACGAGGATCAGCAGGGGCGGCCGTTTGTCGGCGCGGCTGGCCAGTTTCTGGAGGAGCTTCTCAGCGGCATCGGTTTGACGCGGGACCAGGTCTACATCACCAACGTCATCAAGTGTCGGCCGCCAGGGAACCGCGACCCGCTGCCCAAGGAGGTACGTGAGTGTGAGCCCTACCTGGACCGCCAGATAGAGCTCATTGAGCCCACCGTGCTGGTCACGTTGGGCCGCTTCTCGATGGCTCGCGCCTTCCCGAACGCTCGCATATCTCACATTCACGGTGAGCCGCGGAAGATCGGGGGTGTGGTCTACTATCCCATGTACCATCCGGCGGCGGCGCTCCACCGTCCCAGCCTGCGCAGCACCGTCGAGGCAGACATGCAGCGTATCCCCGAGATCATCGAACGGGCGCCGGAGATGGCCGAGTCCGAGCCGCCGCCCCAGGCAGAGCAGTTGCAGCTGTTCTAGGTCGATCTGCATTTACTTCTGTGGGAGGGCACCAGCCCCAGTGATCGAACTCATCTCCATCGTCGTCCTGACGTTTGCCTTGGCCCTGGTCGTGCTGGGACTGATCACCATCTGGTTGGAGCAGGGACGGCATCGTTTGCAGGGCATTGCACTGGCCGTGCTCGGCTTGCTGACTGCTGTGGGGTACGCTTTCCTGGGGAGCCGCTTCTCCCTCAGGCTGTTTGGTCGGCTGGTGGTGCGGATAGACCTCCCGGCTCTGATGGCGACCGCGTTCACATACACCGCTGGCGTTCTGGTCGGCTCGGGGCTGGCGCTGGGCCTCTTCCTGTGGGCCACTGGCCGCTTTCGAGATCGTGTTGAGCGAACGATTGTGGTATTCGTCTGCGTCGGCGCACTCGTGGCGCTCGTCTCCACGTTCCTTGCCATTGCGCTCAGTTCCTCGTGAGGAAGCGTCGAGAATCAAGCTGGTGAGTTCGCCGACCAGCGCCCTCAGCCACTCACGGTCCGTCACGAGTCGACGGTCACGGATCCTATGCCGGGGCAGGCTGGGGTTCAGCTGCCAAATCGAGCCTGGCTGACGAGCTGGGTGCGGGACGACGCAGGAGTGGAGCTTACTTCGCCAGTAGGCGGAGCGCCGCCTCGGTCAGCACAGCGACCCCTATTGGCAGGCACGCTTCGTCGACGTCAAAGTACGGGCTATGGTGCTTCCGCTCGTCCTCTTCAATCTTGCAGCCCAGTCTGAACATAGCGCCGCGGGCCAACGAGCTGAAATACCCAAAGTCCTCCGCACCCATCTCCAGGCGACCTGATCGTACCTGTCCGCCTCCCAGTAGATCCGTGCCGACCTCGCGGAGCAGTTCAACCAGCCCTGCGTCGTTCGACATCGGTGGATAGCCAACGTCGATCTGCAAGGCGTAGTCTCCGCCCATAGCTCGTGCGATATGCAGCGCTTGTTCTATCTCAGCGTGCAACGTCTCCTGGACCTCGACCTCCGTATAGCGGATGGTGCCCGACAACTTGATCTCCTGCGGGATGACGTTGTCCGCCTCTCCGCCGTGGATGGAGCCAATGCTGATCACGGCCGGATCGGCGGGGTGGATCTGGCGGGAGACGATACCGTGAAGGCCTAGGATCACGTGGCCTGCGATGTGGATGGGGTCGACGACAGTATGCGGGTAAGCTCCGTGACCGCCCTCGCCCTGGATAGCGGCGTGGAATGTGTCGACGCCGGCGCTGGTTGGTCCCGCTCTCGCAACGATCTGACCGACGGGCGTGCTGCTATCCACGTGCAGTGCCAGCACCGTGTCGACGCCCTCCATTGCGCCATCTTCTATCATGCGCTGCGCGCCGCTCTTCCCCTCTTCGTCCACTGTTTCCTCGGCAGGTTGGAAGAGGAAGCGAACAGTGCCCGTAAGCGACTCCTCGCTAAGGAGCGTTGCCACCCCGAGAGCAATCGCAACGTGGCAGTCGTGACCACAGGCGTGCATGACGCCGGGATTCTGCGAGGCGTATGGCACATCGTTCTGCTCCTGGATGGGAAGGGCGTCCATGTCGGCTCGAATAGCGACAACGGGATGACCGGTGCCTCGCTCGCCCACCACGCCTGTGTGCCCGATCCCTGTCTGAACGTCGTAGCCTAGGTCTTCGAGGGTCTCCGCGACGCGAGCGGCAGTTCGTGTCTCCTGGAAGCCCAACTCAGGGTTCTCGTGGATGTCCCGTCGCCAGGCGACCAGGTCGTCTTCTATCTCTCTGGCTCTCTCCAGCACCGTTCTCCTTGAGGGTCATGTCGGCGGGCACAGACGTCGACGCCGCGTCTCGGGCTGCTCGCCGAGCCGTCGGCATAGTCGGTCCAGGCACACTCCCGACCGTTTGCCTGGAGGCCAGACCTCACCGGTGCACCGTCGAGGGCGTGGCCCCCAGGTTCTCCCTACTGCGGAGTCTGCGTGGGACTCCAGGTACCGCACGCGGGGGTGGCTCTCACACAGACTCGGATGCGCTCAATCAGCGCATCAACAGGTAGTGGTAGGCGGAGAGAGCGGCCTTGACCCCTTCTCCCACGTGCACCAGCACCTGCTCCGAGATGAGGGTCACATCACCTGCTGCGAACACTCCAGGCCAACTGGTGGCGTTGTGCTGATCGACGATCACGTGACCCCGGCTGTCACAGTCGACCCAATCCTTTACCAGCCCCGAGTTGGGGAGGCGTGTCAGCTTGACGAATATCCCCTTGAGCTCTATCTCACGTTCTTCCCCGTCAGGCATGACGGCCACTACGCCGCTCACAAACCTGTCGCCCAGAACTTCCTTCACGATCGCGCCCTCAACTATCCTCAGGTTATCCATCCTCCGAAGCTTGTCGGCCAGCGGCGTCGGCACGAGCGGCTGCGGGGCTAGAAGATGGATCTCGTGTGCTTTCCGAGACAGGCTCGCGGCGGCCCATTGAGCGCGACGTCCGTTGCCGACCACGGCCACGCTCTTGCCCAGAAAGAGACCCGCGTGGGTAGTGGCGCAGTAGCCCAGTCCACGGCCCTCTAATCGCCGCGCTCCCGGCACGTTCAGACGCTCTGGCTTGGCGCCTGTAGCCACGATCAGAGTCTCCCCCTCAAAGCGGTCGCCGTCAGTCGTTTCCACGACGAAGGTGCCTTCTTTCGGCGTAACCTCGGTCACTCGGTCGAAGTGGCGCACGAAGTCCAGGTAATCAAGCTGCCGGCGAAAGGAATCCAGAAGCGTCTCCCCACTGATGCTTCCGCGTCCTTCCTTGTCCTCAAGCTGCATCTCATAGGTTGTCTGCCCGCCCCACTGCTCGGCGACGATCAGCGTCTCGATGCGTTGGTTGAGTGCCATGGTGGCCGCGCTGATCCCGGCGGGCCCACCCCCGATGATAATCAATTCATACATTGGCTCATCCTCCTCAGGACCACTCTTCTGGCACGGGCGGAATGATCTCTTTTTCCATCAGGAATCGCGTCATGTCCTGGGCCTGCTGGATCTTCTGCCTCGCCTCGTGCAAGAGTTCACTGTACGTTAGACCCCGGCGCGCCAAGCCCTGCTCCTGGGCCTTCATGCCCACCGCGGCTGCTTCCCGCGGGAAGACCTCCCAGTCACTCATCGTAGGCAGCAGGTGCTCGCCGTCAAAGACTCGCTCGCGCTGATAGCTTGCCAGGGCCTGGGCGGCGGCAATGGCCATCTCGTCGGTGATCGTCGTCGCCCGCACGTCGAGAACCCCCCGGAAGATGGCCGGGAACCCCAGTGAATTGTTGATCTGATTGGGGAAATCGCTGCGGCCAGTGCCGACGATCCGCGCACCGGCCTTCGCGGCCTCCCAGGGCCAGATCTCAGGGATTGGGTTGGCACAGGCGAAGAGGATCGCATCCTCGGCCATCGCCGCGACCCAGTCAGGTTGGATCGTGCCCGGTCCTGGTCTGCTCGCGGCGATGCAGACGTCGGCGTCGCGCATTGCGTCTGCAACACCGCCGCGACGGTCCTCGGCGTTACTCTGCTTGCAGATGCGCCACTTGTCCACGAACTCCGTCTTCCGTGCCTCGATGTCGCTGCGGTCGCGGTGCAGGATGCCGCGGCTGTCACAGGCGATCACGTTGCCGACTTGGACTCCGCTAGCAAGCAGCAGCCGCAGTGTGGCGACGTTCGCCGAACCGACCCCTATCACGGCGACGTGAATGTCCTCCATCTCCTTACCGACGATCTCCAGGGCGTTGATTAGCCCGGCGAGAATGACGGTGGCCGTACCCTGTTGGTCGTCGTGCCACACCGGAATATTGACCTCGGGGTCGCTCCGCAGCATATCGAGGATCCGAAAGCACTTCGGCTGCTCGATATCTTCCAGGTTCACCCCCCCGAAAGAGGGTTGCAGCCACTTGGTGGCGAGGATGATGCGGTAGGGATCGTTCGTATCCAGGCAAATCGGCACCGCATCCACGCCCCCCAGGTACTTGAACAGCAGTGCCTTCCCCTCCATCACGGGCAGGCCGGCACTGGCACCGATGTTCCCGAGTCCGAGGACCCGCGTACCGTCGGAGATAATGGCTACGGTATTCCCCTTGTTGGTATACTCGTAGGCCAGCGCCTCATCCTCGCTGATGGCGCGGCACGGTTCCGCCACCCCCGGCGTGTACCAGATGGCGAAATCATCCAGTCCGCGAACGGCGCACTTCGGGGCGATCTGTATCTTACCTCGATAGTAGGGGTGGAGTTTCATTGCGTCCTTGGCTGGTTCCCTGGCTTTGGCCAGCAGTTCTTCTTTGGTGAGTTCTTCAGGCATCAGACCTCCTCATCGGTGAACGGAGCTCAACGCAGGTTGTCACGGTTGGCTTCAATCACCTGCTCCACCGAGACAATGGAGCCGTATTCCGCCTTCAGTGCGTCGAGCCCCTCTCTCTGCTCCGCGTAGATCTCGAACAGCTTCGCTGGCACGTTCTGCCCCTCCGCATACGCCTCTTCTTGGAGCTTGATCCGCGCCAAGATGTTGTCCACGTACAGCGCAAACTGCTTGTCGTAGAGCTCCTTCGGATACGCTTTGTCGATCCCGGAGAAGAGGGTCTTGAGGTCTTCGTACTTCGGAAGGTATCCGATGGGCGTTTCGATTGTCTCCACCTCTCCATGGGCCATTCTCTCGAGCCAACCCAGCCATACCTCGACATCGCACTTCTCGCCCAGCAGACCCTCTCCCTCCCCGCCACGGGCGCCGTGGGTAAGGAAGTAGTTGAGCCCGGCGATCACGGGTTCGTAGGCCAGTTTGTCCGAGTTGAAGAACCGGAATTGCGCGTCCATGTAGTCCGCCAGGGGGCCGGGGATGAACGGCTCGTTCGCCCAGGGCTGGCGTCTGACCCCCTTGGCCCCCACCTCGGTCGCGGTTGCTGCCGAGAGGATCGATGCCCCGATGACCACCCCGTGGTCGGGATCCTTGGCGACCCGGACCGGCGGCATTGTATCGCTGTCGCGCCCCCCATAGGTGATCACTCGCACCTGCACGCCGCGCGGATCCTCGGCTGCGGCCTCGTTGTAGTTGCCAATCTCGGTGCACTCGACGGTGCAGCGAGCATTCGGATGAGAGAGCGGGATCGGGTTGCCTCTCTCGTCTGTCTTGCCTTCCCACCACTCGCCCTGGAAGTTGACCCCTCTCCTGGGGAGGTCCTCTCCATTGCCCACCCAATACGGGACGCCGTGGACGTCGATCAACACATTTGTCCAGATCACCTCCGCACCTTCTTCTCGTAGGGCTCTAATCAGGTATGGGTCGCTCTCGGGGTTCACGTCCTGCACGATACCGAATATTCCCCGCTCCGGGTTGATGGCTCGCAGCGTGCCGTCCTCAGCGATCCACAGCTGGGCCAGGTCGTCCCCGATGAAGTCCGTGCCCGTCATCGCCGTCGTCGTCTTTCCGCATCCGGATGGCGCTGCTCCCACGAAGTAGGTCGTCCGATCGCCTCTGGTCAGACCGGTGATGAACATGTGCTCCGAAAGCTCCTCCTCTTTCCGGAAATAGGTGGCTAGGTCAACCGCGAAGCGGTGGTTTCCCTTCTTCAACAGCAACGTGTTCCCCGCGTAGGTGCAGAACATTGAGTACGTCGTCAGCCAACTCCTGTCCATGTACACGCGAGCTTGGGGCAAGTCCTCGGGTCTGTTCGGTCCCTCGCTGTGGACGTTGGTGAAGAACAACCCGGCTCGCTCAGCTTCTTCGTCGAAATGATGATACACGTGTCGATAGAGAATATCGGCTGAGTGCATCACGTAGGTCGACGTCGTGATCTCCAGGGCGGGAATGGCGGCCTTGGCGCCGATTGGGCCCCGGCTGAAGAAGCCGATCAGCAGCGTCTTCCCTTCGCCGATGCCCCTCATATGCGTCTTGACGTAATCAAGGGCCTCGTCGCGTAGGAGGCTCTTCGCCAGCACGCTGGTCTCCTCGCCCTCGTTCACGATGTAGTAGGTCCTGTCGATGATCCGTGCTTGCTCCTCGGGGAGGTCGAAGTGGATAGTGTGGTCCTTCATCGCCACCGGCCGTTCTTCGCCTTTGGCCAGGCTCATGATCCGGACCCTCTCCCGGTCCGCCGGCGAACCAGTGTTGACAAACACGGTGTCAGGCTCAATCATCGAGATGGCGTTAGCGATTCTCAGGAGCGCCTTCTCGTTCCTGATCTTGCTCAACTTCTCCCGGTTCTCCCGGTCACATCGGAGCTTGAGGAACGCCTCTAGCTCGTCCATGGTGTCGATCCCACCGACCGCGGTGAGTATGTCAACACCGTTGTCCAACTCCAACATGCTATTATTCTCTCCTCGTCTACTGCGAAACCAGGCGCAGGGCTGTAGGGCGGCTCTCTTCCTGAATGTCAGACATAGAGGCGTCATGTGCGCGTCCAATTCAATCCAGGATCTTACCTGGATTCATGATCCCCTGGGGATCGAGCGCATGGCGTATGGAGCGCATCACCTCGACGGCTACTGGCCCGAGGGCGTCGTCCATGTATGGCTTCTTGAGTGTTCCCACCCCGTGTTCACCCGAAAGCGTGCCATCGAGATCGAGCGCCACCCGGAAGATCTCACCGACGATCTGCTCCACCTTCTTCCACTGCTCCTCGTCCCGCCTGTCGAAAAGGATGTTTGGGTGGAGGTTGCCATCCCCGGCGTGACCGAAGATGACGATGGGCAGGCCGTAGTCGGCGCTGATCGCCTTGATGCGCCGGATAGCGTCTGGAATGGCGCTGCGGGGCACGGTGATGTCCTCGCCCAGCTTGTTGGGCGCCTTCCGGGCCAGCGAGGGTGACACCGAGCGCCGTGCGCGCCACAACTGCTCTCGCTCCTTCTCCGTCTCGGCCACCACGACGTCACGGGCGCCATTCTCGCGGCAGACGCGCGCGATGGTGTCGATCTCACGCAAGACCGCTTCGCCATCCGAGCCGTCGCTCTCGATGATCAGCATGGCCTCCACGTCGAGCGGCAGACCCAGCTCCATGGCCTCCTCGATGCACGTGATGGCCGTCTCATCGATGAGCTCCAGCGTTGCCGGAACGACGCCGGCACGGAGGATTGCATTGACCGTCCGGGAGGCATCCTCAAGTGCCGGGAACTCAGCCCGGGCTGTGCGAACGAACCGGGGCTTGGTGGTCAGTCGGAGGAGCGCCTCGGTGATGATACCCAGCGTCCCTTCCGAACCGACGAAAAGGGACGTCAGATCGTAGCCCACGACGTTCTTGATCGCCTTGCCCCCCGTCCGGAGCACCTGCCCGTCTGCCAGGACGACCGTAAGGCCCATCACGTAGTCGCCGGTGACCCCGTACTTCAGACAGCGTGGGCCACCGGCGTTGCAGGCGATGTTGCCCCCGATGGTGGATTGTTCGTTACTCGATGGATCAGGGGGGTAGAAGAGGCCCAACTCCCCCACCGCGGCTTCCACATCGGCGGTGATCACTCCGGCCTCCACGCGGACCAAGTGATTCTCCTCGTCGATTTCCAGGATGCGGTTCATTCGTGTCAGAGAGACGACGATCCCGCCGCAAAAAGGCACAGAGGCTGCTGCCAGCCCGGAGGCCATTCCCCGCGCGACAAGTGGAACGCCCTGCTCGGCCCCAATGTGCACGACCGCCACCACGTCCTCGGTCGATTCGGGCAGGACGATCACGTCTGGCAAGCTCTGCTCGAACGTACCGTCATAGGAGTAGGCGATGCGTTCCTCCAGGGAGGTGAGAACCTTCTGCGTGCCGATCGCCTCTCGAAGTGCTGAAACCACGTCGGTCATTGTGTCTGGATTCCCCTTCAATGACTGCGGGACGAGCCCACAGTGTGGCCTATTCGGCTGTCTCAAGCACCAACTCGACGATATCTTTCGCGCGCACGCGAATGCGTCCGGAACGGGCGGCGCTGAAGAGCGTCCGCTCGCACTGCTGACAGGCGGACAGCACGGTCTTGGCACCGGTCTCGGCTGCTTGATGGATCCGCTTCGCGGCGATGGCTCTGCTCAGCTCTGGATCGAAGGTCTCCAGGTTGCCACCGCCGCCGCAGCAGTAGGATCCCTCTCGGTTCTCAGGCATCTCCACCAGTGTGACGCCGGGGATCTGAGCCAGAATCCGTCGGGGCGCCTCGAAAACGCCGCTCTTGCGGCCCAGATCGCAAGGATCGTGATAGGTGACGACCTGCTCACGCAGGTTGTCTCGCAGCGGCAGTTTGTCCGCCTCGAGCAGATCGGCCAGGAACTCGGTGGCGTGTACCACCTGCAGACCGATATCTTCCTGCAGCGCCACCGGATAGGTGTGTTTCCAGAAGTGATAGCAGGAGGGGCAGGTGGTGACCAGGGTCTTGGCGCCCATACCCCTCACCGCGTCCACATTGTGCTGCATCGTCCTGGAAGCCCCATCTGGATCTCCACTGATGGCCTGGGGATAACCGCAGCACCATTCCTGGTCCCCCAGAAGGCCGTAGTCGACGTCCGCCTTCTCCAGGATCTCAACAAAGGACTGGGCGACGGAGTAGCTACGGGGGAACATGGCGCTGACGCAGCCGACGAAGTAGACCACCTCGGCGTGCTCCTTGCCTATGCCAGTGGGTGGAGTGGGAAGGTTGTCGGCCCACATCAGGCGGTTCTCGTTCGGTTCACCGGAGATGTTGTGGCCCTCAGCGATCCTCTTGCCCAGAGCGACCAGGGGTTCGGGCATCAGGCCCAGTTCGCTCATCTCCCCGCGGGTCAGCTCCAGCAGACGGTCGACAGTCACTCCGCTGGGACAGGCGAAGGTGCACGCGCCGCATAGCAGACAGCGAAAGAACCATGCCGCGGTCCTGTCAGTGGGCGCCTCTGCCAATCCCTCGCGTATGGCACGGAGCAGGGCCACTCGCGCTCGGGGAGAATCCGTCTCATCGAGTGTCAGGCGATAAAGCGGACAAGCCGATAGGCACAGCCCGCAGCGGATACAGTGAAGATATTCTTCCTCGGCTACTTGCATGGCGATCGGCTGGGCCGGTTGATCAATGGATTGGGGCATAGGAAGGCTCGCTTGTGGGGGTCGCTCAGTTACTTATTGGTTTCTATCGTGTATGAAAGGCATTCTTTGGCACCCGAACGGATTATAGCACGGAGGGGAGCAGGTGGAAAGAGATGGGGAGTCAGAAGACACCCTGGTGTGCTTCCTTCGGTCCTGCAGCGCCACTCGCGACTGACCAAGAACCTCCGGTCCGGAGCCGTCATGTGAATGGATCTGTGGGATCACCAAGCGCAGACCACGCACTCCGCGGCTTCGAAGATTGTCTCCAGACAGCCCCCTTTGAGCGCAAATGTCCTCTCGCTCAGCAGGTCAGTGAGTTTCTCATCTTCTGTCGGGAGATGGATGTGGAAAGGCCTGGGCGTGCTCCAGTTCAGGTTGAACAGGATGCCGACAGCTCCCCCGCCTCCATGGCGCACCACAGCCCACACATCCGAGCTGTCCGACTCGATAAGCTCGAACGTGGCGGGATCGGAATCGGTGATCAAGTCGGCATGGTGAGCTCGCACGTCGAGCAGGCGCCGGACCCATTCGACCAGATTCGGCTCGTTCTCCCAGCCGTAGGCAGCCTCGCTGAAGAGGGGCAGCTCCTCGGGGGGGTAGCGTGGCAACTCCTCTGGCTGGAAATCGAGCCCCGTGTTGACGGGGAGCGTCTCGGCGAGTTCAAAGCCCGCATGGCAGAAGGGGGCTGCCGGCAGAAAGCATCCCAGCGCCCACAGGAGTCTGGCGTAGGGTAGCCCTCCGGGCCGGGAGGCAGCGCGGGGAGTGTTGTGGCTCTCCGGCGCAGTGAAGAACGGAATCGGGTAGCCGGACTCCGCGCACGTGCGGAGCATGTCATCGATGAGCTTGTTCGGCCGGTAACCAAGCCACCAGTAGTTGCCGATAACCGCGTTGTGTCCCTCTCGCCGGCTCTGCTGCGTGATGCTGAAGTTCTCGTCCCAGAAGGCGAAATGTGGATCGATCTCCCGCGCGGTCTTCACTATGCGCTGCTTCAGCGACATCGGTAGGGCGTGGCCCATGTCGATCATCACACCGTCGATGCCGAACTGGCGCTGGTAGTACGGCAGGACACCGACGATAAGGTCCCAGAGGAGCTTGACGCGATTCTCTGGTTGTGCCAGGCGTACATCATACATACGCACAGTGTTGTAAGCGATGTAGTTGAAGTCGGGGTGATCATACATCCGCAGATAGGTGACGTCCGTCCAGGGAGGCTGCGGATCATCGGGCGGCCAGTCGGCGAAGGCCCCTGGAACGCGGACGCGGGTGCCATCCTCCAGCGTGCCGATCCAGCTGCCGTCGATCATCTCCACGCCGTCGGGGTCGGGCGGTCGGGTGAACATATCTCGGTAGACCTCGTGGGGAGGGACCAGATCGCTGAAGTTGCCTTGTTCAACCCGGTTCTCTATCTGCTTCAGCTCAGCGTGGGAGAAGACAGGGGCGCCGTAGGCTCCCTCGTCCTTCTCTGCAGCGCCTCGGTTGGGGATATCCGCTTGGATCCAGTAGAACCACTCGGGGTGCTCTGCGACCCAATCTGCGTCCTTGGACGCCGTGCGAAAGACGAACTCGACCACGACGCGGAGTCCCAGGTGATGAGCGGCCTCGATCAGCGCGGTGAACTCGACCGTGGTCTCCAGTCCCAGAGCGGGCTCGGACAGGCGAGAATCGAGGCGGTAGGGATTCTGGATGGCATAGACCGAACCGAGCGTTCCCTTGTGGCCGTCCTGGCCGATGGCCGTCACGGGAAGCAGATGGATCGTGTTGAAACCCATCTGTCTCACCATCGGGAGCGTCGCGATGGTCTTGAGGAACGTGCCGGTCTCCATCCAGCCATCGCCAATGGGGTTGAGGCCGACTGCGCCGTCCTGGTCGTGATCGTAGCCGGTCGCAGCCCGGATCAGGGTGTTGTAGATCACGGCCCTCCTCGTCCACTCACCCTGGGGTCCACCGCCGATCAACGCTTCTTGGGGCTGGTCTTGAATCCATCCAATCCGGTCCAGGTAGAAGCGATAAGGGTTGACGAGGCATCGCCCTGGAGAACCATTCGGTCGGATCCAGAGGGTGGGTACGGCATAGGCCAGGTCCTTGCCTTTGTTAGCCTTCAGTCCGTCCTTGAGTCTCTGTTTGACCAGATCAAGGGCTCTTGTCATCCGCTGGCACTTCCTCCTGTCGACTCCATAGATGGGTCCCTCAAGGGTTGGCGAGTCAGTGGAAGGCATTATACGACGGCCTGCGGTTCTGGGGTAGTGACGATCGGACGAAGTGATACCGTGTGCTGCCGCCGCTTGTGACAGTCTGCGCCCACAGTCCGCGTTGTCTGACGGACTGCGCAGCGGATCGGTTGACTAGGCGTGTGTGACGGTGGGGGCCTCACAGGGGCCGCCTCATATACCGCGGCATGTGGTTGTCCGACGAGGCGCGTTGGCCTATAATGGGGGCGTTCACATAGCTGCCAGGTGGCGCGACGTTCATTGAGGGGGCAGGGTGGCTGAGGAATCGATCGCAGACAAGGTAGCACGAACGCTCGTTCAGCGGGAGTTGACGCTCGGTACAGTGGAGTGCGGCGTCGGCGGCATTGTCAGTCGACGGCTCTTCGATACGGACGAGGGAGTCAACGCGTTAGGGAACAGCTTGATTCTCGATGACGTGGAAGAGGCAATCGGCCTGATGGCGCTGCCGCGCCCTCAGTTCAAGAAGGCGGGAGACCTTTCCGCAAAGGCGGCGCGGGCAGCGGCGCGAGAAGGGCACGGCTTCTTGGGAGTCAATCTCTGCCTGGCGGTCTGGGCGAGGAGCCCGATCACTGAGGTGGAGAAGCAGACGGTATACGTGGCGTTCAACACAGGCCGGAAGGTGGTTGACGAGGGCTACGATGTCGGCGGCGACAGCGGGCGTGACGCCGACTGGCTGGTCGACCGGGCACTGGAGATGGTGTGGGCGGCTCTGCAGTAGAGCCCGTTTGCTGTCTTGACAATCTCCGGCACTTGAGATAGAATAGTTGACGTGATGCCGAGGTAGCTCAGCCTGGTAGAGCACTTGACTGAAAATCAGGGTGTCCCCAGTTCGAATCTGGGCCTCGGCATCTCCCCAGAGACCCGCCAACTCCCCCGGCGGGTCTTACTCTGTCTCTGTGCTGACGTGTAACCTGCTTTCTTGGGGCCGGCAGTGTCGGTCCGACTTCTGGCTCAGGGGAAGACATCTGGTTCTGCTGCTGACCTACAGGGGTAGCCGGGTGCCGATTCCTTGCTCGCAGGCCCGTTCGTAGATCGCGGGCGCGACGGCCATGTCGTCGATGGCCAGGCCCAGGTTGCAGGCCATGGTCCGCTCGTCAGGCGTCTCGCGGCCTGGCTTCTTCCCCACGACGAGCTCGCCCAGATCGGCGTGAATGGGTGGGATGTCCTGGAAGTAGCCGCTGCTCCGGTAGTGCTCCAACTGGGGGACGTCGTCGGTGCAGAACTTGTTGGCCTCTTTCATCGCGTCAGGATGCCAGTAGGAGTCGAAGTCGACGAGGGAGGCGAAGGCGCCCTCGTCCATCCAGCCAGGTTCAATCGTCGCATGGGGTACCTTCAGGATGGGCCCCGCGGTGACGACCAGGTCGCAGCCGGTCACGGCCTCCTTTGGCGACTCCACCGGGACGACCTCCAAGTCGAACCGGGATGAGATCTCCTCAGCGAAGTGAGCGACGGCCTCCTGTCTGACGTCGTAAGCCATCACCTTCCGCAGCGGGAAGAGGACGTTCAGCGCCTCGGTGTTGGTCCGCCCCTGTACGCCGCAGCCCAGGATGCCGAGCACGGCGGAATCGGGACGCGCCAGCTGCTTCGCGGCGACGGCGGTGGCGGCGGCGGTGCGCATAGCCGTGATCCACACGCAATCCATCACGGAGATGGGCAGCCCGGTCTCTGGATCGTTCAAGATGAGCAGCCCAGTGATGTAGGGCAGGCCCCGCTTATGGTTTTCGGGGAAGCCACTCACCCACTTGACCCCCGCGGCATTCATCGCCGAGATGTAGGCGGGCATGGCGTGGATGAAGTTGTCGCCTTCTCCGGGGTGGATACCGGGTTTGGGTGGCATCTCCACGCGGTCCCTGCCTTTCTCCTGAAACGCGGTCTCCACCAGTTCGATGATCTCCGGCATCATCAGGCCCACGGATTCCACGTCAGCCTGGGATAGGTAGAGCAGTTCTCTGTTGTCCATTGTCTTTCCTGTTATGTAGTTGGATTCTCTTGCTTTCGGAGTTGAACGTCTCGTCCGGGAACGATGCGCAGCGCGCGCGACTGCGGTTCGCCGCGCACGTGCGGAACGTCCTCCGTCTGGTCACGTGATGGCCCGCAGCAGTCGCTCCGTGAGGGCCTTGGTGTTGGGCTCGATGTCGCCGGCCGGGCCAACGCATGCGGGACACCCGTCGGCGCAGTCGCATTCCCTCACCCGGGACAAGGCTGCCTCCAGAAGCATCTCCCTGATTTCATACAGCTGAGGCGTTAGCCCAGCGCCACCGGGCGCGTTGTCGTAGAGTGTGACCGTCGGCAGTCCTGTCTCCGGAGCGCGCGCCTGCACAGCCGACCCGAGATCTCCCGGCGCGCACATCAAATGGAGCGGTGCGAGGTTGCGGAGCAAGTAGGCCAAGCCGTTCAGCGCGCCCCGGGCTCCGCGCACGCGCTCGGCCTGTCGATGGCAGGACGAGCAGAGCGTGATCAGATTCTCCAGCCGGTTGGCGAGTTCGTAGAGATCGTTCTTGCGCGGCACGTAGCCGAAGGCTCGGAACGGGGTGATGTGATGGACGTCGTGAGAGCGGCCGTCCCGCTCCGGCGCGCCGCAGCGCCGACAACGATAGTCATCGCGCGCGCGGGCTGCATCACGTTGGGTGGGCCAGTTGGGTCCGTAGTCGACCCGGGGTCTGAGGACGCCCGCTTGCTCCAGATCCTCGGTTAGCTCCTCGGAGAGCGCCAGCCAGTAGCCAATCGTACGCATCCTCTGCTCCGGCAGATCGATGGGGGCCCAGCTCAGCACCTCGTGCGTGTACCGTTTGATGCGGCGATAGCCTGTGGCGCGGGTGGTGATCATCAGCTCGCCGTAGGCATGGGACGCCGTCGGGCTTTCGTTCCTCTGCGTCTCATTGGCGCCGGCGGAAGAACGGAGCACATTGAGCACGTCGACCTCGGTGGTGGAGCTGGCCCGGGTGTAGTAATCCAAACTGGCGGGCTGAACGTGGGCGATGCCCTCGTCCCAGTCCAACGACTCGACGACGTAGGTCTCGCCGGCGTGGAGATAGACCGCCCCCTGATGGATCAGGGTGGGGGCGCTGGGTCGATCCATCTCGCCGATCACCTCCGGGTGGCCGTCGTCGCTCCCCGCGGTTCTCTGAATGACGATGTTGTCGGGCGAGTTGGTGCGCAGGGACAGCTGCGCCGCCGGGTAGCCGTCGCCGATCCACGCGTAGTGACCGTTGTAGCGATGGAGCAGATCTTCATCGGCCAGCGCGTCGAGCACCTCCTCCACGCGGTCGAAGGTGCCGAAGGATTCCTCAGGCTCGAAGGGGAGCTCGAAGGCTGCGCAGGCGAGATGGTTGGTGAGCACGGCCAGGTTGTCCGGATCGAGCAACGCGTGCTCCACTGGCTGACCGAAGAAGAAATCGGGATGGATGATGAGGTACTGATCGAGGGGCAGGGCACTGGCGACCAATACGGCGCTGGAGAGCCCGGCCCGCCGGCCTGCACGGCCGGCTTGCTGCCAGGCGCTGGCGATGGTGCCGGGGTAGCCCGTCATGACGCAGGCGCTGAGCTGCCCGATGTCGACACCGAGCTCGAGGGCGTTGGTGGCGACGATGCCGCGTATTCTTCCCTCGCGCAGGCCGTGCTCGATGGCCCGGCGCTCGCCGGGGAGGTAACCGCCACGGTATCCCTCGATGGTTTGAGGATTGCCGCCGGCAGCCGTGATAGCGTCGCGCAGATAGCCGAGCAGCACCTCCGTGGTCAGCCGGGCGCGGGCGAAAATAATGGTCTGTACGTCGGCCTTCAGGAACTGCGCAGCGATGTCCTTCGCCACCAGGGTGGCGCTGCGACGGATGCCGAGTTGTCTGTCGACGAGGGGCGGGTTGTAGAGCACGACGTGCTTCTCGCCCTGCGGCGCGCCGTCGTCGTCCACCAGGGCGACGGGGGCTTCGACGAGGCGCTCTGCCAGCTCGCGTGGGTTGGCGATGGTGGCGGAGGCACATATGAAGCGGGGGTCGGCGCCGTAGAAGCGGCAGATCCGCCGCAGCCGCCGCAGCAGGTTGGCGACGTGTCCCCCGAAGACGCCCCGATACGTGTGAATCTCGTCGAGCACGACGAAGCGCAGGCTGCTGAAGAACCGCATCCAGCGCGTGTGGTGGGGCAAGATACCGACGTGGAGCATGTCGGGGTTGGTGACCACGAGCCTCGATTCGTTGCGAATCGTCGAACGCTGTGCAGACGGGGTATCGCCGTCGTAGGGCCGGACGGCCATTGGCGCTGGGAGCTTCGAGGTCTGGCCTCGCAGGGCGGCGATAAGGGAGGCGAGATTCGCGATCTGGTCGTGAGCGAGTGCTTTGGTGGGGAAGATGTAGAGCGCACAGGCCTCCGGATCGTTGAGCAGCGTGTCGAGGACGGGTACGTTGTAGGCGAGGGTCTTGCCGGAGGCGGTGGAAGTGGAAAGGACAACGTGCTCCCCGGCGAGCACCGCCTCGATGGTCTGCGCCTGGTGGACGTAGGGCTGCTCAATGCCCTGGGCGCGAATGGTGGCGACGAGCCGGGGATCCAGGCTCTTTGGCCAACGGGCGGTGCGCGCCTGGCGGGCGGGAACACGCTGCCACGCGGTCACGCAACGCATGAAGGAGGCGTCCTGTCGAAAGCAGCCTAAGACCTCGGAAAGGGGTTCCATCGCAGTGGCGGATTATACGGCGGGCGGCTGGCCTGCGCAAGGGAATCCGCAGTGAAGCGTTGACAGTCGCCTCTTATCAATGTATCATTCCAAAGGCAATGGGCGCTCAACAAGAGGTCGAATTCGACCCCACCGGCATGGAAGCTGTCTTGTTCGACCTGGATGGGACGCTCATGGACACCGATGACCAGATGGTGGAGCAGTTGGCCCTGTGGCTCCAGCATCTGGGATGGTCGGGCCTCCGTGAAGCCGCCCGTTGGCTGGTGATGGCAGCGGAAGGCCCCACAAACAGGCTGTTGACGCTCCTGGACATCCTGGGACTGGATGCGCCCCTGTTGGGGCTCCAGCGGCGGCTCCGCCGTCTGCGGGGCGTAACCGCTCCCGACTATCGGCTGATGGGCGGCGCCGGCGCAGCGCTGGCGGCACTGGAACCACGGTACCGGCTGGGAATCGTCACCACGCGCGGGCGAGAGGATGCACGGGCGTTCCTGGACCAGCACGATCTGGAGGGCGTGTTCGATGTGGTCGTGACGCGGGAGGCGACCTGGCGGCTGAAACCCCATCCTGAACCCATTCGCGAGGCGGCACGCCGGCTGGGCGTCCGCGTTGAGCGCTGTGTGATGGTGGGAGATACGACCGTGGATGTGAAAGGCGCCCGACGCGCAGGGGCGAAGGCGGTGGCCGTGTTGTGCGGTTTTGGGGAGCGCGATGAGTTGGAGGAGGCTGGCGCTGACGTCGTTCTGGAGGGCATCTCCGACCTCATGTCCGTGTTGTAGTTGCCGGTAGGATAACGCAGCCGCTGAAGACCGGTCATTGTCGGTCAGGGAGGAAGAAGTGACCAACGACGTTGTGTATGCTCGACTGGAATCTCCCATTGGGATGATCTGGGTCGCCTCGACGGAGACTGGTGTCTGTAAGATCTCGCTCGGTGCCGAACGATCAGGGGCGTTCCTGAGCTGGCTTTCCAAGCATGTTCCTGGAGGGGAGCCGTATGAGGACCCTGAACTGATGGCCCTGGCGACGTCTCAGCTTGAGGAGTATGTCTCTGGTGCCCGACGGAGCTTCGATCTGCCGCTCGATGTGCGCGGCACCGCTTTCCAGAGAGCCGTCTGGAGTCAGGTCATCCGCATCCCGTACGGTGCGACGGCGACCTACGGCGATATCGCGCAGCTGGTTGGGAAACCGAAGGCGTCTCGAGCAGTTGGCAGAGCAGTGGGGGCCAACCCACTGCCGCTCGTTATCCCATGTCATCGGGTGATTGGGAGTGGGGGGGCGCTGGTCGGCTTCGGCTCCGGGCTGGACGTGAAAGAGACCCTGTTGCGGTTAGAAGGTGCCTATCCGCCGTAATGTGTCCCCGGAGAAGCAAGGTCGGTGCGAAGGTTGTGGTCGGTGAGGGGTAGCGAGTCTGGGCCGGTCTCGGGCGTACAGGGGAGCCCTGCGGGATGATGCGAGAGGATCTGAGACAACGGCTGCGTGAGCTTGGGGTGGTGCAAGGCGTGCGCGAGTTGCGCCAGCAGGAACCATCCCGTTCGGTGGCCATCGAAGACCTCGTCCGGGGAGAGTTCCACACTACCTCCCGCGGGCAGTGCTTCGTGGTCGACGAGACCTATCCGGTGGAGCATCGCCATGGGGACCTGCCCCTGTCGGCCTTTCTGCGGCTATCCACACAGACGATCGCACAGATCGAGCAAGAGGAGGAGCTTGCCGGGATAGACCTGTGCCGAGTCTGTTTCCTGGATACTGAGACAACCGGGCTCTCGGGGGGCACGGGGACGATGGCGTTCGTCGTCGGGCTGGGCTTCTTCATTGAGGAAGGCTTTCGGGTGCGTCAGTACTTCCTGCGCGATCCCGGCGACGAGCCCGCGATGGTCGGGGCTCTGCTGGATTGCCTCCCTACGTTCGAGGCTCTGGTTTCTTTCAATGGTCGTGCCTTTGACGTACCGATCATCGAGAATCGGTTTATCTTGGCGCGCACCGTGCCTCCCATGCGGGGCATCCCGCACTTCGACCTGCTGCATCCTGCGCGACGGTTGTGGCGATATGCGTTGTCGTCGTGTGCCCTCACGGCCCTAGAGCGGGAGGTACTAGGTGTGCACCGTGAACAGGCGGACGTTCCGAGCGGCGTGATCCCTTACCTTTACCGGGATTACCTTCGGACTGGGGACGCTCGCGATATGAAGCGGGTCCTTTATCACAATAAGATCGACATCTTGAGCATGGTGACGCTGGCGGCGCGTCTCTGCCGGGCGATCGGTGACCCGTGGAATACGGAGCATCGTCAGGATCATCGTCGGCTCGGTGGCGAGGAGCTCTACGCATTGGGGCGTTGGTATACCAAGGAAGGGCGTGTTAGCGAGGGAGAACGGGCCTATCGTGATGTGCTCCGCCTGGAGTCTGCAGCCGGGTCTCCCCTACGTCGGCGAACGCTGCGGGAGCTGGCCTATCTGCTCAAGCGAGACGACCGAAGGCACGAGGCTCTCGCCTTCTGGCAGCAGTTGGCTCTGGAGTCGGATGGCCGGACCGATGGGGTGTTGGCCCACGTGGAGTTGGCGAAGTACTTCGAGTGGCACGTGGAGGATCTCGTCCGGGCGGCTGCCTGGACCCGCGCGGCACTCAAGGAGGTGGAGGCTTGGTCACCCGGGATGTGTCGCGAGGAAGAACGGGCCGAGTTGCGGCATCGGCTTTCGCGGCTTGAGCGTAAGATGGCTGACGAAGCAGCCTCTGAATCAGCGCCCGAGAGGTGAGAGATCGGAACTCTCATCCGCTCTTCGACGTCGAACGGGTAGGGGACAGGTACCAGCCTGGACGGCGTCCCAAACTGTGCTAGAATAATAGAGGACTGCGTCACGGAGATTATCTATGCGTCGCTGGCTATTCCCTGCAACCGCTATACTCATGTTCCTCGCTCTGCGGCCTGGGCCTGCAATTGCTTCCCCGGCATCAGATCTGGAAACAGCCAGGCGTTCGGGCACTCGCTACGTCTGCGTGCCGAACGTGGTGTGGTACGATCCGGCGCTGTGCCCTTCGCACGGCCCGGGCACCACTGCCTACCGCATGGCCTCCATCGCGCTGCCCGACACCCTTCCCGAGCTGCCCGTTCGAGAGCTCACCCAGGACGAGGATGATGATCTTCTCCCGCACACCTATGCTCACGTCACTACACTACCTCTCGACATCTACCGCCATCCGATGGAGGCTGCAGAGGGACTGCCCCCTGTGCGCACGATGCTGTCCGGTGACTGGTGGGTCAGCGTGGAGGGAGCGGTAGAGCTAGAGGAGCAGAGGTGGTACAAGATCAATGAAGACGAGTTCGTCCCCGCGGATGCGTTGGCGTTTGCGAACCCATCCAAGTTCCAGGGGGTGTACCTGGAAGAGCAGCCTCAGCACCCGTTCGCCTGGATCAACCGCTGGACAGAGCCGTCGGTGGTGCCGCAGGGGCCGGTGAACGGGGCCGTTTCCCCGCTGCAGCGGTATGAGAGAGTGACGCTTTTCGCCGAGGAACGGCGTGGAAGCGACCAGATCTGGTATCTCGTGGGCCACGACCAGTGGGTGGAGCAGAGTCACGTCTCGCGCGTGGACGTCGACCCGCCGCCGGAAGAGGTCGGCCCGGGTGCGAAGTGGATCGAGATTGACCTGTTTGAGCAGACGATCGCGGCGTATGAAGGGGAGCGCATGATCTATGCCACGCTTATCTCGAGTGGGCGGACGGCGACCGCGACCCCGCCAGGCCTGTACCGAGTCTACTACAAGGTCCGTGAAGGGAAGATGAGCAACCCCGACGTGCAGGACGGAAGCCCAGCGTGGTACTACATTGAGGACGTGCCCTGGACATTGTACTTTCACCAGGGGTATTCCATCCACGCCGCGTTCTGGCACGACGCGTTTGGCTTCCTGCGCAGCCACGGGTGCGTGAACCTGGCGCCCCGCGACGCCGAGTGGTTTTTCCACTGGGCGGACCCGCCTCTGCCTGAGGGGCAGAAGACGCTCTTCATCGGTGAGGGTGCGCCGAGCACCTGGGTCTGGGCGCATTTCAGCTCTCCTTTTGAGTGAGCCGTGAGATTCGTCTAAGAGGCTGATGCCCTCGTCACGTCCTCTGCGCTTCGCGCCCTGGCCGGTGCTGATCGCCGGCCTGGGCCTGATGGGGGCACTTCTAATTGCCCTCAGTTTCGTCCCGGGTCCGGTGCCCACACCAGGGCCCACGGACACGCCGCAGCCCCCGACCTCAACACCCAGGCCAACCCCAACGCCCCGCCCGTCGCCGACGCCCACGCCGGCGTGGCCGGTGACTGTGAGCTGTGGTGACGGCGTCCCCGCGGATGTCTGCGGTCGGCTGCGACAGGTCGTGGATCAGGATCCGGACCACTTCGCGTGGATCGACGAGCCGTCCGCTGCCGATGTCCAGGTCGGCGCTGGCCTCCTCTCGAATGCGCGACCTGTCGCGACCTGGGTCTACGCCCTTGTGGCCCCTTTCTACACGGTGGAGGATGGTGTCTCGTCGGCGGATCTGAGGGCTGCCTGGAACGGCGAGCCAGCGGATCCCTTCGTTGATCATCCGCTGCTGGTCTCGCCCGACGTGCAGGAGGCAGGGCCGCTGGGCGCTCCCGCCGGGGACATCACGGTTGTGGAGTCTTCGAAGGTGTTGACGACGGCGATCGAACTGGACGGTTGGGCAATCGTCCCCTTCGATGCGCTGGAGCCGCGGTGGAAGGTGCTGCGCATCGACGGCGCCTCGCCGCTGGATCGGGGGCTGGATCTGGAGGCGTATCCCCTGGCGATGACTGTCACCCTGGGCACGGAGAGCGACCCCGAGGTTCTGTCCATGCTGCCCGCCGACCTCACCAACCGCGATCCAGCCAAGATGTCGGTGGTGATGATGACGGGGGTCACCGCGCTGACGCGGAACACGGCGGTGGTCGTGGAGCGGGAAGGGGTGACCTACCCGGCGCGGGACATCCGCGAGTGGATGACGGAGCCGGACATCACGCACACCAGCAATGAGGTATCCTTTGCCCACGACTGCCCAGCCCCCACGGGCGAGTCGACGATGGTCTTCTGCTCGGATCCGCGCTACTTCGATCTCCTGAAGCACGTAGACATTGACGTTCTTGAGTTGACCGGCAACCACTTGCTCGATTGGGGGGTGAGCGCGATGGAGAACTCCCTGAGGATGTACGAGGAGCACGATCTGCCGACGTTTGGCGGCGGGTGGACGCTGGATCAAGCGCGTGAGCCACTGACGGTGACGCATGGGGTACACACCTTCGGGTTCGTGGGCTGCAACTCAGTGGGGCCAGCCTACGCGTGGGCTACGGCTGAACGTCCGGGGGCGGCGTCCTGCGATTACGATCTGCTCACGACTCAGATCCGCAGGCTGCGCGAGGAAGGCGTCATTCCGATCGTCACATTCCAGTACCTGGAGGTCGACCAATATGCTCCAACGATGAGCCAGCAGGCCGACTTCCGGGCGGTGGCGGAGGCGGGCGCCGCGATTGTGAGCGGCAGCCAGGCGCATTGGCCGCAGGGGTTCGACTTTCACGCCGACGCGTTCATCCACTACGGATTGGGCAACCTGTTCTTCGATCAGATGCAGCGGCTGGAGTACCGGCAGGAGTTCCTGGATCGGCACGTCTTCTACGACGGTCGCCACATCAGCACAGAGCTGTTGACGGCGATGCTGGAGGACTACGCGCGCCCACGGCCGATGACGGCGGACGAGCGACGGGAGCTCCTGGGGGCGACGTTCGCGGTGAGCGGCTGGTGAGGGGGAGTGGAGGAGGCGGGGTGACCGAGGGACAGGAAGTTGGGGAAGCGGAGGCCGGGGACAGTGTCCAGCCCGTGATCGATTCTGAGAGTTCCGCCTCCGGTGGGGAGATGGGCCATCACGGGCATGCCACGGCCCCGCTGGATCCGATCTACGCCTGGGGCATGGTGCTGGAGCCGGTTGAGCTGCTGATCCAACGGACCTCTGATTTCATTGAGCAGCTGGCCAGAGAGGCCTATGAGCGGGGCGAAGGGTTCAGGGAAGAGGAGCTGGAGGAGCGGTTTCTGAGCTTCTTTGAGCGTCTGGTGGAGGAGGGAACGCTCACTCGCCTACCGGACGCGCCGCCGGAGATGGGCATGCGGATCCTGGGACCCCGTCGCTGGCTGCGCGCTCAACGGATCCGTATCGAGCGAATCGTTGAGTATTGGGCTGAACACGGGGGGGCCGACTAGGCGGTACCCTCGCCCTGTTCACCTGCTGCTGATGGTGGATCGGCGTCGACGCCACGCGTGCCAGACCATCCCCAGGAAGCGGGCGGAGTCCTTTACAGGACGGAAGTAGCTGGTCTTATCGATGCCGTAGATGGTGCGAATCTCCACCCACCCGATCCGCATCCCCCGGCATATGGCCTGGACGATAAGCTCTACCTCTAGCTCGAAGCCCGTTGCCGTGAGCTCGAGGATCTCGAGCAGCCGCCGATCGTGGAGTCGGAAGCCACTCTGGTTGTCCGGGATGGGCTCTCCCAGTGCCAGCGACAGCAGCCAGGAGCCAAAAGGATTGGTGTAGCCGCGAGGGAACGGCATCTGGTCGAACCTTCGCCTCCCGATGATCAGGTCCCACTGTTCGGTCTGATAGGCGCCAAGGAACAGCGGAATGTCGTCGGGGTCGTGTTGACCGTCGGCGTCGAGCGTCAGGACACCATCGTAGTCTCGCTGCACCGCCCAATCGAACCCCGTCATCAGGGCCACACCCTTCCCTTGATTGCAGACGTGACTGACGACGGTGGCTCCAGCTCTCTCCGCCACAGTGGCGGTGTCATCCGTGGAGCCGTCGTCGACGACGAGGACCGGGAGATAGTGCCGCGTCGCCTCGACGACGGGTCCGAGGCGGGGACCTTCATTCCACGCCGGGATCAGAGCGACAACCGTCCTGTTGAGCTCCATGCCTCCATCCGTGCTGTGTGCCACAAACAAAAAAAACCAAGAGGTCGCCCTGCCTCTTGGCTCTGCGGTCGCCGATGTTGATATTGATGGAGAGCGGGCGACGGGACTCGAACCCGTAACCTTTTCCTTGGCAAGGAAACGTTCCACCAATTGAACTACGCCCGCCGGACGAACGGGATTATAGCACATCTTTGCTGGCGTGCAAGTCAGAGATGCTCTATCTCGTGATTGACGTCCCCTCTCGTTTGAAGTACCATTGGACTCTAGGAGGAGCGAGATGGCACGTCGAAGTAGGGGGCACGCATCCGTCGTCCAACGAGGGGCTGGTGGCACGGGCCCAAACGTCCTGCGCGTGATCGTCATTATCAGCTGCGTGGCGGCGATTGGCGCGCTTGCGCAGGGTTACTGGGAGCCGACGTCTTCGGCCGAGCCGACGGCAGGTCCCGTGGTCACGCCCGTCCAACCGACCGCGGTTGTCAGCCCAGAAGGTTCGTCGGGCGCCGAGGTCCCTAACCCCGAGGGGGCCGGGGAGGAGGCAGCGTCCGCTGTCGCTGTGCCCCGTGTCGGCATCGTCGCGGGACATTGGGGGTATGACGAGGGGGCGTCCTGCGCGGACGGTTTGACGGAGGTGGAGGTCAACCTGGACGTCGCTCAGAGGGTTGTGCAGTCCTTGCGCGCCCTCGGTTACCACGTTGACCTCCTCGAGGAGTACGATGAGCGTCTGCCAGGGTATCTGGCCGACGCCCTTATCTCCATCCACGCCGACTCGTGCAAGCCTTTTCCCGACGCCACCCCCCCACCCACTGGCTTCAAGGTCGCGAGCGTCGTGGACAGCGTCGTCCCGGACGAGGAAGAGCGACTGGTCGCGTGTCTAAGGGAGAAGTACGGCGCGCGTACGGGTCTGGGCCGTCACGACAACAGCATCACGGGCCACATGACGCAATACCACACGTTCTATGAGATTGACGGTCGGACGCCAGGGGCCATCATCGAGACCGGGTTCTTGTGGCTCGACCGTGATCTGCTGACCCAGCGACCCGACCTGGTCGCTCAGGGCATTGTGGACGGGATCGTCTGCTTCATCGAAGGGGACTAGGCCGGCCTCGACGGGTCAGAACCCCATCGCCTCCCGAGCGGCACGCCAGAGATTGGTGCGGATCTGTTCGTGCTCGCGTCCGAACTGGCGAAGGAAAGCCTCAACCTCGGCGCGCTTCGACTCCTCACCCTGGGGACACGGGGGTCGGTTCGGATAGCCAGCAGTCTTCGCATACCGGACGATCTCCCTCTCTGGAAGATAGATCAGGGGGCGGATGACCGTCACTGCACCGTCGAAGAACGTCACCCGGGGCTCCATCGTCTCCAGCCTGCCGTTGAACATGAGGTTCATCAGCGTCGTCACGGCCGCGTCGTCGGCGTGATGGCCGAGAGCGAGCTTCTGGCAACCAATGTCGACGCTGGCTGTGAAGAGGGCCTTGCGCCGATGCCAGGAGCAGCGAAAACAGTCGAGGGGGAGGGGTTCGTCCGGCGGGAGGGCCAAGGGGAGAAACCGGTGGGTGATCCCGAGCTCCCGGAACCCGGGTTCGAGGTCCGGTCGAAGGTCGGGAAGCCCGGCCTCGGTCCCGACGACGTGAAGGGCGAGAAGATCGTAGTCGTACGGCACTTTGTGACGATGCTGAAGGAGGAGATCGAGCATCGTCCGGCTGTCCCGCCCACCGGACACGGCCACTGCTACGCGGTCTCCGTCGTCGATCAACTCGAACTCGCCGACGGCGCGCGTGACCTCCTTCAGCAGGAAGTAGGCGATGCGGTCCGGGTCGCTCACGGGTTCTGTCACTTCAAGTTAAGCCGACGGTTGCCCCTCGTCATCACAGAGCCAGGCGCGCGTCCGTCGCCAGCCACAAGTGTCTCTCACGGATCGAAATCTGGTTGGCCCAGATCCGATGGTCACTGAGACTCACAGGCCAAGGCGGGAACGGGGCACGCGCTCTTTGTCATCCTTTGCTTCAGCGCCAGCCAGGCCGGGTAGGTGAGCGACGAAGTGGAAATAGTCCGATGAGCTCGATGGAAACGTGTGAGGCTCGTCAATCCCCTCATTTGCATAGCCGATCGAGACCGCGAGATCGGAGTTCCAGGGCCCAGCGTACCAGCCCTTGGCAGCACTGGGGTCAGATCTCTCAACGCGCATTGGCCATCGGCCTATTGGTCATTGCTGATTGATCTCCCGGCCCTCGTACTGCCGCCGGTAGTACTCCTGGTAGTGTTTACCGCTCTTGATGGGGCGCCACCACCATTCGTTCTCCACGTACCAGCGGACGGTCCTCTTGATGGCCTCCTCACAGGTGTGGGCGGGCTCCCAGCCCAGCGCTCGAATCCTGCTCACGTCGAGGGAGTAACGGCGGTCGTGACCGGCCCGGTCGCGAACGGGCTGGATGAGGCTCTCCGGCTTGTCGAGCAGCTTGAGGATCAGGCGGGTCATCTCGATGTTGGGCATCTCCGTGCCGGTCCCGACGTTGTAGATGCCGCCGATCTCGCCTTTATGCAGCACCAGGTCGATGGCCTCGCAGTGATCGAGCACGTAGTGGTAGTCGCGCACCTGGAGACCATCGCCGTAGAGGGGCAGCGGCTTGTCGTCGATAGCGTTGGTGGTGAAGAGCGGTACGACCTTCTCCGGGTACTGGTAGGGGCCGATGTTGTTCGCGCCGCGGGTGATGGTTACCGGCAGATCGTACGTGACGTGGTAGGCATTGACCATCATGTCGGCGCTGGCCTTGCTGGCGGCGTACGGGCTGCGGGGAGCGATGGGGTCGGTCTCCCTGGAAGCCCCCTCGGGTACGTGACCGTACACCTCATCGGTGCTGACCTGATGGTAGCGCTCCAGCTCGAGCTCGCGGGCTGCTTCCAGCAGCGTGTAGGTGCCGTAGACGTCGGTCTTGATGAACGCGTCTGGCTCCATGATGGAGCGATCGACGTGGGTCTCGGCGGCGAAGTTGACGATGGTATCCACGTCGTGTTCTTGGACCGTCCGTCTCACATGGTCGGCACTGCAGATGTCCGCTTTGACGAAGGTGTAGCGGTCGGGGAACTGCTCGGCGACGTCTCTGAGGTTGTCCAGATTGCCGGCGTAAGTGAGCTTGTCGTAGACCACCACGCGGTAGGTGGGGTACCTCTGCAGCACGTAGCGGGTGAAGTTGGAACCGATGAAACCAGCGCCACCGGTGATCAGCAGATTGCGCACAGAAACCTCCTGTATCTCCAGGTCGAGGCCCGGGGTCCTACCAGCCGAGGCCGAGGCCGTTGGAAGGTGCTCGCGGGGGATTCTACCACAAGCCTCAGGTGCGACAACCTTGACTTGACCTATGGACGTGCTATGATTGTCGGGCAGTGACAAGGACTCTGAGATGTATCTAGGATCGCGACCAAAAAAGCGTCGTTCTTCTCCGTGGCGTGTGCTGACCCTCCTGGTGTTGATCGGCATCGGCGTGTACGTTCTGATCCAGGTCAGGCAGGAACCGGAGGAGCAGGTTCTCATTCCTACTGTGACCCCCACGCGTCTTGCCCATTCCTACGTGGACGAGGCGGAGGATTTCTACTCCCGGGGCGATCTAGAGAAAGCAATCGCGGCCTACGAGCAGGCGCTGGAGATGGATCGGGGGACGCTGGAGGTGGCAGTTCCCCTGGCACGGCTACTGGCGCTTGAGGGACGGACGATCGAAGCAGTGAAGCTCGCGGAGCGAGCGGTGGAGCGGGCGCCGGAGAACGCCCAGGCCTGGGCGGTCTTGGGGATGGTATACGATTGGCACGGAGGCGTGGACGAGGCGCTTGAGGCCTGCCAGCGAGCGGTCGAGCTGGACCCGGATTGCGCTGACGCGCACGGGTATCTCGCCGAGGCGTACGCGGATGCTGGAAGGTGGGCAGATGCAAGGGAGAGCGCCAAGACGGCCGTGGAGCTGGACAGTGGCAGCGTGGACGTGCAGCGCAACTATGGCTACGTGATGGAACTCCAGGGTCAGTACAGGGAGGCGTTGCGGGGGTACGAGGAGGCGCTGGCGATTCATCCCAACCTCGCTCACCTCCACATCGCGGTGGGCAACAACCACCTGGCACTGGGTGACTTCGGAGCAGCGATGGAGAGCTTCGAGAGGGCCGTGGAGGTTGATCCCAACAATGCCGAGGCCTACTATCGAATAGGGCGAGCCCACTACGAGAGGGGCGAGCCGGCGAAGGCCCAGGAGTATCTCGAGCAGGCTGCCGAGGCCGACCCGCAGTTCGGGCCGGCGTTCGGCTACCTGGCATTCACGCACTGGAACCGCCGCAACTATGAAGAGGCCATTCCGAATCTGGAGCGCGCAATCCGGTTGGAGTCCGTGGCGGGTCGAAAGCGGGCACGCGACTTCGTCGTCACGATAGAGGATGGAGGAGGCCAACTGACGGGCCCGTGGTCCTCTGTAGTTATGGCTGGGGACTTCGGTCCGGCCGCCGAGGAGGACAGCGACACCCTGCGGGCGCAGCTGAGACCGGTGGCGACGGAGGACGCGTGGGAGGGGGCCCAGGGCTCCGTGACGCTGGATACTCGGACGGGGGTCTACACGGTGACGTTGGAGGAGATGCCCGAGAGACGGTACGATCAGGCGTACGTGGGGTGGTTCGAGGGGGTCTATACCCTCTCGGGTGATCCACTGAACACAGGTCAGCTGAGCCTCGAGAATAGAGGTCTCGAGGCAACCTTTGACGCCACCTGGGTCCAGGGACCGCGCGTCGACTACTTGTACACACTGGGACTGGCCCATTTCTACATGGATGAGTGTGAGAAAGCATACCCGCTTTTCGAAGCGGCACTGCAGATCGACCCGGAGGCTCAGAACGCTCTCCAGGGCATCAGGCTCTGCGACGGCGCAGGACAGTGAGATGTCGGAACGAGTTGATAGGGGCCAGCTATGTGGATGATTCTGGTTGCTTTCCTTCTTGGTGTGCTGGTGGGAGGCGTGGTCAATCAGCTGGCCTCTGACCTGCCGGCTCGACGTCCACCGAGCAAGCCTCACTGTCCGTACTGCGGTGAGGAGCGCCCGTGGTGGCAGTGGCTTGGCGTGGGTGCCTACCTGGCCGGGCGGCCGGAATGTCCGTCGTGCGGAGCGCCTGTTGATCTGCGGCGCCCGCTGGTGGAGATTGGCCTGGGGCTGGTCTACGGATATCTGTGGATGACAGTCGGGCCGTCAGTCAGGCTGCTCTTCTACCTACTGTATGGCGCCATCTTCGCCCTGATCCTGGTCACGGACATTGAGCGCCGTCTGATCTTGAACGTGGTGACGTATCCGGCCATCGTGGTTGGATTCGTGGGCAGCTTCTTCATGCCGGCGATGACCTGGTGGAGCGCGCTTATCGGAGGAGGGATTGGGCTGGCGTTCTTCCTCCTGGCGGCGGTCATCGGGCATGCGATTTTCGGGTCGGGGGCGATGGGAGGCGGCGACGTGAAGCTGGCGGCTTTTGTGGGCCTGATCACAGGCTTTCCCCTGGTGATCGAGGCGATCCTGCTGACCATCCTCATCGGCGCCGCGGTGAGCCTGGTCCTGCTGATCGTCGGGGCGCGCGGCCTGGACGATCACGTGCCGTACGGTCCATTTCTGGTGGCGGGAGCCGTGATCACGCTTCTGTGGGGCTATCGCCTCGCGTGGTGGTTCCTTCCTTAGGCACGGTGAGTCCGTCTGAGAAGGTGCTGGCATGGCTTCTTGAACCGGGCAATCCGTCCTCGCGCTATCTCGCCTTGACGCAGCTCCTGGATCGTCCAGAAGAAGATCCTGAGGTCCTTGCCGCTCAGGCGGCCATCCCCCGAGCCAACCCAGCTCGCGATATCCTTCTGGCTCAGTACCCGCAGGGCTATTGGATGCATCCGGGCATCGGGACCAGCCCACGATACCGAGCCACGATCTGGCAGATCCTGTTCCTGGCCCAACTGGGTGTAGATCGTAATGCGGCGGTGGACCGGGCGGTGGAGTACCTGTTCGAGGAGAATCAGCGGGAGGACGGCGCCTTCCGCGCCAGCAAGGAGGCGGGGGATACGCCGGCGTGCCTGAACGGAAGTCTTCTGTGGGCTCTGGAGACGCTGGGGTGGGGGGATGCGGAGGACGTGCGGCTTGCCTGGTCGTGGCTGGCCCAGACGGTGGAGGACTACGGGCTCAGGGCGACGTATGCGGGTGAGAGGGCGTGCCCCTGGGGGGCGGTCAAGGTGCTGTGGGCGACGAACGCCGTGGCAGAGCGGCGACGCACGCCCGAGGTGCGGATGCTGAGCCAGACTGCTGCAGAGTTGCTGTTGCGCCACCCGCCACATCCGGCCAGAGACGACCCCCGCTGGTTTCACCTGACGTTCCCACTGGCCCACAGCGCCGATCTGCTCCAGTGGTTGACGGTCCTGGTGGACGCCGGTTGCGGAGATGATGGCCGGGCGAGCAGGGTGCGGTCCTGGGTGGCGGGCAAGCGGCTGCCTGACGGATCCTGGCCCCTGGAGCGCACGCCGGGCAAGAGATGGGCAGACTTCGGCGCGGTGGGCAAGGCGAACAAGTGGGTGACGATCCGCGCGCTGGCTGTGAGCGACTGACGGCTCGCCGAGACCGATGGGGGCGATCGACTCACGATCTGCGTCCGGGGGAATGAAACAGAAGCCCGGGCGCCGAGTCTCCAAGATACGGCTGCGGGGTGACCACCTCTGTCTCCTGCTGGCGGTGGCGGCGGGTTTTCTCCTGCGCGTCCACCGGATCGGGAGCGAGGGTCTGTGGATCGATGAGGCGTTCAGCGTCTGGCTGGCGCGCCGACCGTTAGCCGAGCTGGTGCGCTGGGTGGTCACGGTCGATCAACACCCTCCGCTTTACTACGCGCTGCTCCACGGCTGGATACGCGTCTTCGGCTACGGTGAGGCCGGTGCCCGGGCCCTGTCTGCGGCTCTCGGCACCCTGACGATCCCGGTGATGTACCTGCTAGGCCGCCGGCTGGTCAACCGACGGGTGGGGATCGCGGGAGCGCTGATCCTGGCGGTCTCTCCGTTTCACGTCCGGTTTGCCCAGGAAGCGCGGATGTACACGCTCCTCACCCTGAACGCGGCAGCAGCCCTATACGGCTTCGTGAGCTTGATGGACGGTGACGGTGGATTGTTATCGCTGGCGAACGGCCCACGGGAGGGGGAGCGATGTGATGTGGGCTGCTGTGAGGACAGTGAAGGTCCGTGGCTGAAGCGCGGTGAGGGTTGGAGAAGGGGGCTGGCCTGGGTGGGCAGCGTGGTGTTCACCGCTGCCGCGCTGTGGACGCACAACGCGGCGGTCCTTCTTCCCCTCACGCTCAATCTCGTCGTCCTTATCGCGGTGCTCAGCAGAGAGCGGCGAGCGCTTAGGCACGGGAGGTGGTGGCCCGCTGCTCTGTGGCTCCGCCGGTGGGTTCTGGTCCAGGCTGCGATTCTGCTGCTCTGGCTTCCCTGGCTTCCCTCGTTCATATCGCAGGCGGTGGGCGTCTACCGCCGCTTCTGGCTGCCAGCACCGACGGTAGGGACCGTGCTAAGCGTCGTAAGCGCCCTTCTTTGCGACTTCCTTCCCTTGCCACTGGCGGGCATCGTGCTCGTGGACGGCGTTCTGGTCGGCGTGGCGTTGCTGGGGCTGCGTGGAATGGGTCGTCAGCCGATGCGTGCCGGGTTGCTCGGAGCAGCGTTTGTGGTTCCTCTGGTGGCAGAGTGGGGGCTGAGCATATGGCGTCCCATCCTCTACGCACGGACGCTGATATGGACCTCGATTCCGCTGATCCTGATGATGGCGGCCGGGGTGTGGCACCTGGGGCGGGTGCTCTCCTGGAGGATTGCCTCCCTTATGGCTCTCATCGTGGTGCTAGCAGCGAGTGGCGCTGGACTTAGGAACTACTACCGGACGTTTGAGAAGGAGGAATGGGACGCCGCGGCGACCCTGGTTGCCGAGCGGGTGGAGCCTGGCGATTTGCTGCTGTTTAACGATAGCTGGGGGCAGATCCCCTTTGACTATTACTTTGGCGAACTGTACAATCGACCGGCGACCGCGCACGGCGTGCCGGCGGACCTCTTCGATCGTGGAGTCCTGGAGCCGGAGATGACGGAGGGGGACCTGCCAAGACTGCGCAGGCTGATCCAGGGGCACGAACGGGTGTGGCTGGTGTACAGCCACGATTGGTACACGGATCCCCATGGTCTGGTTCCCGCGACGCTGGAGGGGGAGATGGTCCTGCGGAATCGGTGGGAGTTCCGAGGGCTGGAGGTGTCGCTCTACGGGCGTTGAGGGGGAGTGGGCTGTTGGGCTCCGTGGAAAGGAGTGACCCCGTCACGGTGCGGGCGAGTACGGAGAGCCCCCCTCACCTAGCCTCTCCCCCCGCGGGGGGAGAGGGATGGCGGCGTGAGGTGACCGCTGGCGGGGGGGGGAGAGGGATGGAGCCCTCACCGGGCTCTCCCGGCGGGGGAGCGAGATGGGCGTGTCACGCAGCCTCTATCCACAGGGGAGAGGGGTGGGATCGTCACGTAGCGGCCGGCTCGAGGGGCCATGGGGATGCTGGCGAGGGGTGCTGACAGTAACGGCGAGGGAAGGGGCTCGGGGGGCGATTTCACGACGCGGGTGAGCCAGGTGAATAAGGATGTCCTTGTGTCTCTCCGACGCAGAGATCGGTCTGTGCTGCCGATGGTTCGCTCGGTGGTGTGGCTAGCGCTGCTGGTCGTGGTGGCGATGGGGGCTGGGTGGGTCCTGCGGGCGCACCAGAGTCGCGTTCGGGGGATCCCGAAGGGCTTCCCGGCGCCGGTTCGGGATGCCGACGTGCCCACGCTCGGGGTCAACGCGGCGATGGGGGCGTATGGTGACGGGGAGTTGGCGGCGGTGCTGGGCCGGCTGGCGGACGACGGCTTCGTGTGGGTGCGACAGTCGTTCGTCTGGCATGAGATCGAGCGACACCAGGGTGAGTGGGACTGGTCCGCCGCCGACCGGATGGTGGCGGCGGTACGACAGTTTCCGGAACTAGAGATGGTGGCCGTGCTGGAGGACGATCCAGCGGTTCCTCCCGAGAACCCCGATCGGTTCGCCGCTTTCGCGGCCGCTTTCGCGGAGCGGTACGGCGATCACGTGGCGGCCTATCAGATCTGGGACGAGCCGAACCTGGCCGCGAACTGGGGTGGCGGTCCAGTGAGCCCGGCGGCGTACGCGGATCTGCTGGCGCGGACGGTGCGCGCGATTCGCGCCGCTGACCCGGATGCCCGGATACTGGTGGCTGGCCTAGCTCCAACGACCGAGAAGGGCCCGGAGAACCTGAGTGAGGTGCGCTACCTGGAGCAGCTGTATGAAGCGGGGGCAGCATCCTTCTTCGACATCGTGGCTGCGAAGGGTTACGGGTTCGACACCGGGCCAGGCGACAGGCGGGTGGACGAGTCGGTCCTCAACTTCTCGCGGGTGCTCCTGCTGCGGCAGGTGATGGTCGAGCACGGAGATGAAGAGAAAGCGATCTGGATCAGCCACTGGGGGTGGAACGCGCTCCCCGAGGGGTGGGACGGCCCCCCGTCGATTTGGGGAGTGACCGACGAGGCGACGCAGGCGTCGTGGACGGCGGCGGCGCTGGAGCGGGCGCGAAGCGAGTGGCCGTGGGTCGGGGCGATGATCATCGAGAACCTTCAGGCCGGAGAGCGGGACGATCCACGCTGGGGGTTCTCGCTGATGGACCGGCATGGCTCGCCGCGGGCGGTCTACCATGCGGCGGCCGGATGGTGGCGTTCTCTGCCCGACGCGGCGGGGGTGGG
>JAWLCP010000009.1:0-52788 GCA_041687115.1 Anaerolineae bacterium
GCCGAGCAGCTTGCACTGCGGCGAGGGGTAAGCTCGACGCTCATACCTAACGTCATGGACTTCGAGTCCCCTCCGTCTGAGGCGGATGGCTTTGCTGCGGACCTTCGCTCGGTGCTGGACATCACGTCTGAGGAGCTCTTCGTGCTGCAGCCCACTCGCATTGTACCTCGCAAGGGTATCGAGCGCGCCATCGAGTTGGTGCGCCGACTCGATCTCCCTTCCACCCTGGTCATTTCGCACGCCTCCGGGGACGAGGGGAGGGCGTACGAAGCTCATGTGCGCAGCTACGCTGAGCTCATGAGCGTGCGGCTGCTCTTCGCTGGCGATCTCTTCAATCATCGTCGTCAGGTGGTCAAGGGGCGGGAGATCTACGCTCTGCACGATGCGTATCAACTTGCTGATCTGGTGACCTACCCCTCCACCGTGGAGGGGTTTGGCAACGCCTTCCTCGAAGCGGTCTACCATCGTCGTCCAATCGTCGTCAACAGGTATGAGGTATTCCGAACCGATATTCAGCCCAAGGGCTTTGAGGTCGTCGCTTTCGACGGCTTCCTCACCGAGGAGACGGTGCGGCAGGCCGAAGCCGTGCTTCGAGACCCGGCTCTGAGGGCGCAGATGGTCGAGCGTAACTACGAGCTCGGGCAGAGATACTATTCGTATTCCACACTAGAGCGAGGATTGTCCAGCTTGCTCGACGGTTGGCGGACACTGTGATGTCATCGCGTCCACCCAGCCTGAGGTCTTCATTGCCATCCACGATCCTTGCAGGAGAAGCGCGCGATCCATGACGCCAGAGACTCGCATTCGAGATCATCTGATTCTTCTATATGGCCAAGAAAAGGCCGAACACCTGTCTGCTCGACTCCAAGAGCGTCTGTCCCGTTTTCGGGGCCGCAATCCTGATCTGCAAAAGAGGGCCACGAATCCGGCCGAGCGGCTCACTGAGCGGGATGCGTTCCTTATCACCTATGGCGACCAGGTGACCGAGCCTGGTGAGGCTCCTCTGCAGACCTTGGGCGAGGTGCTGGAGAGCACCATCGCGGGTGTTGTCAGCGGCGTCCACATCCTGCCCTTTTTCCCCTACTCCTCGGACGATGGGTTCTCGGTGATCGACTACACCCAGGTCGACCCGAAGCTTGGGACGTGGGAGGATATCGAACGGCTGGGCCGAGCTTTCCGTCTGATGTTCGATGCGGTGATCAACCATGTCTCTGCCCAGAGCAAGTGGTTCCAGGCATTTGTGGACGGCACCCCCCGGTACGAGGACTATTTCATCGTTGTGGAGCCGGATGCTGATCTTTCCGACGTGGTTCGGCCTCGCGCCAAGCCGCTCTTGACGCCCGTGCAGACAGCTCGGGGAAAGGAGTGGGTCTGGACGACCTTCAGTGATGATCAGATCGACCTCAACTACGGCAATCCTGAGGTGCTGTTGGACATCGTTGATGTGCTGCTCCTCTACGTTGAGGAGGGTGCTGACGTCATCCGACTTGACGCAATTGCCTACATCTGGAAGGAAGTCGGCACGCCGAGCATCCATCTGGAGGAAGCTCATCGAGTCGTGAAGCTGTTCCGTGCCATATTCGATGCTGTTGCGCCTGACGTGATCCTCATCAGCGAGACGAACGTGCCTCACGAGGAGAACGTGTCCTACTTCGGTGATGGCACCGACGAGGCCCAGATGGTCTATCAGTTTCCCTTACCCCCCCTGGTGCTCCATGCCTTCCACACCGGCGACGCCACTCGCCTTGCCAGGTGGGCTGCCGGACTGAATGCACCTTCCGACAGCACCACGTTCTTCAACTTCTTGGCCTCCCACGACGGTATCGGTATCCGTCCGGTGGAGGGCATTCTTCGCCGCTCAGAGATCCAGGCGTTGGTCGATATCACCCGGCAGCACGGCGGCTTCGTCTCCCACAAGACGAACGGGGACGGGAGCAGAGGAGTCTACGAGCTAAACATCTCCTACTTCGATGCCCTGTCTAATCCGAATGGCGAGGAGCCGTTGAGCCTGCAGGTCCGCCGGTTTCTGGCCTCACAGGCGATCATGCTCAGTCTTGCCGGGGTGCCTGGTATCTACGTTCACAGCCTTTTTGGCTCTCGAAGCGATCGCGAGGGCGTGGAGACCACCGGGCGCTACCGTTCCATCAATCGAGAGAAGTTTCGCCGCCGCCAGCTCGAACAGGCGCTGTCCGATCCAACCTCGTTGCGCCACCGTGTCTTCTACGCCTATCTCGACCTCATCCGTGCTCGCGCTTCACACCGCGCCTTCCATCCCAACGCTGGTCAGCGCGTTCTGCTGGCAGAGGAGGCGGGCAATGAGTCTCTATTCGCATTGGTGCGCACCTCGGGCGATGGGGAGCCTCTTCTCTGTATTCACAATCTCTCCTCCAGCGAGCAAGACTTCCAGGCTCCTTTGGAGAGCCTGGGCTTTGCTGGCGGAGTTCGCCTCCAAGATCTCATCTCTGGGGCGATCTACGCCGCGTGGGATGATGGGTCTGCCCTCACACTCAGGCCATATCAGGTCGTGTGGCTTCGCGGAGGTCGTAGCGATGCCGTGCACTGAGTCAGGGGCGCCTACCTGAGGTCAGCGCCAGACGCGGCTCCGGCTCGTCGTTGTCCCTCGTCATCCTGTCGAGGGGTGAGCAGTAGGGGGTGCTCTGGTATGGCTCTGAACGCCGGCTGACGTGCATTGATTGGCACGCCACCTCTCCATGGTATAATCTGTTCCCTGAGACCAGGGAGATTCAACTCCAGACGAACCATGGGGGTTCAGCGAGCGTTTCCCGCGCCCGCGTGCATCGACTCCGGGTATCGGGAACCACTGGACCATCCTCTTGACGTGTACGCCCCATGGTCCGGCTATGGAGGAAGACGATTGCTGCGTGACATTCCCGTCATTGTCGTCAAAGCCAACGAACGGACTACCAGCGAGAAGAGACGACTCGGCGGTCAGATGCAGTTGTTCCTGGAGAGGGATGAGTTCGCGAACGAGGATCTGCTTCTGGGGGTGTTGGGCGTGCTGGAGGAGGGAGAGGCTTGAATCAGCCGGAAGGCCCGCGGATCCTATATGTGGAGGATGATCCCGCCAGCAGGGCGCTCGTGCAGCGGGTTCTCCAGGCGGAAGGATACGGGGTCGATCTCGCGGAGGATGGCGTGGCTGCCTTGGAGATTGCTCGACGGGTTCAGCCAGATCTCATCCTGATGGACATCAATATCGGTGGACTGGACGGCTACGAGGCGACGACGCGGTTGCGCTCCATCGAGGACCTGGAACGAGTCCCCATCGTTGCCGTCACAGCGGCAACGCTGGACGGCGACAGGGAGCGGGCGCTCATTGCCGGTTGTGATGGCTACATCGCCAAGCCCATCGACGTGGACCGCTTTCCCGACCAGGTACGCGCTTACATGGGGGGTCTGAGAGAGGAGATCGGGTCCCCCGAGGTGGAGGCTGAGCATCTGAAGGCCTACAGCCAGCGCCTGGTCGGGCGCCTGGAGGAGAAGGTGCGCGCCCTTGAGGACGCCCACGCGGAGCTTCAGCGGATCGACAAGATGAAGTCTGACTTCATCGTCCTCGCCAGCCACGAGCTGCGTACGCCGCTGACCAGTATCTACGGATACGTCCAGATGCTACTTCAACACACGGAGATCCCCGGCGATCCTGCAGAGCACGGTAGCCCTCGCCAGATGCTGCAGGCAATTGCCGATGCCTCCCAGCGCCTTCACCGTGTCTTCGATGAGATTCGGAACGTGTCGCTGATCGACGCCGACCGTTTGGAGGTGGCTCAAGATCGTCTCAAGCTGGAGCCTCTTGTCCATGCTGTCGTGGAGGACTTGCGGGGATTCGGACGATCTCGCGACATCGAGTTTGAGTTCCGTGGTCTGGCTGATCTACCCGTTGTCCGGGGCGATGCCCCGCGTCTTCACGAGGCGCTGTGGAACGTCATCAGCAACGCGATGAAGTACACGCCCGACGGCGGTCAGATTCGCATCACGGGACGCCAGATTGAAGACACGGTGCACATCACGGTTCAGGATGACGGCGTCGGGATACCCTTGGAGGAACAGGAGCGGATTTTCGATCGCTTCTATGTGCTGGAGGACACAGGCTTCCATCGCTCCAGCAAGACGGATTTCAAGGGAGGCGGGCTTGGCTTAGGTCTCACGGTCACCAAGGGGATCATCGAGGCCCATGGCGGCAAGGTCTGGGTCGAGAGTGAGGGCTACGATGAGGAGAAGCTCCCGGGGAGCACGTTCCACATCCTTTTCCCTCTGTCGGATGACCCCGGCACGGGCAGCTAGCCGGCCACATCCTCCCATTCCAGTGGTGGGCTTCCCTCGGCCAGTCGCATCCCCCGATCGCGCGTCATCAGCGTCAGACTGGTCATCAGGAGCGCGCCGCCGAGCCACTGTGCGGCCGTCAGGCGTTCCCCCAGCAGCAAGAACGCGAGGATCAAGCTAACCAGGAGCTCGAGCAGGCTAGTCAATGCTGTCTCAATGCCTCCCAGTTTCTCCAGACCAGCGAACATGGCCAGGCGAGAGAGTGCGGTCGTCAACCCCAGCGCAAAGATGGCCTGCCAGCTGCCTGTCGTGATCGGCTCCATCGGTTGGGCCTGAAGTCCCCGCGCGAGGCCGACGACGCCAGCCATCGCGGTCACGATGTACAGCGTCGCCTTGCGCGACGGTACGTCGGCCAGCACCCACTGACCGAGAACGAGATGCCAGCCGTACGTCGCCGCCGAAGCGACCATCAGAGCCACCCCCAGCCAGTCTAGCTCACCTGGCCCCGCCCTGGTGAGAAGATAGGTTCCCACCATTGAGAGTCCTAACCGCACCAGCGTCAGCCACGTTAGCGGCTGCCCAGCAGCGAACAGGAAGAGCACCACCCACAGCGGATAGAGGGTGTTGAGGAGTGCAGCCCGCGAGGCGTCCAGGCGTGAAAGGCTCGAGTAGTAGAGGAGCGAGCCAAACCCGTTGACGACGCCCACCCCGAGGCAGCCGATCAAATCTCGCCAGCCGATGTGGATCTCACGGCGCCACAGCAGCAAGAACGCCAGCCAAAGAAGGAGCGCCGCTACAGCCGTGCGAAAGGCCACCACCGTGAACGCCGTGGCGCCTCCGGCGTAGGCCATCTTGCCCAGGATCGGTGCCCAACCCAGAAAGAAGCTTGAGAGTGCCGTGCTCAGAACCCCCGCGCGTTTCTCCTCGCTCAGACGGGTCCACCCTTCCATGCGTCAGGCTCTCTCCTCTTGCCTCGTGAGCGCATCCATGCTAGACTTGGGCTATGACGCCGCGACAGAAACGGATCATTGGAGTGCTGGCGGTTGCCAATGGCGTGATTGTTCTGACGCTGATTCTGTTCGCGACGCGCCTCTCGGGCGGGATCTCATCGGTGCTGCTGCCCACGCCGGTCCCAACGTATCCTTCCGAAGCCTTGTCGTCGCAGGAATGTCAACAGCGCGCCCTCCGGATGGTGTCGCAGGCAGGTCTCGGTGGGACGGCCACTGTCATCCCTGGTGAGTCACTCTGGCTGAATCTGGTGTATCCCATGGCGCCGGGCGACGACCTCGACGATGCAGCTCAACAGGTTTGGACAGCCTTCGATATCGCCACTGCCCTTGCCGAAGAGCGGTGCGACATTGTTTCTCGGGTCGAGGTTCAGATCGAGCCCCGACCCCAGGGTGCCGAGGGCCTCACCCGGCTTCGCGCCTCCGTCGATGTGGCGCATCTCAAAGCGTTCTATAGTGGCGAACTCACCGAGAACGAATTCATCGATCGGGTGCAGTACGAAGCCGATCCAGCCAGTCGACAGTGAGCCATGGTAGTACGCCCAGAGGCAGAAGTCAAAAAGGGGAGTCACGTTGGACATATCTTCATTTCGTGCTATAAATAACCCCCGTGTGCATACGTAGCTGACACTCCGTATCAAACCCATCAACAAGGAGGCAACATGAGAGTAACCATAGACCGCGAAGAATGCATCGAATGCGGAACCTGCTACGCTGATTGTCCTGAGGTCTTCGAGGAGAACCCCGACGACTTCTTCAGCCAGATCGTAGAAGAATACCGGGTCGACGATGACCCGGCCGTGGGAGAGGTCCCCGATGATCTGGCCGACTGCGTGGAAGACGCTGCTTACGGGTGCCCCGTAGAGATCATCCACATCGAGGAGTAGCGGCCCCGAATTCTGTGCTGAGCGAATCACGACACTCGTCGTGAAAGACGACCGCCCTTCCCAAAGTCTCTCATGGAAGGGCGGTCGTCTTTTTGTCACGGTAGATAGATGTGGGGATCTACCGGTCGATCCCGATAACGCAGCTCGAAGTGCAAATGCGGCCCTGTCGAGTGGCCTGTTGTGCCCGCCGCTCCGAGTGTTTCCCCTTGCCGCAGCTGCTGCCCTACCGTGACTGCGATTTCTGTGAGATGCGCATAGTAGGAGCGCCAGTCGCTCCTATGTTCGACGATCACCAGATTCCCGTAGCCTCCAGCCCAGTCAGCGAAGACCACTTCCCCATGGGCAACGGCGACGATCGGATCCCACATCTCCGCTGCTATGTCCAGGCCGATGTGTGCTGGATTGCGAGGGTCGTGATACGTCCAGCCAGAGATCCTACGCCGCGTTGTCGGCCATTGGAACAGCTTCGCCGCTGCGGCTGCAGCACTATTGGGGGTCGCGCCAGTCGGACGCGCCGGTGTGGCATTTGGTGTCGCTTCAGTGACCGTCTCCGACAAGCTCAGTCCAATGGAGTACCGGCCCGGGGCTCCCCCTATAGGCATTACCTCGACGCGGTAGAGCCCTGTGGTCGGAAGGGAGGGCTCGAAAAGATAGGGGGGAAGGAACGCGGATCCCTGTTCCTCGACCAAGATCGTCCCATCCGGGGCGAGCAGACGGACGACCATCTCTGCGTCGACGTTCGAGCCTGAGCCGGGATGAAGCCACATCTCAATGGTGGCTGCTTGTCCAGCCTGGCCTTCGAACTGCCACTCATCAGGGATTTCTGCACCAAGCGTGTTCTCCTGAGGCTCACCGGCCGCGATCCACAGGGCGGACCTTGGGGCAGGAGTGGATGCACTGTCCAGAGGGAATTCGTCCAGAAGCGCCAGGGAGGGCACCATCCAGTGGCGGGCAAGTATTGAGCCACCAGCGTAGGCCCCTGCCACAAGGACGACAACCAGCGCCCCCCAGCCGAACAGGGCCAGCGGTCCCATATTCTTGGTTGGCTTCATCTCTAAGTGACCCGCACTGACGCTGGTCGGCTTCCTCGTGACTCCTGCGAGCTAGCCTTGAGGTTCAGCTCATGCAACCCGAGGAGAGGCAATCTTGACAGCGCCAACGGTTGGGAGGGCTAGTGCTCGATGTTCTTCCCCTGCATGTCGGACGGGATCTGGACGCCCATGACGTTCAAGATGGTGGGGGTGACGTCCATGAGCTGCAGGCCATCCACATATGACCCTCCATAGTCCTTGCGGGGATCCCAAAGGATGAACACCCCTTCTTGAGCGTGATTGGCATCGTCCGGCCCCGTGTCGTTCTCGAAGGTGTGGACATCCGGCAAGCCGAAGGAGCCCACCGACCGCCATCGTAGATTCCCGAAGTAGATCATCAAGTCCGGTGCCACGTTCCGCACCTCGCGATAGAGGTCTTCGGGCTTGAAGGCCACCGTACCCATCGGGTTTCCCTCATGGTCGGGGATGGCCTCGATCCTCTCCTTGAGCTCATCGCGTGCCTGCTCGTATTCGTCGGCAGGGATCTTGCCGTGCGGTTCCCTCCCCTTCACGTTCATGAAGATGCGGCCGTAATAGCCGCCAGCGCCCCAGGCGGTGGTTTTCTCCCAGTCGACCTCCACCTTCTCAAATGGAACCAACCCCTCGTACAGGGGTTCGTCTCTCAGCACCAAGAGGCCCTCTCGGCGTAGCCACTCATTGATCGCGAAGCCACCGTCCATGGCTTGCCCCCCGTGATCGGACACCACCATCACGACCGTGTCATCGTCCAGTATCCCCAGAATCTCGCCCAGCTCACGATCCAGGTAGCGGTAGTAGGCCGGGATGGCGTCCTCGTAGGGGTTCCCAGGTTCATACTTTCCGTGGCCTGGGTCCCAGAACTTCCACATGCCGTGGTGGATGCGGTCCAGGCCTATCTCGACGAACATGAAGAAGTCCCACGGTTTCTCCCGGACAAGGTACTTAATCACTTTGAACCGTTTCCTGGTCATAACCTGGATTTGCTTCAGGAGGAAATCCTTGTCCTCGGTGCGAAACTGGGGTACGTCTACATCGTATGTCTCGCCGTCCAGCACGCGATCGATCTCGTACCGCAGATCGTTGGGGAAGGTGTACTGGCGGTCCGTATTCGGGGTGAGGAAGCTACTGATCAGATATCCGTTGAGTGGCTTGATCGGGTAGGTCTGGGGGACGCCGACGACCACCGATGCCTTGTCCGCCTCTCCCAAGACGTCCCATACTCGGGGCTCGTGGATAGCATTCCCCGTAGCGATGTTCATCCGATCGTAGGAATGGTCGGTCCGGTTACGGAAGCCGTAGAAGCCGAGCACGCCCGGATCCTTGCTGGTCAGCATCGAAGTCCACGCCGGGACCGTGATGCAGGGGATGGAGCTGGACAGCGGCCCGTAAACCCCTCTGTCGATGAGACGACTCAGGTTTGGCAACTGATCCTTCAATCCCAGATCGTTCTCGGAGCTCGTCTCGAACAACACCGCTGGTGGCGCGCAGTCCAGCCCGAAGACCATGACCTTTCGCAGCTGTCGTCGTCTGAGGAACTTCAGCATCATCTACTCACGATCCTTCATGCCCTCAAGCAGTACCTTGGCGACCTCTGGACGGGTGAATTCCTCAGGAAGCATCTCCCCGCGCTCCAGCATCTCCCGCACCTGCGTGCCGCTCAGGTAGACCCAATCGTCCTGACTGTGAGGACAGGTCTTTGCAGACACCACGCCGCCGCACTTCTTGCAGTAGAAGGCGTATTCGAACTTGAAAGGGACGATTCCAACGTCCTCTCGGGGAAACTGATCGAAGATTCGTTGCGCGTCATAGGTGCCGTAGTAATCGCCTACCCCAGCATGGTCACGCCCTACAATGAAATGTGTACAGCCATAATTCTTGCGGGCGATGGCGTGGAAGAGCGCTTCACGAGGCCCGGCGTAGCGCATCGCGGCGGGGAACACGCCCAGCAACACGCGATCCGCCGGGTAGTAGTCGCGCAAGATCGTCTGATAGGAGGCAATCCGCACGTCAGCCGGCAGGTCGCCCTTCTTGGTCACGCCCACCAAAGGATGAACGAAGAGCCCATCGACGATCTCTAGCGCCGTCTTCTGGAGATACTCGTGGGCGCGGTGAATGGGGTTACGGGTCTGGAAACCGACCACACTCTGCCATCCTCGCCGCGCGAACATGCGTCGGGCCTGGGCTGGCGTGTGACGGAGCTCCGGGAACTCGGTCTTCATAGCCGTAGTCCAGTCCACCAACCAGATATCCCCGCCCAGGGTAACGTCACCGCGCTGATACAGCTGAGCCACGCCGGGGTGGGCTTCCTCGGTCGTCTGATAGACCTCGTGCGCCTCGCGTTCCTTCACGTCCCGACCATAGGGGTACTTCTCCGCCACCTCCATTACGCCCAGGACGCGATCGGTCTCGCACAGGGCGATCTCTTGTCCTTCCTCGATATCTGCGACCGAATCCTGGTCCATCGCCAGCGTGATGGGCATCGACCACACGATGCCGTTGGAGAGTCGCATCTCGCTGACGCAACGATCATAATCGGCCTTGCGCATGAAGCCAGTAAGAGGGCTGAGCGCGCCGGTGGCAATGAGCTCGAGGTCGGAGAGCCCCATTGGGTCCAGATGTACTTTGGGCATCTGCTCGGCGCGCTGGCGGACGGCGTCGCGCATCTCGCCGCGCAGTACCCGATCGACCAGAGTCCCCCCATGGGGTCGAATAATGTCCGAGTACAGTTCGTTCAAGGCCTCCACTCCTTTGATGTGCTCTGTAGCTGCTCACAGATTGCGTCAGGCTGTATCAGGTTCGCTTTTCGCTCTGTTGATCTTGATGCGCCCGGTGGTGATTGCAGCGGACACCCGCTCACGACAGCCAGAAAAGAAGGGCGGTTGTCTTGCCTCTAATTCTGCGAGGCACGGCGCTGTCTGCGTCATCTCTGAGTTCCGAAGTGAACAGGTGCGATTGTATCACGATGACCAGATGTGTCAATCGATTCGCGTAAACCAGGTGTCTGAGATGCAGTTCGCACCGCGTTCAGGTGTGTGGGAAGGAGCGTCGCTTCGAGGGCTGCCCGACGGGCCGAAGGCCCGTCGGGCGGTCAGGGCGCACCCGGGAGGGAGGAGCGCGATACTCCTATATGCTGCGGATGTACACGCGATGGTTCTTGTACGGCTTCGCGCCGAGATTGATCAGATCGCGCCTCATCTGGGCCGCCGACTCGGCTACTTGAGTCAACTCGGCGTGCACAAAATCGAACTGCCCCTTGACCGTCTTTGCCATCTCCGAGTACAAGAGCGCGTTTCCACCCAGGCCCTGATACTCTGGCACAATGCCGACCCCGTTCAGGCTGATCCATTGCGTACGTCGCATATCGAGCAGAATGTGGAGGATGCCGAATGGGAAAAGGCGTCCATTCGCGCGCTGTAGGCCTTCCGACACGTCTGGGAAACCGAAGATGAAGCCGACGATGTCATCGCCGCGCACGATCACCTTGATCAGTCGCGGGTTTGCCGCCAGGATCAGGTCGTTGAACACGAAATCGATCTCGTTCTTCGTGAGAGGGTAGTATTCCCAGTTATCCACGAACGTCCTGTTGTACGCCTCACCGATCCGATCCTTCCATCTTCTTATCTCAAGCTTCGACTTGAAGTGATGCACGGACAGATTGCGTCGCTCTTTGACCCGCTCAGCGATGCGATGAACGCGCTCCGGTACGTCGAAGTCCAGTATCTTGATATAGGTGGAGATGAAATCGACTTCCTTCTCGAAACCAAGGCTCTCGACCAGGCGTGGGTAGTAATCGTAGTTGTAGTTCATCATCATCATCATCTGACGATGCTCTGTTCCCTCCACCTGGATGCCGTACCCGTCAAAGGGGCTGAATCCTTTTGGCCCGACAACCTCGTCCAAACCCCTCGCATGCGCCCACTCGAAGACCTGCTCGAAGAGGGCCGCCGCCACGTCCTGATCGTCGACGGATTCGAATAGATAGAACTGCGCCTGCCGCGTGCCGTGGTATTCGTTGAAGTGACGGTTTTCCAGCGCCCCTATACGCCCCACGTCTCGGTCGCCGTGCACTGCGATGAAGAAGTCGGCGTCGGAATGCTCATAGAAGGGATGCTTCTCCCGGTCCAGCATCGTCCGCACATCGATCCGCAACGGGGGGACCCATTGAGGGCAATCGGCGTAGAGCCTGAATGGAATGTCGATGAAGCGCCGCACCTGAGCCTTCGATGTTGTGTCAACCTTGTCCACTGTAATCACAGGGATTCTCCTTCGCTTGAGCATCCTCCCGGCGCACGACCATTCTCCTCATGCCCCGGCGAGCAGATCGCTGCAGTGCGTTGGCCTGGAGAGCGTTGATGAGGTCAATGGCTGCCCCGATTCTATGCTGCTTCTCCGTTTTTGTCCACTGAAAGACCACGCCGGCCCCCGACCGCACAGACGAGGGTCAGCAATAGGAATAACACGCCCCACTGCAAGGTGTTGCGTGCCAACAAATGGCGCTCAGCAGGTAAGCAGCGCCAACGTAAGGTCGCCAGGAGGCGGTCGGGCAAGGCGGCCCATTTGCCAGGCCGTACCGCGGGGGTATACTCTAGGGACAAGCGTCGTTTAACCGAAGGAGGATCACCTGTGATTTCGAAGGACGAAGCCTTGGGCATCCTGAAGGAGAATATCTCCAACGAGAACCTTCGTAAGCATCATTACGCTGTGGCAGCGGCCATGCGGGCGCTCGCGGAGAAGCTCGGCGGAGATCCGGACAAGTGGGAGATTGTAGGCCTCCTGCACGACGCCGACTACGAGGAGACGAAGGATGACCCCGGGCGCCATGCGTTAGTCATCGCCGAGCAACTCGAGGAGCGAGGTGTCTCGGAGGACATCGTCCGGGCCATCAAAGCGCACAACTACGAGCGTCTGGGAGTCACGCCGCAGACGGAGATGGAATGGTCTCTTGTGACCTGCGACGACCTGACCGGCCTGATCGTCGCCGTGGCGCTCGTTCACCCGACCAAGCTGGACGGCGTATCCGTGGACTCGGTGATGAACAAGTTTGGCTCCAAGTCGTTTGCAGCGGGTGCCGACCGGGATAGGATTCGACTCTGCGAGGAAAAACTGAACGTGCCATTGGAGGACTTCATCGGTATCGTACTGGATGCCATGAAGAAGAGGTCAGAGCGTCTGGGCCTCTAGGAGGTTCCCTGTCGCATCGTCTTCCTTGCAGGCGCTACTGGCTGCTCAGCCAGGTGACGCCCAATCCCATGCCCGCGCCGTGCGATCAAAATCGCACTCCAAGACCTCGGAGAGCGAGACATACGTGACCCGGCTGATGTGTGCCAGGGGTCGAGCGATCAGGACCAGCGCCGGAAGGGCAATTCGCGGCAGAAGGCTACTTCCTCCCCCTGGGTGCGGCCCAAGAAACACCACCCGGATGCCGGTGCGTCGATAGAACTCGATGCTCCCTATCTGAATCAGCAGGGCCAGGAAGAAGCTGGGAATCGACACCCCTACCACGGTGAGGGTGAGCATCGGCAGGGACATTGCAGAATGACGCCACGCTGCCGTGATGGCGCCGGAGGTGATACCCGCGACGGCTGCCGCACCGATGACCACGATAAGAAGCCAAGCGCTGTGGATGTAGGCGTTGACCAACACGTCGGTTGTCGATGCCCAGTCCCGACCAGATATGCCCGGCGGGACGAGACCGAGGTTTCCTCGTGACAGCGCCTCAAAGAAGCCGACTGTCTCCTCAAGCGCCGGTCCCGCCACGTCCCTGATCGTGTAGGGTTCCTGATCGACTCTCAGACGCGAGTTGGCGCTGAGTCGCAGGCCGAGGGCACAGAAGTAAACAATACCGAAGGCGACCACGCCGATGAGGGCCAGACGCTGTATCGCACAGGCACCCACATGGAGAAGGGCACTGTGCTTCTTGGCCAGACTGAAGGATCGCAGCGTTCTCATACCGGAGCTCCCTCGTTCTTTCCACGATTCGAGCTTGCCACGGGTGCGGGGATGCCACAGCCGCTCGGCTGGGCCGCGAGGATGTCGCTGACCTCGACACACCTGTTCAAGCGTGCCGAAGCCAGCCTATCGGATGCTGGAGCAAGGATCATTGGATGAGCTGTGTCTGGAACGGCATATCGCATGATGTACTCGACTGGCATATTTGACTGGGGTGTTCGACTGGGATGTTCGGCTGACGTATCGGGCCGCGATCTAGTGCGGCATGCGTGCATATATGCGTCGCAGCCGATCGTTAGGTTCACTTGGTGCAGTGACGAGAGAAGGAGCGGGGCAAACGGGAGCGGGCAAGCCTGGGCGATGGACAGAGGCTAGTCGTCTATTCCAGTTTGGTTGCAGTTTCCCTGCCCCCCAGGGAGGCAACCAGATACGATCGAACGGATCCCGGGGCCAGCGTTCAGTCAACTTGTCAGTGACGCTGTTCGACGTATACTTACCGTCGACGTTTCACCGTGATCTTATCAGGAGGTATTGGCATTGTCAATTCAGGAGGCCGCGCTCTACGGTAAGCTCTTGTTCTATCTGCGCGATCGCCTGGCGGAGTTGCTCGCTGGTGAGGATGGCGATGTTGAGGACGAGCGGGAACGACTGGACGCGATCATCCGCACCTGGTTTTTTACGCCGCAGCGCGAGCTCCACGGCTGTGCACCACGGGAGCTCATCTGGGCTGAGCGCAGAGGGGAACCCAATCCGGTCCACCCGGAGCGCTTGGACGAGTTCTTCGTCGATGACTGTCCCCTGTGTCAGGCTGACTTCGACCGGGTTAGAGCGGCGCTAGAGGCCGACGAGGATCCGGGCTGGCAATGGTACTACGATGGGGACGGGTATCCGCTGATTGCTCGCTATGATCCAGAGGGCTGGGACGAATTCTGGGTCGAGCAGGAAGCCGCTTTCGAGGAGTGGCGGGCCGAGGAGGCGGAGCAGGAAGGGTGCGACTTCGGCTTTCCCGTCGCGGCTAGCTACGAGCCGTTCCCCGTTGAGCCCGATGAGGTGTCACCGGAGGAGTTCGTAGCTCGGCTGCGTCAACCGTGGCTCGATCCAGCGCTACATCACGCAACACGAGCTCTGACCGATCGCTTGGACTGTCCTCAGCCGTCGGTATTTGGCTTCCGGTATCGTCCCCTCACCTACGATGAGACGCTTTCCTTGTTGGTTGGGCTTCACGAGCACGGTGTGGATGTGGAGATGCTGGTAGCTCAGATCGAGGTCTTTCCCTACCAGGATATCGCGCTTGATTGGCTGAGCCGGCCGGAGGAGAATGCGGCGCTCATGATCGAGGCAATGGAGCACGAGGTCACAGCCGACGAGGGGCAGAGAACGTACTATCGTCATCATCGCGATTTCATCCTTATGCTCTCGCAGGCGATACCGCCAGGCGCGCGGCTATGGCTTCAGGGGTGGCTTGAAGCTGTGGCTCACGGAACCTTTGCCCGCGCCAGCAAGGAAGAAGTGGATGACACCTTCTGAGCACGGGCTGCATCCAGATCCAGGAGGAAGTATGGCCGCACGCGTCGGCATTCGTCGTGAGGATAAGAGCGAGTGGGAACGGCGCGTGCCCATCATTCCGGAGCACGCCCGCCAGCTTCAGCGCGAGCACGACATCGAGGTGTGGGTGCAGCCCTCGGAGATTCGTGCGTTCCCCGACCACACCTATGCAGGGTCAGGGATCACCGTGAGGGAGGATCTCTCTCCCTGCCCCGTCGTCTTTGGGGTCAAGGAGATCCCTGCCGATTTCTTCACTCGTGGGCACACCTACGCCTTCTTCGCCCACGTGATCAAGGGTCAGCGGTACAACATGCCGATGCTGGAGCGGCTACTGGATAGCGGCTGTCAGTTGATCGACTACGAGAAAGTGACCGACGAACAAGGACGCCGGTTGATCTTCTTCGGTCGTCATGCGGGGCTGGCCGGAATGGTCGACACGTTGTGGGCCTTGGGACGGAGGCTCAACCATGAAGGGATCTCCAATCCCTTCGCCGACCTCCAACAGATGGTGAGATATGACAGCCTTGAGGAGGCGAAGACCGCGGTCTCTGCGCTGGGTAACCGCATTGCCCACGAGGGACTGCCGGAGTCGATTGCGCCCATGATCTGCGGCTTTGCCGGGTACGGGAATGTCTTCGGCGGGGCAAACGAGATCATCGAGTTGCTGCCGGTGAAGGAGATCCAGCCGGATGAGGTCGCCGAGGTGGCGCGCCACAGTGACGTACGGGATGTGATCTACAAGGTTGTCTTCAGGGAGGAGGACACGGTAGAGCCGATCTCCCCTGAGCACGAGTTTGAGCTGCAGGACTACTACGATCATCCCGCGAAGTATCGAGCCAGGTTTGAGGCGTATCTGCCCTACCTGACCCTTCTGGTCAATTGTGTCTATTGGGAGGAGAAGTATCCTCGTCTCGTCACCAAGGAAGACGTGAAGAAGCTCTACCGCCCGTCAGATCAGCCTCGGTTGCGCGTCATTGGCGACATCAGCTGCGATATTGAAGGGGCTATTGAGGCGACGGTGAAGTGCACCGATCCCGGGAATCCAGTCTACGTCTACGATCCCTCTGACGACCGTGCCGTCGACGGGGTCTCGGGAACAGGTCCTGTGATTCTGGCCGTCGATATCCTGCCCAGTGAGCTTCCTCGGGAGGCCTCTGCCTACTTCAGCAGCGTGCTGATGGACTACGTGCCCGCTATCGCCAAAGCTGACTATTCGGTGCCCTTTGAGAGCCTGGACTTGCCGCCGGAGATCAAGCGGGCGATGATCGTCTACCAGGGGGAGCTTACACCTGGTTATCGCTATCTTGAGGGGTATCTTCCATAGGCCATCTAGCGGTACGGAATGCCCCTGTTCGACGCCCAGATCTGTGCCGCGAGTCTGGCTGTCTGGCGGCCCCTCACCCCCTCACCCCTTGAGACATAGGAGGAGTTGATGAAGAACGTTCTCGTTTTTGGGGCAGGTCTCGTGGCGGGCCCGTTGGTCCGCCATCTGCTTGATCAGGGTTATCAGGTGACCGTCGCCAGTCGCACGCTCGGCAAGGCCATGGCCCTGATCAGCGGTCACCCACAGGGACGAGCCGTCCGGTTCGATATCACAGAAGACGAGGCGGAGCTGGGCGAGCTGGTTGTCCAGGCAGACCTCTGCGCCAGTCTCCTGCCCTACATCTATCATGTCCGGGTGGCGAGGGTGTGCGTCGAGCACCAGAAACCGCTGGTCACCACGAGCTACGTCAGCGACGAGATGGAGGGGTTGGACGGGGATGCACGCGAGGCTGGTGTGATCCTGCTCAACGAAATCGGCCTCGATCCTGGCATCGACCACATGTCGGCGATGCGGGTGATCGACCGCGTCCACGACGCTGGTGGTGAGGTGAAGGCGTTTCGGTCCTTCTGCGGTGGGCTGCCAGCACCGGAGGCCAACGATAATCCCCTGGGATACAAGTTCTCGTGGAGCCCACGTGGGGTGCTCCTGGCGGGGCGCAATGACGCTCGCTATCTGGAGAATGGGCGCGTCGTGGACGTGCCTAACGAACGGCTCTTTGCGACGCACTACGTGACCTGGGTGAACGGCCTGGGCGACTATGAAGCGTATCCCAACCGCGATTCACTCCCCTACGTCGACCGTTACGGTATCCCAGAGGCCGACACGATGTATAGAGGCACGTTGCGCAACCTGGGTTGGTGCGACGTGATGCAGAAGCTCAATGAACTGGGGTATTTCAGCCTGGACGAGCGCCCTGATCTGCCGCAGACGACGTTCCGGCAGGTGATGGCCGGTCTCATTGGGAAAGAACCGTTGCCTGATCTCCGACTCGACCTGGCGAGCCATCTCAACGTCGCGCCCAACAGCGGTGTGATGACGGCACTGGAGTGGCTGGGCTTGCTTGATGCCGAGCCTGTCCCGGAGAAGATGACATTGCTCGATGTGCTGGCTGATCAGATGCTGGAGAAGATGCGGTATGGCGAGGGCGAGCGCGACATGGTGGTGCTGGTGCACGAGTTTCGGGTGGACCACGAGGGCCGAGAGGAAGCCATCAGCGCCACACTGGTCGACTTTGGAGACCCCGACGGTGACACAGCGATGGCGCGGACGGTGGGACTGCCGGCAGCGATCGGTGCGCGGATGATTCTAGAGGACCGGATTGATCTGAGTGGGGTGCACATTCCCGTGCTGCCGGAGATCTACGAACCGATTCTTGATGAGTTGGAGCACCTGGGCATCTCCTTTGAGGAGAGGATCGGCTAGCCTCTAGTACTCGACGCGTACGCCTTTCAACTGCCCCAATACCCGCTCCAGAAGCGCTATCACCAGGACGAAAGGCAGGTCCGCGACAATCGTGAAGGCGTAGATTGCCGCAAGCCACGGAGCTGCCAGGTCGAGAGGCCGCCCCAGGCGTTCGACGATTGTCGGTCCGAGCCCGGCCGCCCAGGCCAGCGCCGCCACAAGGGCTATGAACAGAAGGATCGGCATCCAGGACTGTCGATCTGACCGGCTGGGCAGCATCGTGTTGCTCACGGTGAACACGAGGTAGATCCATAGCCAGAGATCCGGTGCCTTCAGCATCAGACCGAAGTCCCTGGCTATCGTCGCCCAATCGCTTTCAACGAACGCCTGTTGCATTCCACCGATGCCGAACACCAGGTAGCCGATCGACAGGATGACGGTGCTTCCCGTCAGCAGCGGAGCCAGCCCGATTAGGCTGGCTCGTACGAAGTCAGTCTCTTCGACTGGCACAAATCCCAGCTGGACACGCTCGTCCGCCAGCTTCGGCCGGACGGAGACATGACCTGCGCTCACGCCAAGGAGCTTTGCCGTGAGAGCGTGGCTGACCTCGTGGAGCACGATGCCGGGCATAAGCGGCAGGGCATACAGCACCACGGCGATTTCCCGATCTCCGGACAGAAGCAACATCGTCCCCTGCAAGTGGCGGTGAATCCAGCGCTCTATCACCAGCAAGAGCGCCAGCGTCACTGCCAGCCCGAGCCAGGGAAGCCAGCTCATTGAGTTTCCTTGGCGGCGACTCCCTTCTTGATGATCTCCGAGAAATCGGGTGCTTTCAGGCTTGCCCCTCCCACAAGCGCGCCGTCGATCTCTGACTGGCCCAAGAACTCGGTGACGTTTTGAGGCTTGACGCTGCCCCCGTACTGGATGCGGATGGACTGAGCGACCGACTCACCGTAGAGATCGGCCAGCGTGCCCCGCACGACCTCCCCGATGATCCGGTTGGCGTCCTCGCCGTGGGCCGGCACGCCTGTACCGATGGCCCAGATTGGCTCATATGCCATTGTCACGATCTTCGCCTGCTCGGCGCTGACTCCCTCAAACGCGGCGCGTACTTGTCCACCTACGAAGACCTCCGTCTCACCCGCCTTGTTCTGTTCCAGGTTCTCCCCGACGCAGACGATTGGCTTGAGTCCATGTGCCAGCGCCGCGTGTAGCTTCTTGTTCACCCATTCGTCGGTTTCGCTGAAGATGGTTCGACGCTCAGAGTGACCGATGATGACGTAGTCGCAGAGACCCTCGAGCATGGAAGGGCTTACCTCGCCGGTAAAAGCCCCCTCTTCTTCCCAATGCATGTTCTGGGCGCCCAGCCCGATGTCCGAGCCCTCCAGTGCCTCGCGTACCCGCGCCAAAGCGATGAAGGGCGGGCAGACCGCCACGTCGCAGCCCTCGATGCCTTTCAGCTCTGCCCTCAGCGCTTTGACCAGCGAGACAGCCTCGTCAACGGTCTTGTACATCTTCCAGTTGCCGGCGATGAATGGTCTGCGCATACCCCCCCTCCTCTATCTATCGTCGAGCGCGGCGACTCCCGGCAGTGTCTTCCCCTCTAGGAACTGGAGGCTGGCACCGCCACCGGTGGAGACGTGCGTCATCTGGTGGGCCAGACCCACCTGCTGCACCGCCGCTGCCGACTCCCCGCCACCGATGATCGTGGTGGCGTCCATTTCGGCCAGCAGACGCGCCATATCGAACGTACCCGCGGCGAAGGTTGGCATCTCGAACACCCCGAGCGGGCCGTTCCACGTGACCGTCTTGGCGTTGCTCAACGCCGATTCAAAGGTCGCGACGGTCTTGGGTCCAATATCGAGAATGCGCCAGCCTGGCGGGACTTCGTTCGGAGCGACCACCTTTGACCGGGCGTTGTTGTCGAAAGCGTCCGCGATGACGACGTCAACTGGCAACACCATCTTGCCACGCGCCCGATCGAGAAGCGACTTGGCGATCGGAACCGCCTCATCTTCGACCAGACTATCGCCGACCTCATAGCCCATGGCCTTAAAGAACGTGTTCGCCATGCCGCCGCCGATGAGTAGCCGGTCGCATCTCTCTAGCAGGTTCTCAATGACGGAAATCTTGTCGGAGATCTTGGCCCCTCCGAGAATGGCCACGAAGGGAGGCTCGGGATCCTCCACTGCTTTCCCCAGGAGTTCCAGTTCTTTCTCCACCAGAAGCCCGGCGACTGAGGGTCCACCTTTCTCTCGCATTGCCTGCGCGACGCCCTCTGTCGATGCGTGGGCGCGGTGGGCGGCGCCGAAGGCGTCGTTGACATAGACGTCGGCCAGGTCTGCCAACTTAGCAGCGAAGTCCGGATCGTTTGCCTTCTCTTCCGGGTAGAAGCGTGTGTTTTCCAGCACGATCAGGTCGCCGGGCTCCATCGCCTCGACAGCCTCCTCGACGTCTGGGCCGATGCAGTCGTCCAATTTCTTCACCGGACGGTCGAGCAGCGCTGACAATCTCTCCGCCACTGGATCCATCTTCAGTTCGTCGACCACCTTCCCTTTCGGGCGGCCCAGGTGGGACATGAGGATGACGGCAGCGTCCTGATCGAGCAGGTATTCAATTGTGGGCAACGCGGCCTCGATGCGCGTATCGTCGGCTACCTGGCCCTCCTTGAGCGGCACGTTGAAATCGACACGAACGATGACCCGCTTGCCGCGTGCGTCTACGTCTTGAATGGTCTTCTTGTTCATCGCACCTCGCTTTGGATCGGAAAAGCGAGTAAGTGAGACGGTTCTACGCTCCTCACTTACTCTTGATGTTGTGGGGAAGGTACCTGCAGAGGAGCCCTGCAAGGGCTCCTCTGCAGCTCTCGTCTCCGTGCTGTGACGGGCTATAGAGTCTTGGCGACCCTCACCCCTTCACGAACCATCTGGGAGGTGAAGCCCCACTCGTTGTCGTACCAGCTCATGATCTTGACGAGGGTCCCGTTGACCACCTGGGTCATACCCACGTCGACAATCGATGCGCGCGAGTCTCCTATGATATCTGAGGACACAATCGGGTCCTCCGCTACGCCGAGGATACCCTTGTATCTATCACTCGCCGCTTCCTCTCGGAAGATGTCGTTGACCTCCTCCACTGAGGTCTCCCGCGTGGTGACGAAGATAATGTCGGAGATGGAGCCCACCGGAATCGGTGCGCGTACCGCCACGCCATCGAACCGGCCTTCAAGCTCCGGAAGGACCTTGGTCGTTGCGATGGCGGCCCCCGTCGAGGTGGGGACGAAGTTCGCCGCGGCTGCCCGACCCCGTCTAACCTTCTTGCTCGGGCCATCGACGATAGCCTGCGTCGACGTGTAGGCGTGGATCGTCGTCATAATCGCGTTCTCCACCCCGATCCGTCGCTTCATCACCTCGACCACCGGTGTGATGCAGTTCGTCGTGCAGCTCGCGCAGGACAGGTAGGGAATCGATTCATCCTCGGGCACGTTCACCCCGTGGACGATGGTGGGCACGCCTTCGCTCTTTGTCGGGGCGGAGAGGATGGCGAATTTCGCGCCAGCCTCCAGATGCTTCTTCAGGCCTTCTTCGGTTGCGAAGAAGCCTGTGCACTCGAAGACGATGTCCAGATCGAGCTCGCCCCAGGGAAGCTGGGCAGGGTCTCTCTCGGCGAAGAACTTGTATTCCTTACCGTCCACGATCAGAGCGCTGTCTCCGGTCTCAACGCTCTTCTCGTACCTCCCGTAGGCCGTGTCGTACTTGAGAAGGTAGGCCAGGTTGTCCAACGGCATGATGTCGTTGACTCCTACCAGCTCGAGCTCGGGCGTGTCCAGGATGATCTTGAACGCCGCGCGACCGATCCGTCCGAATCCGTTGATTGCCACTTTAGCCATTGTCTTTCTCCTTTCTGTGTTGAGCTAACCGGCGAGTCTGCCACTGTGTAATGCTAACGCCCGCTTATCTATCGGCCCGGTGCGTCAGCCGAGAGAGGCGGGAGGACTTCCCCCTCTCAGAGGTATACTTCTGCATCTCACCCCCTGAGGAGCTTGCCGAGCATCCTTCGCTTTGAGCGCCCCTGACCTCCCCAATGATGCTTTGTCTGCTCCTTCCCCTTAGTCGCAAGGCTGTGACCAGCTGCCGGCCCTCAGTTGTCGTACACTCGCTGGCGCCTTGACTGCCCCTGGCCCTCTTCAAGTAGGCGCAGTAGCGCCCGCGCAAGCTTGCCACTATCATGACGCCACGGGTGGGCCACATCGACCAGGTCCGCTGTGATCACGCGGTACTCTGCGTCTTGAGGAGCCTCTGGCGAGACCAGCTCCACGCCTGGGGAGCACTCGAAGTCTACCTCCAGATTGTCGTTCGCCAGCACGATCGGGAAAAAAGAACCCTGAACGTGGCTCTCAAGTGCCCCGACATGGTCGGCGACGGTGTAGCCTTCCGTCTCGCCACGCTGGGTGGCAACGTTGCAGACGTAGACCTTGCACGCCGGGCTCGCCTGCAACGCCTCTGCGATCGCCGGCACCAGTAGGTTGGGCAGCACACTGGTGTACAGGCTTCCGGGGCCGGCCACGATGAGGTCAGCGTCTAGCAACGCCTGCACCGCCCCCGGGTATGCCATGGCGTCGCTGGGATCCAGATACACCCGTTGTATGGCGCCCTGCGCCTCAGGTATGCGTGATTCACCGCTCACCCGACTGAGCCTGGCTGGCCCTGACCCGTCGGCTTCCGTATCGGGTCTGGGCCTGAGGTCGGCAGTAAGTGTCACGTCCTGCAATGTGCTTGGCAGAACCTGCCCTCGCACTGCCAGCACGCGCCCCGATTCCAGAATCGCGCGTTCAAAGCTCCCGGTTACCTCCGCCATCGCGGTAATGAACAGGTTGCCGAAGCTATGTCCATTTAGACCGCTACCGTCGCCGAAACGATAATGGAAGAGATGTGTGGTCAGCGCCTCATCGTCTGCCAACGCAGCGATGCAGTTGCGAAAGTCCCCTGGCGGCAGCACACCCAGGTCTCGCCGCAGCCGCCCGGAGCTACCCCCATCATCGGCGACGGTCACGATGGCCGTGACGTGGGTGGTGTGTTCCTTAAGCCCGCGCAGAAGCGCGGCGAGGCCGTGTCCTCCCCCAATGGCAACAATCTTGGGGCCGCGTTCTCGTCGACGATGCCGTTGGAGAGCCCGCATCACCGTCTCAGGATCGGGATCCACGAACGGTCTGAGCAGTGTCCGGTTGAGACCGAGCGACCCGATGACCACGGCGCTGAAACCAAGGATGACGAACAGACCGGCACGCACGCCTCGAGGGATGAACTGAAGCGTGAGGTAATAGAAGATGCCCGGAAGGGGATAGAGCTCTCGAAGCAGGAAGCCAAATCCCAGGCTCAGCAGCGCGACGCCGCAGATCAGAGTCAGCAGCCAGCGCTTAATGCCCATCCCCACAGGCAACCACTGGATGGCGATGTGGAGGTATCTGCGTAGCTTCAGACCTGTCGTTTTCCAGTGGTCCACGGGGCTGCCTCTCTCACACGCTGCTGCATTCTCACCAGACTATTATAATGGAATCCACCGTCGCCGTCAACGGTCCGGTGAGCCTCGACCCGCGGCGATCCCATGTGGGCTCACAGCCCCGTTGGCTCGAGGATTCCCGGCCGAGAGAGGAAAGCCGGGGTCTGCACACCCACCCCAGTCACGGGCGTGCTCCGACGGTGTTGATGGCGCCTGAGCTGGATTGGCCCCATCCCTCACATGCCGACCTGTCCCAGGGCCCCGCGCACCCGCTGCGCCATCAGGGTGCAGACGGTTGTGTCTCGCATCGACTGTGTCCGCGGCCGTTGCAGATCGACGGGCACCTCCGCTACGATGGAAGCAGGTCGTGGCCCGAGGACCAACACGCGGTCGGCAAGGAAGACCGCCTCCGGCACCGAATGTGTCACCATCACCACCGTCTTGCGGTGGGCCTGCCAGATCCGCAGCAACTCCCGTCCCATCCGCTCCCGGGTCAGTGCGTCCAGAGCCCCGAAAGGCTCGTCCAGCAGCAGAAGCTGCGGATCGTGCACCAGGGCTCGGGCCAGGGCCACTCGCTGCGCCATGCCACCGGAAAGCTGTGCGGGATGGACGTCCTCGAAACCGGTCAGCCTGACCAGTTCCAGCAACGCCTGCGCACTGTCCTTGGCTCTCTTCTTGCCAACCCCGTTCATCTCAAGCGGGAGGGTCACATTCGCCTCTACGGTGCGCCAGTTCATCAGGGTGGGTTGCTGGAAGACGAAGCCCACATTACGGTTCGGCTGTTTGACCTCTTCGCCCGCGAGGTGAATCTCTCCCGCCGTTGGCTGCTCAAGCCCCGCGATCAGCCTGAGCAACGTCGATTTCCCGCAGCCGGAGGCGCCAACCAGGCAGACAAATTCCCCATCCTGCACCTCAAACGAGATCTGATCCAGCACCGACAGTTGCCCGCCTGGTCGCCGGTAGGTCTTGCTGATGTTATGAACCGTGAGGAGCGGTCTTTGCGTGGACATAGGTCATGGCAGGAACGCGTTCGTGAACGCTTCCTCTGGCTCCACGTTGCCCTCCAGTATATCGGCCCTCTCCATCACCTCGACGGTGTTCTCCCAGGCTTCTGGATTCGACTGGCCCAGCGGTTCGCCACGCCAATAGTCCAGGGAGGCCTCCAGGACAGCCCGCTGCATCTCCTCGTTCTCCTCAAGGCCTTCCACATATTCCTTGCAGATTTCGAATGCAGCGTCCGGGTCGTTCATTGTCTCCTCCAGCCCCCGCAGAAAAGCGCGGGCGAAGGCACGTACGAACTCGGGTTTGTCCGTAAGCACCTGCTCGCTGGTGATGATTCCGTTGGATATCAGCGGCGCATAGTCGGCGACCAGGATCAAGTTCGTTTCGTAACCTCGCTGGCGAAGTTGGACTGGCTCGTTGTTCGCGTAGACGACGGCCGCGTCGACTCGTCCCACGGTCAGGTTCTCTAGCGCGGCGTAGCCGATGACTTCCAGGTCGACATGCTCTTCGTTCAGGTCAGTGGCCGAGGCAAGCGCTTTCCAGCCGATGTAGCTGGCTGCCCCGAATGTCTCCGGTATGCCTACCTTGCGCCCCTCCAGGTCCCTTGGCTCCTTGATGCCGCTGTCCCTCAGGGCCACAACCGCAACCGGGAACCGCCGCCACCAGTTGAGGAACGTGACCACCGGCATGCCCTGGGCTCGTGCCTTGAGCACCTGATCGCCGCTGGCGATGGCGAAGGGGGTCCAACCCGCGGCCACCAGCTGGACGCCCTTGGTGTCGTAGTCGCCATAGTCGAACTCCAGTTCAATGCCTTCTTGCGCAAAGTATCCCCGCTCGACCGCCACGTACCAGGGTGCAAACTGTACGTTGGCGACGAACCCCATTGGAAGGCGAATGTGGGTCGGTTCTGTGGTTGGTGTCAGGTTCCCCGGATTCCCACACGCTGTCAAAGCGACCACTGTGAGTACGATGATCAATGCGAGTTGCCTTGTCATTTTGTTTCCCCTCGTGTACTAGGATCTTCCATACGGGATGTCATTCTTGGGCCAGACCAGACGGCACACCCAGAGTGTGTGGGGCAGGTGGTCTGCAACGTCATCTCGCATCGCCGTCCCGCCATCGTAGCAGCGTGCCCTCGGCGAGGGCCACGGTGCCGTACAGGGCTTGTGCCAGGACGACCAGCGTACCGATTCCGACGAAGACCTGCGGTGTGTCGTACACTTGCTGACCTTGCTTCAGCAGATATCCCAGCCCTTGGTCGGCGGCGACAAACTCTCCCACCACTGCGCCGATGACGGCGAGTGTGGCGCCCACTTTCAGTCCCCCCAGCAGCGTCGGCAAGGCCGCCGGCACCTCCAGCATCCAGATCATCTGCCAGCGGCTGGCTTCCAACGTGCGCATCAAATCTCGCAGATCCTGCCCAACCCCTCGTACCCCCACCACGGTATTCACCAGAATCGGGAAGAAGACAATCAAGGCGCACACCAGGATCTTAGACAGGATTCCGGTTCCAAACCAGATGACCAGCAGGGGGGCGATGGCGACGGTGGGCACCGACTGGGAAGCGACGATGAAGGGCGCCAACAGCTGCTCCGCCAGGGGGGAGTGGGCCAGCAAGTACCCCAGGAGGGTCGCCACTGACGTGCCCAGGCCCAGCCCCATTAGGACCTCGGTTAGGGTCACCTTTGTGTGGAGCCAGAGTGTCCCGCTGATCAAGAGACGATTCCACCGAGATACCACCGCGATCGGTGTCGGCAGAATGAACGTCGGATAGCCGCCCAGCCAGACCACTCCTTGCCAGAGCACCACGAATGCGGTGAGACTGAGCAAGGCCAGGCCAATCCGCCACAGATACTTTTGCCCCATGTCCACACTCCCAGAAAGCGTCCTGTGGTCAAATCTCATCTATGGGGGTTGTGTAGGGAACAAAAAACCCCGAAGGCCGATCAAGGCTTCGGGGCGCGAACTCTCGTGGCCGCAGACTGCGGCTCTGTTCATCCTCTTCCCTCCGGACTTTCACCGTCGGCCCCGGCTTAGATGGCTGTGCCCCACCAATAAGAAAGCGAAGCGACTCCATCGTCACCGGATCGGCCGCCTGAGCGGCTCGCGGGCTCGGTGGGCCGAAGGCCCACCTTACCGCCGGTCGGGGATTTCACCCTGCCCCGAAGATGAGTGTCTAATTGTCGACAGTGAATTATACTAGCCGCCCGTAAGCTGTCAAGCGACGCAAAGGTTGTGACACAGCGAGAACCACTTATGGTCACTCGTCCGCACGTATTGGGCGGCAGCACCGGGAGGGAGGATGCTACCAGAATATGCAAGGACAGCCCCGAGGTCGACATCCTCTCAACCTCGGGGCTGCGGCTTGAGTCGAGCTCGACAGGGGACGGTCTAGATCAGGTCGAGCTGCTGCCCGCCCTTCTTGAATGCCTCGATTGCCCTGTCCAACTGATCTGTGGTGTGCTCCGTGCAGAGCTGAACCCGGATTCTGGCCTTATCGCGAGCGACCATGGGGTAGACGATGGGCAGCACGTAGATTCCCTCCTGCCACACGAAGTCTGCCAGCTCCTTCGCTGTCTTGGTGTCGCCGCACATAATCGGCACAATGGGCGTTTCACTGTGCCCTGTGTCGAAACCCAGCGCCTTCATCCTGTCCAAGAAGTACTCGCGGTTCTTCCACACCCGCTCCACGCGCTCGGGGTTCGTTGCCATCACGTCGATCGCCGCGATGGTCGCTGCGGCGACACCCGGTGGCAACGCGCCGCTCAGGAGCCAGGTCCGGGCTTTGTTCATCGAGAACTTGATCAGCTCTTCACTGCCGCTGATGTGGCCTCCCACGATGCCGAAGGCCTTCGAGAATGTCCCCATCTCTGCATGCACCTGATCGCGGGTCAGCCCGAAGTGATTGACGATGCCTCGTCCTCCCTCACCGAGGACGCCCTCTCCGTGTGCGTCATCGACGTACACCCCGGCACCATGCTCGGTGGCAATCTCGGCGATCTCCGGCAGTGGGGCCAGGTCGCCATCCATGCTGAAGACGCCATCCGTGACGATCCAGATGTGCTCGTAGGGCGGCTGGTGGGTCTCGGCCTCATCCATAATGCGCTTCAGGTCATCCACGTCTTTGTGCCTGTAGATCGCCTTGTCCGCTCTTGTCAGACGTATCCCGTCGATGATTGAGCCGTGGTTCAACTCGTCGGAGACGTATAGATCGCCCTCGCCGGCCAGCTGCGAGATGATGCCCTGGTTCGTCATGAACCCCGTCTGGAACGTCAGGGACGCCGGAGCCTCTTTGAACTCCGCCAGTCGTTCGTCCAGCGCCCTGTGGAGCGACATATCTCCTGCGATGGAGCGGTCGCTCCCTGCTCCTGCGCCGTACTTCTTTGTCGCAGCAACCATCGCTTCGACTACCTTCGGATGGGTCGACAGGTTCAGGTAGTTGTTTGAGCATAGCACGACGACTTCCCTGCCCTCGACGACCGAGACGGGTTCGCTGGGCCCCTGAAGCTCCCGGGGCTCCCAGGCCAGACCTTCTTCCTTGAGCCGCTCGTATTCCTCACCGAGATACCGTATTGGCTGTCTCTTAACCGTCATCTGCATAGACCTCCGTGTATTCTAATGCCCTGCGCGCGGGTGTGCGTTCATCGGTGCGCGCGTTGGAAATCGGGCAAATCGTCGTCAAAGCTCTAGTCTGCTCCGCAGCTTCTCCAACATGTCCTCAACCATCGCTGGGAGATCGTATGCTGGCTCCCAACCCCATTCCTCGCGAGCGTCGCTATCATCGATTGTCCGCGGCCAGGAATCCGCGATCTCTTGGCGATAGTCGGGTTCGTACGTGATCTCAAACTCCGGGATGTGTCTCTTGATCTCGGCCGCCAGCTCCGCTGGTGAGAAGCTCAATCCCGCCAGGTTGAAGTCCGCGTGGTGCTCCAGTTGCTCGAAATCGGCATCCATCAACTTGAGCGTCGCCCGGATACAATCGGGCATATACATCATCGGCAGCACCGTGTCCTCTTTCAGGAAGCACGTATATCGCTGGTGCTTCAGTGCCTCGTAGAAGATCTCCACTGCGTAATCGGTGGTTCCCCCGCCAGGTAACGTCTCGCTGCTGATGATCCCTGGATAGCGAACGCCCCGTACGTCCAATCCGTAACGTTTGACGTAGTAGTTGCACAGCAACTCCCCGGCCACCTTCGTCACGCCATATATCGTCGTCGGCCGTAGGATGGTTTCTTGTGGAGTATGATCCGCGGGCGTATCCGGTCCGAAAGCAGCGATAGAACTGGGCCAGAAAACCCGGGACATCTCGCGTCCCCGGGCAATTTCGAGCACGTTGTATAGGCCGTTCATGTTCACTCGCCAGGCCAGCTGGGGGTTTTTCTCGCCGGTGGCCGAGAGGATCGCGGCCAGGTGATAGATCGTGTCGATTTCGTATTCATCCACCACTTCCTCTATCGTCTCGGATCGTGTCGCGTATATGGTCACGAAGGGGCCGGAATCGCGCAACTCGGGATCGGGCTCGGTCTTATGGCCCGCTGCGACCACGTTCTCGCCTCCATGCCGCTGCCGCAGAGCCATGGTCAGCTCGGAACCGATCTGGCCGACGGCGCCGGTCACGAGTATCCTCGGTGTATCGTCTTTCGGCACTGTAGTACCTCCGTCTTGTTCTAAGTGGGATCTGAACGCTTCGTATCGCTCAGGTTCGAGAAGCTGGTTCGATGGGAGTTTGTCCTCACTTCAACGTGACGCTCCCGTGCTGTCAGAGCCTTTGTGTTTGCACCCGCAGGGATCGTTGCGGATGTTACCCTTGCCAACCGCGGGGAGTATAGCATATCGTGCCTCTTTTTTCAACAGCCTCGCTGTGCTATAATGTCCGACAGAGCCCGTCTTAAGAAAAGGGGGAGATCATGGACACCGCTGTAGGTGGAGGGACGCCGGTGTGGACGGAGCGGGGGCGCGTCGCCGTCGTCCGGTACCGCGTGGGTGACGAAGCCCGGGTCATGGAGCTTGACGAGCCGAATCAAACCCGTCATCTTGAGGGGCTCCGATTCATCTGGCGCTGGCAGTCGGAGAATGGAGACTTCGACGTGGAGAAGCCGGGGTATCGCTTGTGGGTGCGCGTCACCCATCGCGGCGACGTCCCGATCTACGTGGACGAGATCGACGTGCTGTCTGCGCCGATGCCCAGTATTGGGGCGAAGGTTCGGAAGTGGTCGGTGTATCAGAATGGTTGGCAGTCTTGGTCGCCCGCTTTCGGCCGCCGCCTCGGGGACGGGCTGCACACAACGCCTGGAACAATCCGCTACCGGCGTCTCCATCAACCCCACTGGCAGCCGGGGGGCGAAAGGGTGATTTCCTCGGAGTGGGTCAGTGTGGTCTCGACGTGGAGTGGTCAGGAGCGCGCGGCGCTGCTGGCGGGGTTTGTGACCGCGAGGGATCAGCTGGCCGAGATTCGCGTCAGGGAGGACGGATCGCACTTGACCGCTCGCTGCTACTTCGATGGTATCCGACTGGATCCTGGGGAATCGGTGAGCTCAGAGCTCCTGGCAGTGCAGGCAGGTTCGGATCCCCTGGAGCTCCTCGAATGGTGGGCCGACGAGACTGGGAGCGAGATGAACGCACGCGTGCCCGACGAACCGGCGACAGGGTGGTGTTCCTGGTATGCGTTCTATGGGGAGAACACGGCCCAGGACCTGTTGGACAACGTCGGGGCGATGGAGAAGCACGCGCTTCCTCTGGATGTGGTGCTGATCGACGATGGCTATCAGAGGGCGATCGGGGACTGGCTGTCGCTCGACGGGGCGAGGTTTCCCGAGGGGATGAGGCCGGTGACGGAGGCGATCCGTCGGGCAGGCCGGCGCGCGGGAGTTTGGACGGCGCCCTTCGGGGCGGCACTTGATTCGCAGCTGTTCGCGGAGCATCCCGATTGGGTGCTGAGGGATGAGGCGGACGAGCCGGTGGTGGGCTGGGAGCACTGCGGGACGACCTGCTATGCCCTGGACTGTACGCGGCCGGAAGTGCTGAAGTGGCTGACGCGGACGTTCAGGCGGATGCGGGAGGAGTGGGGGGTGTCGTTCTTCAAGGTGGATTTTCTGTTTGCTGCTGCGCGACCCGGGAGGCGGCGCGATGGGACGGCGACGCGGGCCCAGGCGCTGCGGCGGGGTATGGAGGCGATCCGCAGCGGGATCGGTGCTCAGAGCTTTCTGCTTGGCTGCGGGGCGCCCCTGGGGCCGTGCGTGGGCACCGTCGATGGGATGCGCATCGGACCGGATGTGGATCCCAACTGGCATCCTGTCTGGCGGCACGATCTCTCGTCGGTCTCGACCCAAAACGCGCTGCGAAATGTGTTAACCCGGGCGCCGCTGCACGGGCGTCTGTGGGCGAATGACCCTGACTGCCTGCTGGTGCGGTCCCGTGGTGAGGATATGGATCTGGTGCTGAATGAGGTTCGGACGCTTGCCGCGCTGGTGGCGCTGTCCGGAGGGCTGGCGCTGGACTCCGACAATCTGTCGGATATCGAACCGGGGCGCCTCAAGTACCTGCGCCAGGCTTTGCCGCCGACGGGAATGTCGGCGCGCCCGGTGGATCTCTTCGAGCGCGAGATGCCCCGTCTCTTTGTGCTGTCGGTAGAGCGGGACTGGGGCGATTGGTGGGTGGCGGCGGTAATGAACTGGGAGGATCACACGATGGAGTCGGAGGTGCGCCTGGCTGAGCTGGGCCTGCCGTCGGGACGGTACCACGTCTTCCATTATTGGCGCCGCCGTTACTTGGGCGTCGTCGATGACGGCGTGACACTTCATCGTCACCAACCGCACGAGGCGGTCGTTCTGCTGTTCAAGCCTGTCACTCCTCAGCCTGATCTATTGACCACGACGTTTCACGTCTGTCAGGGGGCGATCGAGGTGGCGAACTACGAGTTCGAGATCGTCGATGCACAGGCGAAGATCAAGGTTGTGCTCGAGAAGGCGGGTCGGCAGTTCGGCCGCGTGTTCTTCGTGGTGCCGAGAAACTGGCGGGTGACAGAGGCGCAGATAAAGGGGCGCCGGCAGGCTCCTGTCACCGAGGCGCCTCACGTGGTCAGCTTTGGACTGACCCTGAAGGACCGAGCGGAAGTCGAGGTCGCCTTTGAGCGAAGAGCTCACTAGCGTTCTGCCTGGATCCCGTTCCTTGCCAGCGGCAGAGAGAGAGTGGCTGCGCGCAGGACTGAGGCAATGAGACCGAATGGCAGGACTATCCAATCCCGCTTGCTTCCGGTCGCCAGGGTGTTCTGGCCTGGGCTAGACGAAGCGGGCAGCGGCGATTTGGAGAGCTCCAGTCGGCTGGCCGACGTGCTTGGGTTCCTCTATGGTGCCCCCATTGCTCTGATCGCTCTCGGATGGCTCATCGCTGTCACCGACCTCTCGCTACTTCTCCACCACTGGTGGGTGGTATCATTGTTCCTGGCTCTGGTGGTCCTTCTGCGCCAGCTGATGTTTGTTGTATTCATCGAGATCCGCTCTGGGGACTACGCCGACTTCCGCGGGTCTCTGGTGGGAATCGTCTCTTGGTCGGCTGCTCTGTCCTTCGGCCCGACGGCGCTGTGGGTGAGCGTCGCCGGCGCACTGAGCTATTACCTTGTCCGTAGCCTGGGGAGCGACCATCGGCCCATCTCGATGCCGACGCGATGGAATCACGCTCGGAATCTGACCCTAGAACTCACCGAGGTGACCGCGGGACTGGTCGGGCTGGTCGTGTACCAACGCCTGGGTGGTACCCTTCCCCTCTCCGATGTCCAGGTCGTTGCCTTCATGCCAGCCGGGCTCGCCACGGCGACGAGATTTGCCCTCTCCCAATTGTTCTTGTCACCCCTGCTCCTATACTGGAGAGGCCTACTGAACGAGAGGACAGAAGCCCATGACTTTGGTCGGTACGTGGGAATCACCGCTGGGCTTCCTCTCTTGATCGACTCGTTCGCGATCTTGGCCGCAGCGCTGTACGCCGGGCTCGGGCTGGGGATCTATCTCTTTTTTGCCGGCGGAGTTGTGCTGGTCGGCTTGTTGACGAATCGGTTGAGCAGGGCTGCGATACGTAGCCGGCAGCGGGCACGCGAACTCGAAAGGCTTGAGCGGCTTGGGCGCGACATCATCCAGACCCCCGTCGATCCTTCCAGCCTGTCGGGCGTTCTGTCCGAGCACATTCCAGGTATGTTCCCTAACTTCCAGATCGAGGTTCGCTTGTTCCCTGACCAGGTCATCTATCAGCACCCGGACGGACCGTCGTTGCTCCCGGGGGTGGCCTGGGACTGGCTGCGCTCCATGTCGCAGGCGCACTGTCTGCTGCCTGGCGAGCCATTCCCATGGGATGAGGGACCATCCGTCCACGAGCGCCTGGACGAGCCAGCCTTGATCGCGGCTCCCATTCTTGAGCCCGACGGCGCCGATCCGATCGGTGGTGTGGTGCTCGCGCAGCAGGCGCGGGACGCATGGGGAGGCGACGAAATCGCCAGCTCTGTGCCGGCAATTCAGACGTTGGCATCGCAGATTGGCTCAGCTTTGCACGGCGCCGAGCTGTATCGCATGGAGCAGGAACTGTCGCTCGCTGGGCAGATCCAGGCCAGTTTCCTTCCTCAGGAGCTGCCTCAGATTCCGGGGTGGCACGTGGCGGCGGCCCTGGAGCCGGCTCGGCAGACGGCCGGCGACTTCTACGACGTGATTCCTCTGCCTAACGGGCGTTTTGGCTTGGTGGTCGCCGACGTGGCCGGCAAGGGGATGGGGGCGGCGCTGTACATGGCCCTGGCCCGGACGCTGCTGCGCACGTACGCGCTGGAGTACCACGGGCGGCCCGATTTCGCGATGAAGGTGACGAATCGACGTATCCTGATGGACACAGACGTGACGATGTTCGTCACCGTCTTCTACGGCATTCTCGATCCGAGAACGGGCAAGCTGGCCTACTGCAACGCCGGGCACAATCCCCCGTATCTCCTGCGGGCAGGGAGCGACAGTCAACTCGAAAGGCTGACCAAGACGGGGATGGCTCTTGGCGCTATGCTGGGTACTTCCTGGGAGCAGCGCGTCGTTCGAATGGTTGCTGGCGACACGTTGGTGCTCTACTCGGACGGGCTGACCGACGTACAGAATGAGCGAGGTGTCTTTTTCGGCGAGCGAAGGCTGCAGAGAGCGGTAAGGGCGAGCGCAGGACGTCCTGCCCATCATATTCAGCGTGCCTTGCTTCAGGCTGCGCACGGGTTCGGCGGCGAGGCAGCCCGATTCGACGACATAACACTCATGATTGTCGTTCGAGATATCCCGGATAGATGAGGCCCTATGGAACCGACGACCGAGGACGCGTTGCGCGCGCACTCTGCACTTCTTGATCAGTATGGGGACCGTCCATGGCACCCGCGTGACCCCATCGCCACGCTGGTCTCCACCATCATCTCCCAGAACACGAACGATACCAACCGGGACCGCGCGTTCGAGCGACTGCGCGAGCGATTCCCCAGCTGGGATCAGGTCCGCGATGCGCCGGAGGCGGCAGTGGTGGAGGCAATCCGACTTGCCGGTTTGGGGCCGACGAAGGCGCCGCGAATCCAAGCGGCGCTGCGCCGGATCACCGAGAGGGAGGGGGAGATCACCCTCGACTTCCTGCAGGACATGTCTGCCGAGGAAGCTCGCGACTGGCTGACCCAACTGCCAGGGGTTGGACCCAAGACCGCGGCCATCGTGCTCTGCTTCGCCTTGGGCAAGCCAGCCTTCCCTGTCGATACGCACGTCCATCGGGTCACCCGACGGCTCGGGTTGATCCCGGAGGGCACCAGTCGTGAGAAGGCGCACGATATTCTGGAGAATGTCGTGCCCGAGGAGATCTATTACCCGTTCCACCTCAATCTGATCGCTCACGGCCGGGCTATCTGTCACTCTCGGAACCCCGAATGCGAGCGGTGTGTGCTCCGAGAGGCCTGCGACCACTATGCCTCCACGGTGGTGGTGGAGAGCGCCGCGTGACGGGGCCCTCGTCTTGGGGTACGATCCGTGGAATGTCCTGAGTCACGGCCTGCGTTTCAGGCAGGAGATTCGCGTGAGTGATGGGAGGGCAGGCCTGGGGCGCCGGGGTGAGGAGCTGGCTGTTCGAGAGTTGGCGCGACAGGGGTACGAGATCGCGGGCCGCAACTGGCACTGTCAGATGGGTGAGGTGGATGTCGTGGCCCTCCGTGGTGACACGTGGACCTTCTTCGAGGTTCGCACGCGGCGTGGACGGAGCTTCGGCACCCCGGAGGAGTCGTTGAGGTCGACAAAGGTGAAGCGGATGGCAGACGTGGCGCGCATGTACCTGGCGGAGCATGACGTGAATGTCCACGAGGTCGACTGGCGGATCGGGTTGGTCGCGGTGGAAATGGACAGAGCAGGCTACTTACTACGAGTCGACGTGTATGAAAGCATCTGGTAGAGGGAGCGAGAGCCCCCAATCGAAGGGGACGCTTGCCTGTTCCTCTTGGAGGGTGGATCCACCGTTGCTGGTGATCGTGGGGCCGACGGCGGTGGGGAAGACCTCGCTGTCGCTCCGTCTGGCAGAGGCGTTCGACGGCGAGGTGATCTCCGCCGATTCTCGCTCGTTCTACTTGGGGATGGATATCGGGACGGCGAAGCCGACGCCTGAGGAGCGGGCGCGCGTTCCGCACTATCTGGTCGACATTGCGGACCCGGACGAGACGGTGGGATTGGCTGAGTATCAGGATCTGGCTTACGCGGCCATCGGCGACATCCGTGCCCGGCGGAAGCTGCCGCTCCTCGTGGGCGGTACGGGGCAGTACGTTCAGGCCGTGGTCGAGGGGTGGCGCATTCCCCGCGTGCCCCCTCATCCGGATCTGCGGGAGGAGTTGGAGACCAGGGCGGAGGAGGAGAGCCCCTATGCGTTGCACGAGTGGCTGAGGCGGTTGGACCCGGAGGCGGCGCGGGAGATCCACCCGCACAACGTGCGTCGGGTGGTGCGGGCGCTGGAGGTGTGTCTGGTGAGCGGGCGACGGATGTCTGAGCAGCAGGGGAAGGAGCCACCACCTTATGCGGTGTTTCAAGTCGGGCTGACCATGGACCGAGAGTTGTTGTATGAGCGGGCGGACAGGCGGCTGGACCACATGATGGAGGCGGGGTTGGTGGAGGAGGTGCGCGAGCTGTGGGAGGCGGGGTACGATTGGGGGCTGCCGGCGATGTCGGCGGTGGGATATGCGGAGTTCGAGGGGTATTTCGAGGGGGAGGCGACGCTGGAGGAGGTGGTGGCGGAGATACGGAGGGGCCTGCGGCGTCTGATTCGTCACCAGTACAGCTGGTTCAGTCTGGACGATGCGGACATTCGCTGGTTCGACGTGGCTGAGACGACGCACGAGGAGGTGGAAAGAGTTGTGCGCGGGTGGCTCACAGGGGGCTGATTGGGGGGTACAAGGTTGGGCGTGCGGCACGGAAGGCCGCGTGGTGTGCGGTTGAGTGGGAAGCCGCAGGAGGCCTCCGGATCGCGCGGATCGCCGTTGGGCCGGCGGGTTTGCCTCAATGGAGTCCTGATGGTAGAATGAAAATAGATCGTACTGCTGCAGCCGAACGGCTCGTTCCACCTTGAGGAGCTTGTAGATGCTGGTTCGCCCGGCGGAACCCAAAGACCTGGCCCCCTGCGGGGCCCTGGACCATTCGTTCACAACCGACCGCGTCTGGCAGATGGAGAACCGGGTAGAGAATGGTGCGCAGACGATCTTGTTTCGGACGGTTCGTCTTCCTCGAGAGATCAAGGTCGACTATCCTCGTCAGGGCAACGACCTGCTCGCGGGTTGGCGGCGGCGGGACGGGTTTCTCGTGTCGGAGATAGAGGCAGAGGTGTGTGGCTATGTAGCCCTAACGGCTGAGCCCGAGCATGGCTTGGCGTGGGTGGGCGATTTGGTGGTGGAACCAGCGCGCCGGCGTCGCGGGATCGGAACCACGCTGCTCAGGGCGGCTGCTCGCTGGGGGCGTGAGCGTGACCTGGTCCGGCTGACGCTCGAGGTGCAGACAAAGAACTACCCTGCCATCGAGTTTTCCCGCGCTTGTGGATTGGCTTTCTGCGGCTACAATGACCGCTACTGGCCCAGCGAGGATATTGCGCTCTTCTTTACGGGCAGATTGCGGTAGCTTGATGTCCGGGAGTGAGGGCGGCGATGGGTTCGTCGCATAGGCCTTTGCGCTTCCGGAGCTCCTCGCAGTGACAGGCGGGGAGCGCGATTGGTTGTCTGACTGGTTGTCTGAGTTGTATCTGGGTGGGTTGGCTGTGTTGTCGGCGTTAGACTTTGAACGGTTGTTCGAGCTGCTGAACCTGGTGCTCACGTCGGGCATCGTCATCTTCTCCTTTGCCCTGCTCCTGTATCTTCTGATCTACACCCGCCGTAGCCCTGTGGGGCGGACGTTTGCGCTTCTGCTGGGCTGCGTGCTCGTGACGTATTTCGTGGATCTCGCCTTGTTCGGGGTGGAGGACTGGCTGGCGGCAAGGCCCTGGCTGGAGGTCCAGTGGATCGGCATCGCCTTCACGCCCGCCGCGTACCTCAACTTCTCCCACGCGCTGCTGGCCACCACGGGAGGACGGAGTAGGTTGCAGGCGATCGCCGTTCGCGTCAGTTATGCCATGAGCGGCCTTCTGCTGGTGGGAGTGGCGTTCAGCGATCTGATTGTGCAGAATGGCTCGCTGACCCATCGCGCGGTCCACCTGCAACCTGGACCACTGTTCCCGCTGTTCACCCTCTATTTTGCCGTCGCCGTGGGTTGGGGGGCGGCCAACGTGCTGCGGGCGCGCGAGCGGTGTCTGACATCGACATCACGGCGCCGCATGTCCTATCTGGCTGCTACCTTCGCTGCTCCGGCGGCCGGTGTCTTCCCCTACCTGCTCGTGGTGGGATGGCCGGCCCCCACGTCGGGCTTGCTGCTCTGGCTGGTGCTGGTGACAGGCAACGTCGGGGTGGGGTTGATGTTGGTGGTCCTCTCCTACAGCGTGGTCTCCTTCGGCGCTCTCACGCCCGATCGCGTGGTGAAGCATCGCTTGGTCCACTTCCTCCTGCGGGGACCCTTCGTCGCCACGCTGGTGGTGCTCATCATCGTGGCCACCGCTCAGGGGGAAGGATGGCTGGGCCTCCCCAGCCGCCGCATTATGCTCTTCGGGGTCGTCGGCGTCATCCTGCTGTTGCAGATCGGCATTGAGCTTGGGAAGCCCCTGATCGATCGGGCTCTCTATCTGGAGGATCGAGAGGAGATCGAATGGATCCAGCAGCTGTCCAGCCGGCTGCTCACCTCTACTGACCTCCATCAGTTCCTGGAGAACGTGCTCACGGCCCTGTGTGAGCTGCTGCGCGTCGACACGGCCTTTGTGGCCGTGGTCGATAATGGAGAGCCCCACCTGGAGGTCGCGTGCGGAGATCTGGAGCCTGGTCTCTCTGCCGGTCTGTCGTTTGATGCCTGGCAGGCGTCCCTCTACCACGTGCGCGAAGGCGATGACAATCATGAGGTCGCGGTCGCCGACGACGCAGCGCACGAGCGCACGCTGGAGCGTCACGGCGATCTCTTCGTCTGGAATGGCTACTGGCTTGCCCCCCTGCGCGCCACGGAGGACCGGCACGTCATCCTGGGAGTGCTGGGCGTGGCCGCCCGTGCGCCGGAGCCGGATCTGTCCCCGGAGGAGCAGCAGGGGGTGGCCAATCTGCTCGCGCAGGCGGCGGCAGCCCTCGAGGACCGGCAGCTCCAGCAGGGTCTCTTCAGCGCGCTGGAGCGGATTATGCCGGAGATCGAGGATATTCAGCGGCGGCGGAGCATGGTCCATTACGCCGGCGACGAAGCGCTTGCCGAGTTCAACCTGGTCCAGTCGGGTGAGCTGCGGGAGTGGGTGCGCGATGCGTTGAAGCACTACTGGGGCGGCCCCGGGCTGACCACGAATCCGCTGATGGCGTTGGAGGTTGTGGAGCGGGCCACCCGTGAGCAGGATGGGAACGCGATGAAGGGTCTTCGAGCGGTGCTCCGGGAGGCGATTGAGCGGCTGCGACCGGAGGGAGAGCGGAAGATGACGGCTCCGGCGTGGGTGCTCTACAACATCCTCGACCTGAAGTTCCTTCAGGGGTTGAAGGTGCGCGATGTGGCAGACCGCCTGGCGATGAGTGAATCGAACCTCTACCGCAAGCAGCGTGTTGCCATCAAAGCAGCGGCAGAGATGGTGGCGGAGATGGAGCGGGAGGAGTTGAAGTCCTCCCATCCTGACGAATGATGAACGTCCGTCGTTGCGAGCACTTATGACCGTCTGCTATGGGGAGTACCGAATGACTGCCTGTCGTTGCGAGTCATGCCATGGCGCCCAGCTTGGACGTCCAAGCTGCGCCACTCTGAACGTGAGAAGCCCACGCCTAGCCCAGCACCGCTGGGCCGTCATTGCGAGCGTAGCGAAGCAATCTCCACCTCTGCCAGCGTCGCAACCGTCAACGCAGGAGCACAGTTTCTCAGCAGGCGCTTCGGAAGCGAGGCGGCCTCTGAGACGAGGCAACTCCTACCCCCCTCCAAGGAGGTGAACCCATGACCCCCGCCACACGATGGATCCCTCCCCACGCGCCGCCAAGCGAGAGCTACTGGCAAGCCCTGCTGCGCGACGGGGAGAACGGAAGAGCGGCATCCACCGCGGATCAGCCTGGCTGGTGGCATGAGCACACTTCGAAACCAGCGGGGCTCCCCGAAGAGTCCGACGAACCGAGTCTGGCTGAGGATGCGTGGGAAGAGGCGCACCGTATGATGGCTGCGGGGGAGGCGCTGGAGCCGCCCGTGGTGGGCTGCAACCGGGGCGGACTCCTCGTTCGTTGGAACGGCCTCGAGGGGTTCGTCCCCGCTTCCCATCTTCTCGACCTCACCCCCTCGGCGGGCGAGGAGGAGCGACAGGAGGAGCTGCGCCGCCTCATCGGAACCAGGCTGGCGCTCAAGATCATCGAGGTGGACCCAGACGCGAATCGTCTGGTTCTCTCCGAGCGGGCCACCCAGGTTGAGGAGGGCAACCGCCAGCAGGTGTTGCACAACCTGGAGCCTGGTGACGTCTGTCGCGGGCGCGTGACCAACCTCTGCTCCTTCGGTGCCTTTGTGGATCTGGGGGGATTCGAGGGGTTGATCCACATCTCGGAGCTCTCCTGGGGCCGGGTGGCCCATCCCGGCGACGTCCTCAATGCCGGGCAGCCTGTCGATGTCTACGTGCTCAGCGTGGAGCCGGAGCGTGAGCGGGTGGGGTTGAGCATCAAGCGTCTCCAGCCCAATCCCTGGGAGACCGTCGAGGATCGCTACTCCGTTGGCCAGCTTGTAAGGGGGACGGTCACCCACGTGGTCGATTTTGGCGCCTTCGTTCAGGTGGAACAGGGCCTCGAGGGGCTCGTCCACATCTCGGAGTTGGACTCGGGGAATCCGCGCCATCCTCACGATGTCCTGCGCGAAGGCGACCACGTCCTGGTCGAAGTGCTTAGTGTCGATGGCGCGCGACGCCGCATGGCCCTCAGGCTCGAGGAACTGGAGGCCAGAGAGCGCCTCTCCCAGGAGCCTGGTCCCGATGATGACGAGCTATGCCCCCGGGAGGAATAACGGGGAATGACCAGAAGAAAGCATCCCTGGCAGGCGAGTGACATCCTGACCAGCCCGCTCCTCCAGCAGATCCTGGCCCTGCTGGTGGTGGCCGTGGGCGTGATCACGCTGCTGGCCGTGTTCGGGGTGACCGAAGGCCGTTGGGCCAACGCCTGGGTCGACCTCCTGCGCTACCTGGTCGGCTGGGGCGTCTACCCTGCGGCGGCGTCCATCACCCTGGCCGGCCTTCTCTGGCTCCAGTACCTCCTCGATCGAGCCATTTATTGGCGGTGGCGGCCCTTTGTGGGCGCTGAGCTGGTGATGTTCAGCCTCCTGGGGCTCACCCATGCTGCCCTTGGCCGGAGCGACCCCTGGGCGCTGATAGAGCAGAGAGCGGGTGGCGGGCTGGTCGGCTGGAGCCTCTCTGTCTTCCTCTCCACGTACCTGGGACTGCTCCCGACTGTGGTCATCCTGTCACTGTTCTTGATATTGGGCCTGGGGCTGACCTTTGACGTCACCCTGGGCGATCTCAGACGCACAGTGCGGGTGGTGCGGGGCGGAATCGCCTCCTATCGGGCCCGCCGCGCCAGGGCACAGCTGAGGCGGGAGTCGGCCCCGTCCCAGGCCCCCGTGGCGTCCCCCTCCCATCGTGCGACGACGGAGAAGGCGCCTGATCCCTCTGCCTCGAAAGGACCGTCGCCCGTCGCGTCGAAGCAGCGGGGCCCTTCGCAGGAACGACAGAGGGACCTGCCGCCGCTCACCTTGCTCGACCAGGCCCAGGGTCCGCCGCTGACCGACGCGGAGATTCGCCGCAAATCGCGTATCATCAAGGAGACCTTGGCCCAATTTGGCATCCCCGTGGAGGTCGTCGAGGTGCGCGTGGGCCCGACGGTGACCCAATTCGGTGTGGAGCCGGGCTTCGTGGAGCGGGCCCGGTCGGGCGAGCGGAAGGTGCGCGTGCGGCAGATCAGCCAGCGGGCGGACGACCTGGCGCTGGCGCTGGCCACGCCGCGCCTGCGCGTGGAGGCGCCCGTGCCCGGGCGGCCCTTCGTGGGCATTGAGGTGCCCAACCAGGAGGTACAGGTGGTGACCGTCCGCGAGGTCATGGCGTCCGGGCCGTTCCGGCGCCTCGATTCTCCACTGGCCATCGCCCTGGGGCACGACGTCGCCGGTCAGGCGGTGGTCGCAGACCTGGCCGATATGCCCCACCTCCTCATCGCCGGGACCACAGGCTCCGGCAAGTCGGTATGCATCAAATCCATCACCACCTGCCTGATCTGCAGCAACACCCCGGAGGAGCTGCGGCTGGTGATGATCGACCCCAAGATGGTGGAGCTGGTCCGCTTCAACGGGCTTCCGCACCTTTATGGAGAGGTGGAGGTCGACCTGGAGCGGGTGGTCAAGGTGCTCCGCTGGGCGGCGCTGGAGATGGATCAGCGATACAAGCGCTTCGCTGACGCCTCGGCGCGCCACCTCGATGACTACAACCGGAAGATGGCGAAGGAGGAGAAGCCGACGCTGCCCCGCATCGTCGTCCTCATCGATGAGCTCGCGGACCTCATGATGCTGGCGCCGGAGGCGGTGGAGCAGCTCCTGTGCCGCATCGCTCAGATGGGCCGCGCCACCGGTATCCACCTGGTCGTGGCCACCCAGCGCCCCAGCACGGACGTGGTCACCGGCTTGATCAAGGCCAACTTCCCGGCCCGCATCTCCTTCGCCACGGCCAGCCAGGTCGACTCGCGCGTCATCCTCGACATGCCGGGCGCGGAGACGCTCCTGGGCGACGGCGACATGCTCTACCTGGCCTCGGACGCCGGTTATCCTGTCCGCGTCCAGGGCTGCTACGTCTCCCCGGAGGAGTTGGACCGGGTCACTGCCTTCTGGCGCAAGCAGATCGGCCCGGTGGATGACGGGCCCCGCCCGGGCCCGTGGAGGCAGATGATGCCGCCCGAGTCCCCCGAGGGCGAGGAGGACGACGAGTTCGACGCCGACTACGTGGATGAGGACATGCTCCAGAGCGCCATCTCCCTGGTGAAGGAGCGGGGCAGCGCTTCTGCGTCTCTCCTCCAGCGCCGGCTTCACATCGGCTATCCGCGCGCCGCGCGCTTGATGGAAGTGATGACGGAGATGGACATCATCGGGCCGCCCGTGGGGGGTGGGCGCAAGCGCGATGTCCTCATCGGGGATGAGGACGAGGGTCTGTCTGACGACAGCTCCTGATGAATCTGATTGTCGTCGAGTCCCCAACCAAGGCGAAGGCGCTGCGGGGCTTCCTGGGACGAAGCTACCGCGTGCTTGCCACGATGGGACACATCCGTGACCTTCCGCCGAAGAAGCTGGGTGTGGATACTGAGCGTGACTTCCGCCCGACGTACTGGTTTCGCCGAGGCGGGAAGGAGCGGGCAGGCCGCATCAAGGAGGCGGCCGGACAGGCCACCTGTGTCTACTTGGCCACGGATCCGGATCGCGAGGGGGAAGCCATCGCATGGCACGTGGTCGAGGTGATCGGGACGACGCTGGGAGCCAGACAGCCACAGCGGATCACGTTTCACGAGGTCACGTGTGAGGCGGTCCACGCGGCTCTGGCTGAGCCGCGCGCGCTGGACCAGGCGCTGGTTGATGCCCAGCAGGCCCGCCGTATCCTGGACCGACTGGTGGGATACCAGGTCAGCCCGGTGCTGTGGAAGGCGGTCAGGGGGCGAAAAGGACTGTCGGCGGGGCGGGTGCAGACCGTGGCACTCCGTCTGGTGGTGGAGCGCGACCGGGAGATTGAGGGCTTCGACCCCCAGGAGTATTGGCTTCTCGAGGTCGAGTTGTCGAAGATCACCAGCCAGGAGGAGTGTTTCCGAGCCCGGCTGGCGGCGGTCGATGGCGAGAAGCCGGATCTAAGGACGGAGGAAGACGTCCGACCGATCATCGACCGGATCGAGACGGCCGACTATCGCGTGTTGAAGGTGGAACGGAAGCGGAAGCGCCGGAAACCGTACCCACCATACACCACGAGCACGCTGCAGCAGGACGTGGCTGGCAAGCTCCATTGGGGCGCCACCAAGACGATGCGCGTGGCTCAGCAGCTCTATGAAGGGGTGGCTCTGCCCGGTGAGGGCACGGTCGGGCTGATCACCTATATGCGCACGGACAGCACGTTCGTGGCGCAGTCGGCCCAGGACGAGGCCCGGGACGTCATCGGCCGATATTGGGGCGCCGACTATCTGCCTGATAGCGCGCCTCATTATGCCACCCGCTCGAAGGTGGCTCAGGAGGCCCACGAGGCGATCCGACCCACCTCGGCCGAGCGCACCCCCAAGGCGATGCGCGAGCACCTGACGGCGGACCAGAGGGAGCTGTATCAGTGGGTCTGGCGGCGGTTCATCGCCAGCCAGATGAAGCCCGCCCTCTATAACGACACCACGGTCGACGTCGTATGCGCGCGCGGCGGGGAGGATCTTCCCTACCTGTTCCGGGCCAGCGGGAGAGAGCTGCTGTTTGAGGGCTTTATGGCGGTCTACCCGGTGAGGTGGTCGCAGCGGTCCAGTCACAAGCTGGGCGCGGCTAACCAGGACCTGCCGTCGCTCACGCTGGACGAGCCTCTGCTGCTCCACGAGGTGATCCCCGAGCAGCGCTTCACGGAGCCCCCGCCGCACTTCACGGAGTCCAGTCTTATCAAGGAGTTGGATAGGCGGGGAATCGGGCGCCCCAGCACGTACGCCGGGATCGTTCGCACCCTGTTCCAGCGGAAGTACGTCAGCCGTCGGGGCGCGTCGATTCAGGCTCAACCGCTCGGCCATGTTGTGTGTGACTTCCTGGTGAAGCAGTTTCCGGATCTCTTCGACGTGGGCTTTACGGCGGAGATGGAGGAGGATCTGGATCGGATCGCTCGGGGCGAGCGCGCAATGGTCCAGGTGCTGAGCCAGTTCTACGAACCCTTCGAGACCGCGCTGGCGGCCGCACGGCGGGCGGCGCAGGAGCAGACGGTGGCAGTGCCCCGGCCGAAGGACGACGAAGCGCTCACCAGGGAGAAGTGCCCGGAATGCGGCGGGGACGTGGTGGTGCGTCAGGGCAAGTACGGGCGCTTCCGCGCGTGCTCGAACTTCCCCGACTGCAGATGGAGTGCTCCTCTGGTAGTCGGCACGTGCCCCAAGTGCGGCGGTGAGCTGGTGGAGCGGAAGGGAAAGCAGGGGCTGTTCTGGGGCTGCTCCAAGTACCCCGATTGCCGCTACCGTCAGCGACCAGGCGACGTCGCGGAAGGGAAGGGGGCGAGTTGACGCAGGGGACGAGGCTGCCTCTCGATCTTGAGCTCTCACCGCGGCAGGACGAGCAGGCGGATTCCAGCCCGTCAGCCTCAGGGCCTCATCGTGCTATCGTGCATCTGGATCTGGATGCCTTCTACGCTTCGGTGGAGCTCCGCGAGAATGCAGGCCTGACCGGTAGACCGGTCCTGGTGGGCGGGCGTCCTGATAAGAGAGGGGTGGTCGCCGCCGCCTCGTACGAGGCGCGGGAGTACGGTGTCCATTCGGCGATGCCCATGGCCCGGGCTGTGCGCCTCTGCCCCCAGGCGGTGGTGATCCCGCCTCGGTTTGACGTGTATCGACGGTACTCGCGGCGGGTGATGGCGATTCTGTACGATGCAACCGCCCTGGTCGAGAGGATCAGCATCGATGAGGCCTACCTCGATCTGACGGAGCAGGTCGACCAGTGGGAGGAGGCGGTGTCGCTCGCGCGGCGGCTGCAGCAGCGAGTGCGGGATGAGGTAGGGCTGTCGGCGTCACTGGGTGTGGCGACCAATAAGCTGGTGGCGAAGGTGGCTTCGGACTATGACAAACCGGGCGGGCTCACCGTCGTCCGCCCAGGTGAGGGGGCGGCATTCTTGGAGCCCTTGCCGGTGCGGGTGATCTGGGGGATCGGTCCGGTCACCGCCCAGAAGCTGGCAGAGATGGGCGTGACCACGGTCGGCGATCTGGCGCAGTTGTCCGCGCAGGAGTTGGCGGCGCGCTTCGGAGAACAGGGGGCGGCGATGGCTCGCCGATGTCGGGGGATCGACCACCGCCCGGTGGTGACGGAGCACGAGCGGAAGTCGGTGAGCCGGGAGAGGACGTTCAGTCGCGATCTGCGGGATCTGGAGGCCCTCAAGAAGCAGCTGTGGAGGCTGAGTCAAGGCGTGGCACAGCGGCTGAAGCAGACCGATGCAGCGGCGGGGACGATAGCGGTCAAGTTGCGCTACGATGATTTCGAGACGCTTACTCGTCAGATGAGCCTGGACGTGCCCACGGGTGACGAGGTGCGGATCTACCGCGCGGCCCTGGTCCTCTTGAAGCAGGCCTGGGAGTGTGGGCGTCCGGTTCGATTGCTGGGCGTGGGAGGCTCTGATCTGAAGCCACCGACAGGCCAGATGCCGTTATTCTGAGTAGAGTCTGCCAACTGCGGAGTGCGCAACGCTCACTCCGTTCCGGGCTTTGCGTGCTCATTTCTCCCCAACCTTCCACGGTAGGCGCCCCTCGATCTCCACCTCCAGCGCGAAGCTGAGGAAGGTTCGAATGGCGACGATAGCCCCCAGGATTCCCACGTTGCGAAATGTCGGGCGCACCGCCACGGTGCGGATGATGTCGGCCGCGACCAGGTACTCCAGGCCGAGGAGAACGGCGTACCCCAGTTGCTCGCGGTAGTCGCGGCACGCGGCGAGGGCCCTCAGTTCCCCAATCCAGTCCTGCATGAATGCGATGCTTGCCGTCACAGCGCCCTTCACGATAACAATGATGCCCAGGATTTCGATGGCTATCGCCACGACCTCGGCCGCCGACTCTAAGATGGGCCAGGCCTGTGCCTCGAGGGCGGAATCAGAGACCTCGCCAGTCTGGGTCGCACATCCCGCGATAAGCACCAGAAGCAGCGCTACCAGGGGATATCCTCTTCGAATGCTCATTGTCGTTGCCTCCTGGTCGTCTTAGATTCCCAAACGCCCGTGCCAGCGGGTGGCAGGTAGCCTGATGGTGATCTTTGGCGGGCTCTGTGATACCTTATACTGTACCACAATCTTCCAGGAATCCAACACGACAGCTGGTGATGGAGCGAGGCATGCCTGTCATGGGATCGCGCGTTGCTCAGCAGTTCTCCTTGATTGGCATGTTCCAGTTGACATCCCCTCGTTCTGCTCTATAATAGAACATATGTTCTAAATCGGGTGCGATGAGTGTTAGCCCTGGTATGATGCGACTGGCCTGTCTGTTGATCCCCCACCTCCCGGTGCGGCTAGAACGGCGCCGCGACCCCTCCCTTGCCCGCGCTCCCCTCGTCGTCGGCGGGCGGCGCTGGGACGCCGGCGCCGTCCTCGACTGCTGCCCGCAGGCCACGGTGGCCGGCGTCGAACCCGGCATGCGCCTCTCTCGAGCGGAAACCCTCTGTCCCCATGCCCATTTCCTACCCGCCGATGAAGCCACGTACGATGCCGTTCACCATGCACTGGCCGATATCGTCAGGCGCTTCACACCCACTGTGGAGAGCGGTGAGCTCGGCCTCGTCCTTGCCGACGTCTCCGCTCTCAAACGTCGCTTTGACCATGAGGCGGACCTGGCTCACCGGCTCCTTCAGGAAACCACCGACGCCTCGGGGCCTGTCCTGAGCAAAGGCGAAGGATTGGATGTTCAAGTTGGGCTAGGAGGCAGCAAGTTCGTGGCCGAGCAGGCGGCGCGTGCAGCCCGACCAGGAGACGTGTGTGTCGTTCCCCCGGAGGGGGAACAAGCTTTTCTCTCGCCTCTGGATATTTCTGCGCTTCCTCTCGACCCGGAGATGGAACGACGCCTCCGCCTGTTGGGCGTGCGCACCCTCGGCGCCCTGGTCAACCTGCCCCGTCTCGCCGTCATCCGCCAGTTCGGCAGCCACGCGGGTCCCCTGTATGACATGGCCTGCGGCATCGACGGCCGGCCTGTCTATGCCGACACCCCTCCACTTCAGCTTTCAAGATCCCACGCCTTCATCGACCCGTTGAGCGATCGGGCGCCGCTGCTGGCTCACGTGGGGCGCATGGCGGACGATCTGGCCGGCGAGCTCAACCGCCGTGGATTCCAGGCCGAGGGCATGCGGTTGGAGATTGTTGAGGCAGCGGGTGAGGCGAATACCGTCGGCAAACCGGTTAAGCCCCCGTCGTCCAGCGCCGACCAACTTTCCCGCCTGGCCGCTCGAATGCTGGGGACCATCCCCATTCATCGGCCTGTGACCGACCTCTCCATCACCGTCTACCCCCTCCGCTCCTCCCACCACGGCGCCACCCAGCTCACCCTCTTCCGTGGTGACGCATTCGGCGCTCGTTCCACATTCGACCGCCCCCTCCGTGAGACCCTCCGACGGTTGTGGGAGCGCTTTGGTGACCTCTCCGTCATCGTTGCCTCCCTCCTTCTCCCCCCAGAACCCTCCCCCATCCAGGTCACCACGGACCAGGAGGGACTGCCCAGAGCCATCGTCTGGCGCCGGCGCATCCGGGAGGTCCGCTCCGTCCACGAACACTGGCGGGAGCGTCGCCGCTGGTGGGCCCAACCCATTCAGCGCGACTACTTCCGCCTTGAGCTCGACGACGACCAGATGCGCACCGTCTTCTGCGACCTGCAGGCTAACCAATGGCTCCTCGAACGCCGCCACATCTAGTCCCCCACGGCTACGCCGAGCTCCACACCCACTCCAGCCACAGCCTCCTCGACGGCGTCCCCACCCCCGAGGCTCTGGCGGCCCGCGCGGCCGATCTGGAGATCCCCGCTCTCGCCCTCACGGATCACGACGCCCTCTACGGAGCAGTGCGCTTTGCGAAGGCCGCAAAGGAAGTGGGCGTCAAGCCCCTCCTGGGCGCCGAGATGACCCTCGAAGATGGTTTCCACCTCACCCTCCTGGTCGAAACCGCGGAAGGGTACGCCAACCTCTGTCGGTTGATCACGCTGGCCCGTCAGGATCAGGAGAAAGGGGTGGCCAGCCTGAAAAAACGGGATCTCGCTGACCATGCCGAAGGCCTCATCGCCCTGTCTGGCTGTCGGCAGGGGGAGATTCCACAGCTCCTGATGGCGGGCAGGCGGCAGCTGGCCATGGACGTCGCCCAGGGCTACGCTCACCTCTTCGGCCCTCACCACTTCTTCATCGAGCTCCAGCGCCACCTTCGAAGGGGCGACCAGCGGCTCCTGGCCCGGCTCGTGACCCTGGCCGACCGGGCCCGCCTGGACGTAGTCGCCACCGGCGACGTCCACTACCTACACCCCCGTCAGCGGGAGGTCCACGATGTCCTGCGTTGCATCCGCCATCACACCACCCTCGACGACGCCGGCGACCTTCTCCGTCCTAACGACCAATACGTACTGCGCTCGCCAGGAGAGATGGCAGAGCTCTTCAGCGACATCCTCGACCACAACCCCCTCGCCCTCCAGAACAGCCTTCGCATCGCCGAGCGCTGCGCCCCCGCCTTCCACTACCTCCCCGCAGGGACCCAGATCCTCCCCCGCGCTCCGGTTGATGGAGCCCATGCCCCCCGCCTCCATCTGCGACGGCTGTGCCAGCGGGAGCTTCACCGCCGCTATACGGTCAACCCGCCCGTCGACCTTCTGGAACGAGAGCTCTCTGTCATCCGACACATGGGCCTGGACAACTACTTCCTCATCGTCTGGGACATCGTCCGCTTCGCCCGGCAGGCCGGCATACGCTGCCAGGGGCGGGGCAGCGCCGCCAACTCCCTCGTCGCTTACCTCCTCGACATCAGTCCCATCGATCCCGTCGCCTGCGACCTCGTCTTCGAGCGCTTCCTATCGCCCGAGCGCGGATCCCCGCCCGACATTGACCTGGACATCGCCGCCGACCGGCGCGAGGAGGTCATCCAGTACGTCTACCGGCGCTATGGGAAGGAACACGCCGCCATGGCATGCACCCTCGTCACCTACCGCGCGCGCTCCGCCGTCCGTGACGTCGCGCGAGCCCTCGGCTTCCCTCCGCCCCTGGTGGAGCGGTTGGCAGAGTCCTGTCCCGAGATCGTCGACCTAGCCCGCGACACCCTCACCCGCACCGACGCCTCATCTCACATCCTCGACACACTTGGCGTCGACTACCCTGCCGACCTCAACCTTGGCCCTGGACCCCTCCACCATCTCCTCGAACTCGTACCCCAGATCATCGGTATTCCGCGTCATCTGGGCATCCACAACGGCGGAATGGTCCTCTCAGGTCCCCCCTTGAGCCAGCTGGTACCGCTGGAACCTGCAACAATGGAGGGTCGAGTCGTCACCCAGTGGGACAAAGATGCCCTGGAGAGCGTAGGGATGGTCAAGATCGACCTCCTGGGACTCCGCATGCTGTCGACCATCGAGGATGCCGTGACCATCGTCGAGGCCCAGACCGGACAGAGGCCGGACTTGACCGCCTTGTCCCACGACGACCCCGAGGTCTACGACATGCTCTGCCGGGGTCAGACCATCGGCGTGTTCCAGGTCGAGTCCAGAGCCCAGGCCAGCCTCATCCCTCGCTTCCAGCCGCGATCGTTCCACGACCTCATCATCCAGATCTCCCTCATCCGTCCTGGCCCCCTCCAGGCCCACATGGTCCACCCCTACCTCCGCCGCCGCCAGCGTCGTGAGGCCATCCGCTACCCTCACCCCCTCCTGGAGCCCGCCCTCAACGAGACCTTGGGCGTCATCATCTTCCAGGAGCAGGTGCTGAAAGTTGCTCGCGACCTGGCCGACTTCACCCCGGGGGAGGCCGAGCTCCTCCGCCGGGCCCTCTCCCACAAGCAGGCAAAGCGGCAGATCATACAGTTCAAGCAACGCTTCCTCGAAGGGGCAGCGCGCAAAGGCGTGGATCCAGACACCGCCCGACACATCTTCCAACAGCTCCAGGCCTTCGGGGGATACTCCTTCCCCAAGAGCCACGCAGCCGCCTTCGCCGTCCTCACCTATCAATCCGCCTGGCTCCGGCGCTACCGTCCCCTTGCCTTCTTCACCGCCCTCCTCCGTCACCAGCCCATGGGCTTCTACCCGCCCCACGTCATCGTCTCCGAGGCCCGCCGCTCCGGGCTTGACGTGAGGCCCGTCGACGTCGAGGCCTCCGACCTGAAGGCCACCGTCGAAGGAGAGGCACTGCGGCTGGGCCTGGCTGTGGTGAGCGGGCTGGGCGACGTGGGCGGCCAGAGGGTGGTAGAGGCGAGACAGTCCAATCCCTTTCGCTCGCTCGCTGACTTCTGTCGACGCACCAGGTTGGGGAGAAGAGCGGTGGAGGGATTGATCTGGGCCGGCGCCTTCGACGCCTGGGGGGTCCCGCGGCGACAACTGCTCTGGGAGCTCAAGACCGCCCTGGACGCCGCCGGACGCCCGCCGGAGCTGCCCATCTCGGCTCCCCAGGACGGACGTCCACGGTTCGCCTTCCTCTCGCCGCGCGGGAGGTTGTGGACCGAGATAGCCCACACCGGAGTGAGTGCCCGGGAGCACCCGACGTCCCTGGTCAGCGATAGGCTGCGCGCCATGCGCGTCACCCCCAGTAGAAGTATGCCGGAGCTGCGGGACGGGCAGAACGTCTCCGTGGGTGGCGTCATCGTCTCCCGCCAACGCCCACCCACCGCCAACGGCGTCGCCTTCCTCGCTCTGGAGGACCAGGGTGGGCTCATCAACGTCGTCATCAGACCGGAGATCTATGAGGAGAGTCGAGAGGCCTTGCAGTCGTCCTTTGTGGTGGTCGAGGGGACGCTGCAGAAACGAGGGGAGGTAATCAGCGTGCTGGCGCGGAAGGTGATTGCGTTGCAGGTGGATCCGGCGTGATCAAACAGCCATCCAGTCCCGCGATCACACCCACTTCTCGGACCCCATGAGCTAGCCCGATTCCACCATCCCCTTGAGCTCTCCCGATCCTCCCGCGTCGAACCACTCCTCGATGAGGCGGTATGAGATCGAGATCTCCCTCGGGAGCCGCAAACTGCCCTGCCGTAGCCAATCAGCAATCTCCCCTCGTGATAGCCACCGGGCATCCTCCAGCTCCCCGTCGTGGAGCCGAATGGACGCGCTGGTTGCCCGAGCGGTGAATCCCACCATCAGCGAGCTCGGAAATGGCCACGGTTGGGATGAATGATACCGGATCCCCGTGAGACGAATCCCCGTCTCCTCCCGTACCTCACGCGCTACCGCCGCCTCCAGGTTCTCACCGGGCTCGACGAAGCCCGCGATGATCGAGTAGAGCCCCTCCGGCCACATCGGCTGCCGCCCCAGCAAGCACCGCTCGCCTCGGCTGACCCGCACAATGATCGCCGGGTCCGTTCGTGGAAAGTGGTGTTGCCTGCATTGCTCGTTCGAGCACACCCGCAGGTGCCCCCCATGGGTGCTCGCCGTGACGCTGCCGCAGTCTCCGCAGAATCGATGTCGCTGGTGCCAATAGATCATAGCCTTGGCGTAGGCCAGCAGCGCGGCCTCCCGCCAATCAAGTATTGCGGCGACCGAACGCAGCGGGCGAAACTCTCCAGCTCGCGCTAGGCGGCGTGGGAGGTCATCGTGCTCGGTCAAACCGATCGCGAAGTAAGCACCCCCCTCAGCCTCTCCAAGCAGAACCACCGATTCCGCCCGTTGGAGTAGAGTCTCAGCGTCCTCCGTTCTCAGCAGGACGGGGCGGGGCGTCAATTGATCACTCACCAGGACCTTGGATTCCCATATCGGAACAAAGCGGGTCGTTGGGTCCCTCGACCGCTCTCTGACCCAGGTCTCATCCCGGCGCTGACGCGCAACTCGGTCCAGGGCAAACCCCGCGAAGACCTTCCCCGCAGATTGCTCGCCGTCACCACTCGCGCCATCAACCGCGCGCCTGAGCCGCTCGTCCTCCCTCACCTCTCCGCCTCAGCCCGCCCCCTCCATCAACATCCTTAGCTGCCGCGCCGACCCCACCGCCTGTCCCTGCCAGTGATTGTTCATATACACTAGCGTCAGCGGCGCCTCTGCGTCCAACTCGCGGATCTTGGGCACCCACTCCATCAACTCCTCGTCGCTGTAGCTGTAATCGTACCGCTCCCACGCCTCGTCGTGCTGCCACCACTTCTCTCGATTTCTGCCGTGGAAGCGGACGTACGCCACAGGCCCGGTGGCGACCGCTACCGGGGGTACCAGGCTCCTGAATCGCGGCTGGTCGACGCAGCAGAATCCCATGTTCAGCGATCGCAGCTCGTTGAAGGTCTCTTCTCCGATCCACTCGCGGGAGCGGAACTCCACCACCACCGGAACATCCGCCAGCCCCTCCCGCACCCGCTTCAGGTAGTCGCGGTTCGCCTGGTTGGCGTGGAACGAATGCGGGAACTGCGCCAGCACACATGCGAATTTCCCCTCCTCCATCAGCGGGCTCAGAGCTTTCGAGAACTGCTCCATATCCGCTTCTGGGTTCTCTCGCTCGTGCGTGATCCCCCGGTATGCCTTGATCGAAAACAGGAACCCCTGCGGCACCTTCGCCGCGATCTGGCCCAGTGTTCGGGCGTCCGGGATCCGGTAGTAGCTGAAGTTCAGCTCACACGTCGAGAACTCCTGAGCGTAATACCTCAACCACTGCCGCTTGGGTAGGTCCTCTGGATAGAAGGGTCCCACCCAGTCGTCGAAGCTGAAGCCACTGGTGCCAATAAGCACTGTCATCATACCCTCATTTCACTCGTCAGGCTGTACATGTCTCTGTCGGTCCACCCTCGAAGGATCGTGGGCGGGCGGGTCCGGTGGGCTGGTGCTGCCCTTGTAACTCTTGAGCGAGCTCAATCTTGGATCTCCTGAAAGAGGGTCGCGAGCCCGTCCTCGGGCCGCGGCACCGCCCCCAAGACGGGGGCAACGAGCTTCTTCTTTCAGAGGAGCCGATCTCTATTATACCAAGACTCGGTCACTGGCGCACTCTCAATCCGACAATCTTCAACGGATCTTCATTTCGCCTTTATGGAATCTTCACGTTTCAGTGGTAGTATTCACCCAGAACATGATACGAGGAGCGAGGAGACTTCAGATGATATCGAAGATCGCTGCGATTGGGCTGGTGGGCGTGCTCACGGCAGCTTTGATCGGAGGGTCGATCTACATTCTACTGCGACCCGATCACGTCGTTGCCGCCGAGAACGCTCGTGCATACTAAGGGCGACAGCCTGGCAGGACAGCAGGGGACAGGCCATCAGGGTGGCCGAGGGGACAGCTCGCTGCCCGCGAGGATGGGAATGAGTCGGTGAGGTCAAGGCACCACGCCGATCAATGACCAGAAGGCCCGAACAGGGTCGCACAGAGAGCCGCCGAGAACCTGGGCGGCTTG